>NZ_JBFSTZ010000022.1:0-100980 GCF_041467155.1 Vibrio sp. 10N.247.310.23 | reverse complement strand
GAAGGTCTGTAGCGCTTGGAATGGATTTCTTGAGTGCAAAGATCGCGTCACAAAAATGTGTACAAGAGATTGGATTGACCTGATCAGTTAATTTTCCGGATTGGTATAATATACGCCATTAGCAAAGCCGCGGATTCTCCTACTTACCAAAACAGCGCGTGTTGGGAGTCTAAACCTCCAACCTTTCCATATACTAAGCCTCAGCAGAAATACTGGGGCTTTTTTGTATCTGCTGCTTCTACGAAGTAATGTTGGGATAACTAGGCGCTCCTAGCTCACCTGCGTGCTCGAATCTCCGGAGTACCTACTCATTCCAGCCTTGCCATATTTAAGACTCTAGTCTGCACGTCTCGGCAGAAATGCTAGCGCTTTTTATTCCTGTCATTTTTACAAGTATCACTTGAAGTACCATGTGTTCCTTTAGCTATCTCTATCGAACACTGATTTAGTGCAGCCTTGCTGTATTTAATGACTTAGTTCAAAGCTAAAGCTTTCTGTTCACCACTCATCTAGCTCCGTAGTCCTGTTAATAACTAACGCTATTCTAGCGAGACGTTGAGTCCCGTTATTTTTGTTTCCAGGTGAAAGGTGAAGCCTTTCGATTGAAGCTTATATAACTTGAGAGTGGGTTATTGGGTAGACTAGCGAGTGCGCACAAGAACGAGTTCTCTGTATGACTTAACCTACTTAAAGAGTTCTGGATACCCACATTAAGGCTTTCGATTACTCAAATATTAGCGGTATCAAATATCGATATGAGATCTATGTTCCACGCATATCTTTCAGCGATAGCTCCAGTATGGGAATTGGTGAGTTTGACTTTCATTGGGTATAAAAAAGGCCACCTAAAGTAGGCGGCTTTGGTTGATCTATCTAGGTGTTAATCTAGCTCTTTCTCTGCTTGTTTTGCTTTCTCTATCATAGGAGTGATTGTTGAGCCTTGAACTAGAATAGAGAACACAACAACGGCGTATGTCATGACAAGGATTATCTCTTTAACATCGATTGCTTTGTCTTCAATTACCCAGATACCTGAAGGGATTGAAAGTGCCATGGCTAGTGCTAAGCCACCGCGTAAACCACCCCAAGTTAGAATCTTAATCGACCACGGGTTGTAAGTTCTAAAGCGTTTAAATCCGATGTAAGACAAGAAAACACTCAAGTAACGTGCACTCAATACTAGAGGGACTGCGAAAGCCATTAAGATCCAATCTTCTTGGTGGAATTTGAATAACAGCATCGACATACCAATTAGTAGGAATAATACGCCGTTTAAGAATTCATCTATCAATTCCCAGAAATGATCTAAGTGATCTTCACTCTCTTTTGAGAATCCGATAAAGCGAGTCCAGTTACCAATCATGATACCTGAGACCACCATCGCTAATGGGCCTGATACATGTAGAACTTCAGCAAACGCATAACCAGCAGTTGGGATGCCGATGGTTAATAGTAACTCCATCGAGTGGTCATCTGTATTGCTGATTAGGTAGTGGAATACAAGACCTAAAACAAAACCATAGACAATGCCGCCAATCGCCTCTTGAACGAATAGCATGGTCACACTACCGACGGTTGGCGCTTCTGTGCCGAATGCGATAGTAAATAGGGTTACGAAGATAACTAAGCCAAAACCATCGTTGAATAGAGATTCTCCCTCGATTTGAGTAGAGATTCTTCTGGGAGCGTCGAGTTTCTTTACTATTGCTAGCACGGCGATGGGATCGGTTGGAGAGATTAGCGAGCCAAAGAGTAGGCAGTAAATCAGATCAAATTGAATACCGATGAACTGGCAAAACCCGTACAGCACAAAACCGATAAAGAATGTTGAAAACAGCGTAGCACCTAACGCGAGTACTGTTATTTCCCATTTCTGGTCTTTTAGGTTTGGTAATTTGATTCCCAAACCGCCTGCAAATAGTAAGAATCCTAATATCCCTTTTAGAAGGAAATCTTCAAAATTGATACTGGCAACGGTTTCTGAGGCGATGTCAGCCAATTGGAACCAATTGTTTTGTCCCGCAATGATAATTAATAGAGATAACATCATTGAGCCAGCTGTAATGGCGATGGTTGTCTGCATTTTACCAATTTTTGTATTCACGAAAGCAATAAGCATGGCTGCAGCGGACAAGAAGCATAAGGTGTAATAGACCGACATTGGGATTCCAACATGTAACAAAGTATGAATATGAATTTTCGTTGTCTCATGCTCAAATAGCAAACATTTTTTTGTCATGACTCAGTAATCAATTTCCTTTTTTAGACGTCTAGACTCCTTTTTAATGTGTGATAGGATGGAGGGATAATTAAAGGAATGAGGTTGTACCGTGGGAAGTAATGTAAGGCAAAAGGTTGACGCTCTGTTGAAGCAACGAATTTTACTGATTGATGGTGGCATGGGCACCATGATTCAGGATTATAAATTGGAAGAGCAAGACTATCGTGGTGAACGCTTTGCTGATTGGCACAGTGACTTGAAGGGCAACAATGACCTTTTAGTTCTTACACAGCCTAAACTTATCAAAGATATCCATATGGAGTATTTGGAAGCTGGGGCTGACATCCTCGAAACCAATACCTTTAACGCTACAACCATCGCTATGGCCGACTATGATATGGAAAGCCTTAGTGAAGAGATTAACTTTGCTGCTGCCAAGCTTGCTCGTGAAGCAGCTGATGAATGGACTGCAAAGACCCCAGATAAACCTCGCTTCGTCGCGGGTGTATTAGGCCCTACCAACCGAACTTGTTCTATCTCGCCTGATGTAAACGATCCAGGTTACCGTAATGTTAGCTTTGACGAACTGGTTGAAGCCTATTCTGAATCGACTCGCGCGCTCATTAAGGGCGGTTCAGATTTAATTCTTATTGAAACTATCTTTGATACGTTAAACGCGAAAGCGTGTGCCTTTGCCGTTGAATCTGTTTTTGAAGAGGTGGGTATTGCTCTTCCAGTGATGATTTCCGGTACCATCACTGACGCATCAGGTCGTACCCTTTCAGGACAGACGACAGAAGCATTCTACAACGCCCTTCGTCATGTAAAACCAATCTCATTTGGATTGAACTGTGCATTGGGCCCTGATGAACTGCGTGAGTATGTCGGTGAGATGTCTCGTATCTCAGAGTGCAATGTTTCTGCTCACCCTAATGCGGGTTTGCCTAATGCATTTGGCGAGTATGACCTTTCTCCTGAGGATATGGCTGAACATGTTAAAGAGTGGGCTGAAAGTGGCTTCTTGAACCTAATTGGTGGGTGTTGTGGTACTACTCCAGAGCATATCCGTGAAATGGCTGAGGCCGTTGAAGGTGTAACGCCGCGTCAATTGCCAGACTTACCAGTTTCTTGTCGTCTTTCGGGACTAGAGCCACTGACGATAGCTAAAGAATCTTTGTTCGTGAATGTAGGTGAGCGGACCAATGTCACTGGTTCTGCGCGTTTCAAGCGTTTGATCAAAGAAGAGCTTTACGACGAAGCATTGAGTGTTGCTCGCGAGCAAGTCGAAAATGGCGCTCAGATTATCGATATCAACATGGATGAAGGGATGCTAGACGCCGAGGCGTGTATGGTTAAATTCCTGAATCTATGTGCTTCAGAACCTGAAATCTCGAAAGTACCTGTTATGGTCGATTCTTCTAAGTGGGAAGTTATCGAAGCTGGCCTAAAGTGTATTCAAGGCAAAGGCATCGTTAACTCAATCTCTCTAAAAGAAGGCAAAGAGAAGTTTGTTGAGCAAGCCAAATTAGTTCGTCGTTATGGTGCTGCTGTCATCGTGATGGCGTTTGATGAAGTCGGGCAGGCTGATACTCGAGAGCGTAAAGTCGAAATCTGTACCAATGCCTACAACATTCTTGTTGATGAAGTCGGTTTCCCACCAGAAGATATTATTTTTGACCCGAATATTTTCGCAGTGGCTACTGGTATCGATGAGCATAATAACTATGCGGTTGATTTCATTGAAGCAGTAGGAGACATCAAACGCGATCTCCCGCATGCGATGATCTCTGGCGGTGTGTCGAATGTTTCATTCTCATTCCGTGGTAATAACTACGTCCGTGAGGCTATTCACGCGGTATTCCTATATCACTGTTTTAAAAACGGTATGGATATGGGCATTGTAAACGCTGGTCAGTTGGAAATTTACGATAATGTTCCAGAAGATCTGCGTGATGCTGTTGAAGATGTCGTACTAAACCGTCGTGATGATTCGACTGAAAGATTGCTGGATATGGCGACCGAATACCTAGAGCGTGCTGTTGGTAAGGTTGAAGATAAATCTGCATTAGAGTGGCGAACTTGGCCTGTAGAGAAGCGTTTGGAGCACTCTTTGGTAAAAGGTATCACCGACTTTATTGTTGAAGATACCGAAGAAGCTCGTGTTAATGCCTCTCGTCCTATTGAAGTGATTGAAGGTCCTCTAATGGACGGAATGAACGTTGTTGGTGACCTGTTTGGTGAAGGTAAGATGTTCTTACCACAGGTTGTAAAGTCTGCGCGTGTGATGAAACAGGCGGTTGCCCATTTAGAACCATTCATTAATGCATCCAAAGAAGTGGGCGCAACTAACGGTAAGATTTTGTTAGCGACCGTTAAAGGTGACGTTCACGATATCGGTAAAAATATCGTTGGTGTGGTTTTACAGTGTAATAACTACGAAATTATCGACTTAGGTGTGATGGTTTCTTGCGAGAAGATTCTCAAGGTAGCGAAAGAAGAGAATGTCGACATTATTGGCCTGTCTGGGCTGATTACACCGTCTCTTGATGAAATGGTACATGTTGCTAAAGAAATGGAGAGACAGGGTTTCAAGCTGCCTCTTCTGATTGGCGGTGCAACCACATCTAAAGCTCACACAGCAGTTAAGATTGAGCAGAATTATTCAGAACCTGTTGTATACGTAAATAATGCCTCGCGTGCAGTGGGTGTTTGTACCTCACTACTTTCTGATGAATTGAAACCCGCTTTCGTTGAGAAGCTGGATATCGATTACGATCGCGTTCGAGATCAGCACAATCGTAAGAAGCCTCGTACCAAGCCTGTCACGCTTGAAAGAGCTCGTGCCAATAAAGTTGCTATCGATTGGGATGCGTATACGCCACCGGCACCCGCTAAGCCGGGAGTTCACATCTTCAATGATTTTGATGTGGCAACTTTGCGTCAGTACATCGATTGGACTCCATTCTTTATGACATGGTCATTGGTTGGTAAATACCCTGCAATCCTTGATCATGAAGAAGTGGGTGAAGAGGCAAAACGTTTATTCAAAGATGCTAATGATTTACTGGATCGCGTAGAGAAAGAGAAGCTGCTTGAAGCGCGTGGTATGTGTGCCATGTTCCCAGCGAACAGTGTTGGTGATGATATTGAGGTGTATACCGATGAATCTCGTACCGAAGTTCTAAAAGTTCTACACAATCTTCGTCAACAAACAGAGAAACCAAAAGGCTTTAACTACTGTTTGTCTGATTACATTGCGCCAAAAGAAAGCGGTAAAGCTGACTGGATTGGTGGCTTTGCGGTTACTGGCGGTATTGGTGAGCGAGAGCTTGCTGATGAATATAAAGCTAATGGTGATGATTACAATGCGATTATGATTCAGGCGGTTGCGGACCGTTTGGCTGAAGCGTTTGCAGAATATTTACACAAAGAAGTGAGAAAGGACATTTGGGGTTACTCGCCTGATGAGGATTTGTCTAACGACGATTTGATTCGAGAGAAGTACCAAGGTATTCGTCCAGCTCCGGGTTACCCTGCTTGCCCAGAACATACAGAGAAAGGCACGTTGTGGGAGTTGATGGACGTTGAAAAAGCCATCGACATGTCACTAACCACGAGTTACGCAATGTGGCCAGGTGCCTCAGTGTCGGGTATGTACTTCTCTCATCCTGATTCGCGATATTTTGCGATTGCACAGATTCAACAGGATCAAGTAGAAAGCTATGCTGATCGTAAGGGCTGGGATATGTTGGAAGCTGAGAAGTGGTTAGGTCCAAACATTAACTAGTTTGAATCTACGACGAGCTTTGATTCGTATAGTAAAAAAGAGAAAGGGTTGCTTAATCGCAACCCTTTTTGTATCTGAGATTTAGTTATTTATCTGTTGGTGATAAACGCATTTTTACTCAAACAATTCTTGGTGCAGTTTTTGAATCGCCAACTTAGAAACAGATTCATCTAGCAAGAAACACAGGTTGTGTGGGCTTGCTCCGTAACAAATCATGCGTAGGTTGAAATCTTCAAGAGTGCCGAATACCTGCTTCGCATAGCCTTTGCTTTCACTCATGTTGTTACCAATCAGTGCAACAAGGCATAGGTCGTGCTCAATATCCACGGAACACAACTCTTCAAGCTCAAGGCGAGCGGCTTCAGGTAACTCAGGAGCACCACCAGAGGTATCGGTTTGATCGAGTGTTAGTGAAACACTGATCTCTGAAGTGGTGATAAGATCGACCGAGATCTTATGTTTAGCAAGGATCTCGAATACCTTTGCCAAAAAGCCATAGGCATGGAACATATTAGCGCTACGTAGCGTAACCATGGTTTGGTTGCAGCGTAGGGCAAGCGCTCTAAATAGAGGAGAGCTCTCAACTTCTTGGCGAATCCAAGTTCCACCGAGCTCTGGCGCTTTAGAAGAGCCGACAAATACCGGTATTTGGTGGCGTAGTGCAGGTACTAGAGTTGATGGGTGCAAGATCTTCGCACCAAAGTTTGCCATTTCCGATGCTTCACTAAAGCTGATCTCTGGGATAGGAGAAGCTTTAGGTGCAATACGAGGGTCAGTGGTGTAAATACCCGGAACATCCGTCCAGATTTCTAGACCAATCGCCTTTACAGATTCGGCAATCAATGCTGCTGAGTAATCACTGCCACCGCGGCCTAAAGTCGTGGTGTTGCCTTCGCTATCAGCACCGATAAAACCTTGTGTAACGACAACTTGTTGTTGGCAAAGTGGAATAAGTTTCTGTTGCGCTAGAGCGGCAATATCTTCTAGTTGAGGTTCGGCTTTACCAAAATCATCATTAGTGCGCATCACTTCTCTGATATCAAAGCGAACAGCAGGAGTGCCTCGTTCAGAGATGATCTGAGCCAAGATGTGTGTCGACATCAACTCGCCACATGCGACAAGGTGATCCGTCAGTTTAGTACTTGTTTGGAATGATGCGGCCTCTGCAGCGCTCGCAATGTCATCAAGAATGCTGTGGACTTCTTTTTCGATGCTGATTGGATCTGCGAGTTGGTCAAGAATTGCGTTGTGAATGTCCGCTAATTGCGCCATTAGTTCCTGACGACGAGCTTTGTCTTGAACACCATTTGCTAGTTCAACCAGCAAGTTAGTGACACCAGAGCATGCACTACTCACGACCAGTTTCGTGTTTGAGTTGTTTTCAATAATGGCAGCACAACGGCTCATTGCTTCAAAGTTGGCAACACTTGTTCCACCAAACTTAGCGACATTAAAAGAACCAGCTACATTAGATGCACTCACGATATATCTCCCACGACTTCCTAAAATAAAATTACGGTTGGGTAATCCAACGTCCGATGTTTTTCGAAGAGAGTTTTAGAGCAAAAAGAGAGGAATTATTAGAATAGTAACCTCAGAAGCTCTTCACCATATAGAAATGGCGACAGTTGACGGGATTCAGCCCGCTCAACCGATAATAAAGGTCCTGCATCCTTTTATTATCTCGGCACTGCTCCCCATAAATGTTTTGTATTGGAAATGCGGTTCCACAAAACATCTGCCTGGGCAGTGCTCCTCTTCTGCTAGATAGCCGTTTCATTGAACGTTTTTGTGGTAACAATGTCAATCCGTAACTTGAGATAATTGAAAAATAATTTTAACAATTATGTGACAGTGGTTTGACCTCAATACTTATGGCTAATTGCTGAGGTAATCAATTTGCTTTAGGGTGGATTGTTCACAACATTAACGTAAGGGATGTACATGTCTAATTTCACACTCACTACTGCTATCGATAGCTTTTATCCACCACACCGAACGTTAATGGGGCCTGGTCCTTCTGATATCTCACCTCAAGTGCTACAGGCTTTGAGCCGTCCAACCATAGGTCACCTAGATCCGCTGTTTATTGCGATGATGGATGAGCTTAAACAACTTCTTAAATACGCTTTTCAGACTGAAAACGAATTTACGATTGCCGTTTCTGCACCGGGCAGTGCAGGTATGGAGACCTGTTTTGTTAACTTGATTGAGCCTGGTGAAAAGGTGATTGTTTGTCGTAATGGTGTCTTCGGTGAGCGTATGCGAGAAAACGTGGTGCGTTGTGGTGGCGAAGCCATCCTTGTTGATGACGAATGGGGCAAGCCCGTTTCAGTTGAAAAGGTAGAACAAGCATTGGCAGAAAACCCCGATGCCGTTGCTGTTGCATTTGTGCATGCAGAGACATCAACCGGAGCGTTATCTGATGCTCAAGCTATCTCTGCTGTCGCTCGTCAGTTTGATGCGTTAACGATTGTTGATGCAGTGACATCATTAGGTGGTGTGCCATTGCTGGTTGATGAGTGGCAGCTTGATGCGGTTTATTCTGGCAGCCAAAAGTGTCTGTCTTGTGTGCCAGGGCTATCTCCAGTGACTTTCTCTCAGCGTGCGGTTGATAAAATGAAAGCCCGTAAAGCACCAGTGCAAAGCTGGTTTTTGGATCAAAGTTTAGTATTAGGTTACTGGAGTGGAGAAGGTAAGCGTAGCTACCACCATACCGCACCCGTGAACAGCCTTTATGCTCTGCATGAGTCGCTGGTTTTGTTGAAAAATGAAGGCTTAGATAATGCGTGGTCTCGTCATCATGCGATGCACCAAGAGCTTAAAGAAGGCGTAGAAGCTCTAGGGTTAAAGTTTGTGGTTGATGAAGAGAGCCGCCTGCCGCAGCTTAATGCACTTTATTTCCCAGAAGGAATTGATGAGGCTAAGATCAGAACGCAGCTTTTAGAAGAATATAATCTTGAAATCGGTGCTGGGCTTGGCTCTTTGGCTGGTAAGGCATGGCGTATCGGCCTAATGGGTTACGGTGCTCGTAAAGAGAATGTCGCGTTGTGCCTAAAAGCGCTAAAAGATGTTTTGAAGTAGCTGCATGAACTGAAATTAAAAAGAAAAGCGCACGAGAGATCGTGCGCTTTTTTGTATCTACCCCAAGCTCCTACTGCCTACTAAGTGAAGCTTGCGTTGCGAATTCTTAACATTATTCTGCAGACGAAACGTTATCTTCTGCTTGTGACACTTTCTTATACTGAACCTTTGAAAAGTCTCTGTTAGGGAATAAAAAGTTCGCTTCGCTACGAATTTGCTCTGCTTTACTTTCTTCTCCTAGGCCTTGATACGCCAGAATCAGATTGCTGTAGAAAGCCGGTCTTGGTTTACTCTTTATGATCTCCAGTGACCAATCGATGTAAGGCTGTATAAGGCTCGGGTCGGCTTTGTAGAGGCCGATATTAAGGTAAGTGCTGTATATATCCCAATCGTAGCGATCTTTCCACACCACTGGGTTCGTTACCTGCTTAAGAATGTCCGGATTTTTCGGCTTAGACAGTTCAAACTTAGTCAGTACATAGTTGGTGTGCAGGGCGCTCAACATATAAAAACTGACCAAAATAGGGAGCACTAAGCTCAACACTCTAAATAGGGTCTTGCTGATGATACTGAACGACTGTTGATAATGTCGGGAAGAGCGCTGATCTACCCAGTAAATCAATATAATGAATGTTATCCAGTGAATCGCCGAGTGGTAAAAAGGATACTCAAGTTGAGAGTGCAAAAGGATTGGGATAAATAACGCGAGCAGGGCTAGACGTGTTCCCTTTGCTGAACTTGTTATGCGTGACATCACCAATATTGCAGCAATCAAGATTCCGATGATTGGTACAATCCCCCCTTCAACTCCCCAAAACAGGAACTCATTGTGCGGGTGATCCATTGAAGGAAGACCTGGATGATAGTTCGAGTTGAGTTGATGTTGGCGAGCTGTATATAGCGTGTATTCAGACTCAAATTTCCCGTAACCATAACCTGTAAATGGCTTTTCGATCATCATATCTAAAGCTTGCGGGAACGTATAAGCGCGCGGGCTTTCTAGGTTCGCTTTCTTGCTAGCGAGGCTATCAGTCGCACTTAGGCTGATCACCGAAAAAGCGACGACGACACCGACGAGCACTGATGCGCACCATCCGTAGAAGCGTTTCTTGGTCGAGAACTTGTATAGATAGGGCAGAATGCAGATAAACCCAATGACAGCGGCCAACCATCCGGTACGTGATGCAATGATGATCAGCAAGGGCACGGTTAAGGTTGGAGTTAAATACAGTAGGAATGATTCGCTGATCTTATGGTTATATTTAGCCGGCTGCCTTGCTAAAAGGTAAGCGGACAGCATAAAACCAGTAGCAAGAAAGCTTGCCATTACATTCGGTTGTTGAAATATCCCATATGGTCGGTTTGCAGCAGTGTTGTAGCCAAATAGGTTGCCTGGTTCTAATAAGAAATATTGCACATAGCCAAATAGTGCTTGTATAACAACAGCAAGTACAATGAACCATAACATACGTTGCTTGTGTTTATTGCTGAACTTAAATTGCTGCAGCACCACAAATAAGGCAAAGCCCGCCCACAATCCAAGCAAGCGTCCTGACGCTCCTTGAGGTGCAGCATTGCTGTATAAAATGGGTAGCGTGAGTATGATGCAGCTAATCAACAAGCCAATTGTTAATTTGGAATACTTGAGTACTCGATTGGTCGCGAGTTGGTAAAAGCCAATCGCTAGCGTGAAGCTTAGCGCTAGCCAAGTGGTAGGGTTAAAGGATAGAGCAAGGCCCGAACCACCAGGATTCGGCATAAAAAAATGCATAGCTAACAAGAATACAACAGCTAAAGAAGCCAGAAATGCTTTGTTGAGTGGTAGCTGAGTGACCTGATTTTCTAGCTGAGTACCGCTAGTGTGTATTGTTGCCATAAATCCCTAACCTTATAAAAACAGAGCTTGTTCCTTCTGAAACAAGCTCTGTTACTTTAACATTTTTCTGTCTGCCCGCAGGGCGCTATTTTACACCGACTTCAAATTTAACATAGGCTTAAGGAAGCGAGCAGTGTGTGAACCTTCGACTAACGCCACATCTTCAGGTGTACCCTCTGCAACAATCTCACCACCACCTTGCCCACCTTCTGGGCCAAGATCTAGGATCCAGTCTGCTGTTTTAACGACATCTAGGTTGTGCTCAATCACGACAACTGTATTACCGTGATCACGCAGTCTATGTAATACCGTCAGTAGCTGCTGGATATCGTGGAAATGAAGGCCTGTTGTTGGCTCATCGAGAATGTATAAGGTTTTTCCCGTGTCTCGTTTAGACAGTTCACGCGCTAATTTAACACGCTGAGCTTCACCACCAGATAAGGTTGTAGCTGCTTGCCCTAAGCGAATGTAGGAAAGGCCAACGTCCATTAAAGTTTGCAGTTTACGAGCGATAACAGGTACCGGGTTGAAGTATTCACGAGCATCTTCCACAGTCATCTCTAGAACTTCGTCAATGGTTTTACCTTTGTAGCGGACCTCTAGAGTCTCACGGTTATAACGCTTACCTTTACACACATCACAAGGCACATACACATCGGGTAAGAAGTGCATCTCTACCTTGATTACGCCGTCTCCCTGACAAGCCTCACAACGACCACCACGAACGTTAAAGCTGAATCGACCTGGCTTGTAACCACGAGAACGTGATTCCTGAGTGCCCGCGAATAGTTCACGAATAGGGGTGAAAATCCCTGTGTAGGTCGCAGGGTTTGATCTTGGTGTACGACCGATAGGGCTTTGATCTATGTCGATTACCTTATCAAAATGTTCTAACCCTTTAATCTTTTTGTGCTTTGCTGGAACTGCAGTCGTGGCACCGTTTAATTGAGTGTGGGCGACTTTAAAGAAGGTATCGTTGATAAGCGTTGATTTACCCGAACCTGATACGCCCGTAATACAACTGAACAAGCCAACAGGAATTGTCGCGGTCACATTCTTTAGGTTGTTCCCCGTTGCGCCAACGATCTCGACGACCTTTTTCTTGTCGATAGGCGTTCTCTTTTCAGGCACTGCAATTTCTTTAGCACCGCTCAGGTATTGGCCTGTCAAAGAGTTCGGGTTTTCGATGATGTCTTGCATGGTACCTTCTGCCACCACGTGACCACCGTGCACCCCTGCTCCTGGACCGATATCGATAACATGGTCAGCACAACGAATTGCATCTTCGTCATGTTCCACAACAAGTACCGTATTACCTAAGTCTCTCAGGTGAATTAAGGTTTGCAATAGACGTTCATTATCGCGCTGGTGGAGACCAATTGATGGCTCATCAAGTACATACATAACGCCAACTAAACCGGCACCGATTTGGCTCGCCAAACGAATACGTTGCGCCTCACCACCAGACAGCGTTTCAGCACTGCGTGATAGGTTAAGGTAGTTCAAACCAACGTTGACTAAGAAATGCAGACGATCATTGATCTCTTTCATCACTTTATCTGCGATCTGCCCACGTTGACCGTCTAGCTTCAATTCTTGGAAAAATTGTAGTGCGTCAGCAATGCTAAGTTCAACGATTTCCGGAAGTGTTGTATCACCAATGAAAACATTACGAGCTTCTAATCTCAGGCGAGTGCCATCACAGCTAGAGCACGATTTGGTTGAGATGTATTTAGCAAGATCTTCACGCACTGCGCTCGATTCAGTATCACGGTAACGGCGCTCCAAGGTATTTAAAATGCCCTCAAATGGATGACGCTTAACCCGAATATCACCTCGGTCATTGATGTACTTGAATTCCACTTCAGTACGACCTGATCCTTTTAGAATGATCTCTTGAGTCTTTTTCGGTAGAGAATTAAATGGCGCATACAGATCAAAACCATAATGTTCTGACAGCGACGTTAGCATTTGGAAATAGTAGTAGTTCTTTTGATCCCAACCTTTTATCGCACCTTCAGCAATGCTTAGGTTCTCATCTAAAATCACTCGGCTTGGATCAAAATACTGTTGAACACCAAGACCATCACACGTACCACATGCTCCTGCCGGGTTATTAAATGAGAACAGGCGAGGCTCAAGCTCTTGCATGCTGTAACCACATTTAGGACAAGCGAAGTTAGCAGAGAATACGATCTCTTCTTGATCCGTTTCGTCCATCCAACCGACGACAGCGATGCCGCCAGATAGCTCTAATGTGGTCTCGAACGATTCAGCCAAACGTTGCTGTAGATCGGGACGTACTTTAAATCGATCAACGACGACCTCAATGGTGTGCTTTTTATGAAGTTCTAAGGCTGGTGGATCGGATAGATCACAGGTTTCACCATCAATTCGGGCTCGGATAAAGCCTTGCGCAGCTAAGTTTTCCAGTGTTTTAACATGCTCACCTTTGCGCTCTTTGACAATCGGTGCCATCAACATCATCTTTGAGCCTTCAGGCAGTTCTAAGACCTTATCGACCATTTGACTGATGGTTTGTGCTGCTAGAGGGATGTTGTGGTCTGGACAGCGAGGTTCGCCTACTCGCGCATACAATAATCTGAGGTAATCATAGACTTCGGTAATGGTACCGACGGTTGAGCGAGGGTTATGTGAAGTCGATTTTTGTTCTATTGAGATAGCTGGAGACAGACCTTCAATATGGTCGACATCAGGCTTTTCCATAAGAGATAGAAATTGACGAGCGTAAGCAGACAGAGATTCAACATAACGACGCTGACCTTCTGCGTAGAGTGTGTCAAACGCAAGTGACGACTTTCCTGAACCCGATAATCCGGTGATGACAGTCAGTTTGTCACGTGGAATGGTTAGGTTGACGTCTTTGAGGTTATGCGTACGAGCGCCTCTAATTTCTATTTTATCCATCTCAATAGACCATGTAATTTTAAGTGGCTAAAGTATTACATAGAGTGAGATTTGTGCAAAGTTTTACTGGATAAAAAAACAGTAAACAAAAAGGGCGACTCAAAGAGTCGCCCTTTCTAAAATCAGTAACGTTAGTGATTAACCAGTCGTTATGCTTCTTTCTTGGTCGAGTGTTTACCTAGCTCGATTTGCTGCTGGTCTTTCTTGTATAGGTTTTCGAAGCAGTAGTTTGTTGCTTCGATATAGCCTTCAACACTACCACAGTCAAAACGTTGGCCTTTAAATTTGTAAGCCAATACACAGCCTGCTTTTGCCTGTTTTAGCAATGCATCAGTGATCTGGATTTCGCCGCCTTTACCTGGTTCTGTCTGCTCGATTAATTCAAAGATATCTGGAGTCAGAATATAACGACCAATGATCGCTAGGTTGCTTGGTGCTGTACCTTGCTCTGGCTTCTCTACCATGTCATCAACTCGGAAAAGGTCATCTTTGATCATTTCGCCAGAGATAACACCGTACTTGTGAGTCTCTTCTTCTGGAACTTCTTGTACAGCAACAATAGAACAGCGGAACTGTTTGTATAGCGCAACCATCTGAGCTAGCACGCCTTGTTGCTCGTTCACACAAAGGTCATCAGCAAGTACTACTGCGAACGGTTCATCGCCTACAAGTTCGCGACCCGTTAAAATAGCATGGCCAAGGCCTTTCATCTCACGTTGACGAATGTAGGTGAAGTTTGCCGCTTCAATCGTTTCACGGATATTAACCAATAGGTCTTCTTTATTCGTGCCGCTGATCTGATGTTCGAGTTCGTAGTTTTTATCGAAGTGATCCATCAGAGAATGCTTACCACGACCAGTAACGATGCACATTCCATCCATACCAGCTTCGATAGCTTCCTCTACACCGTATTCAATCAGAGGCTTGTTTACTACAGGCATCATTTCTTTAGGCATTGACTTGGTTGCAGGTAAAAAACGTGTACCGTAGCCAGCTGCCGGGAAAAGGCACTTTTTGATCATGATAAGACCCTTTATCTATAATAATTATTGATTCAACCTGAGTGGTTGATATTTCTGAGGGCAACTCTAGCATAAGTTATGTCGAAAATTCAGCAACAATAGCCATGGTTTACTAGAGCTTCCCTCAAAATTATCGTCAGACTAAGAGGTGGGTCGATTATGCAAGCAGGTTCTGGTTTGCCCATGCTATCGCTTGAACTCTATTTTTTACCGCAAGCTTACGGAATATTTGATAGAGGTGAGATTTAACCGTGAACTCACTAATAAACAAGTCATCGGCGATTTGTGTGTTTGAAGACCCGGATTGAAGACAGCGAATCACCTGGATCTCACGAATGGTTAAATCAACATTGGTTGGTGTGGTGTTGGTATTGACCATATTGCGATAATAAAACAACAGTTGATTGGTTACCTTCCTTGGCAGCCAGTTATCGCCATCAATGACTTCTTGAAGACCACGAGCAATCTTGTCCTTTTGTTCAGTGTTGTAAAAGAGTCCTTTTAGTACCCCATAGGTAAGAAGCTCTGAGGTTGGAAGTTGCTGGGGGACATTGAATAAAATGATTTCGTGATTTTTCCACATAACAGTCAGGTTAGGACAAATAATCAGTAGTTGTGGTACCTCTCTGTAATCGACGAGCAAGATCCGGTTACTCTGCTTTCTATCAACTAGCATTAATGCGTCGGGTGTCATTTTGTAGAGAACAATAGATAAATGCTTTTCTATCTCTTTTACATGTAGATAGGTATCGTTTGGGTCGATGCACAGAAAGTGTAAAGTGCGAGCGTATCTTGATTTTCTCATTGAAACGTCCTGTTTGAGTGGGATTAGATTCCACGTTGTCATGCAGGCTTTAGCTTCTCTAGCGCCTTGATAGTGACTTGCGTTGAATATCAATTATCAAAGTAAATGAGTGGTTTGTAAGTGGAGAAAAAAGCAACATCGCTCTGAATATCATGATTTGTTACGTTTTTATTCTTTGTAGTGAGGAGAGAATAGGAATGCGATTTATCACTGTAGAAAAGCATGCTATTCTTGTGCGCTAAAATTTTCTGAGACTATGAATTTAGACGGAGCAAATCATGGCTAGCCGTGGAGTTAACAAAGTTATATTAGTGGGTAACCTAGGTAATGACCCTGAAATTCGTTACATGCCAAATGGCGGCGCAGTAGCGAACATTACCATTGCAACGTCAGAGTCATGGCGTGATAAAGCAACTGGCGAGCAGCGTGAAAAAACAGAATGGCACCGTGTTGCTCTGTTTGGCAAGCTTGCGGAAGTTGCTGGTGAGTACCTACGTAAAGGTTCTCAAGTTTACATTGAAGGTCAACTTCAAACTCGTAAATGGCAAGATCAAAGCGGTCAAGATCGCTACACAACTGAAGTGGTTGTTCAAGGCTTCAATGGTGTAATGCAAATGCTTGGCGGCCGTGCTCAAGGTGGTGCTCCTGCTCAAGGTGGCATGGGTAACAACCAACAGCAAGGTGGTTGGGGTCAGCCACAGCAGCCACAGCAACAACAATACAGTGCTCCCGCTCAACAGCAGCCAAAAGCACCTCAACAAGCTCCTCAGCAGGCTCAACCTCAATATAATGAGCCGCCAATGGATTTTGATGATGACATCCCATTTTAGTCCCTGTTTTTAATATATTATAAAGACAGTATTAAATTGGAAAAAGCCGCGTTCATCGCGGCTTTTTGTTACCTACAATTCTTAACGCTTTATTTACAACGTCAATTTATAGTATAAGTAGCAATACGGTATAATGTGAGTTGAAAAGGATTTCGTTATTCATGAGATATACCCCGACACTAAAATTGAGCACTCGATTGGTCGCATTTGTCACCGTGATAGTGATCAGCGCGATGTTCATTCTTTTTATTGGTGGCACACTTTCCTTTAAGCGTATTGGACAGGAATATTTAGACCATTATTTGGTTGGCATTGTCGACGTTGTAGATAAAGAGATGGAAGACCCTGACGCCGCGTATTCAATGCAGCGTTGGATGCCTAAGATGTTGCAGGCGAGCAATATTGTTGAGATGAAACTCTCGAACAAGACCGGCATCGTTTATCGTTTCAAAGATACCTCCCCACAAATTGATCCCAATCGTCTTTATGAGAAAAGCTTCATTTTAGAGCGTAATGAAGGCTACCGAATCGAATTTAAAGCACTTCCTCCTTATATTGGCTACAACTACTCAATGGAAGCGATGTGGTCAATTACTTTGGCTGTCGCATTGGTTCTGTTCTGTCTTGCTCGCGGTGTTCGTTGGTTGAAAGAACAACTCATGGGTTCTGAAATCTTGGAAGAGCGAGGAAGAATGATCTTGGCCGGTCAGGTTGAAGCTCATGCAAAGGGAGATGAGCGAGAGTGGCCTTATACCGCAAGCGAAGCCTTAGATGTATTGATTGAAGAGCTACAAGATGCTCGTCAAGAACGAAGTCGCTTTGATACCTTTATTCGTACCCATACTTTCCTAGATAAACTCACGGGAACGGCAAACCGAGTTTTATTCGATAATAAGCTGGAATCGGCACTGCATGAAAGTGGTGCTCGAGGCGGTGTGTTACTGATACGTATCGACGAATGGGAGCAAGTTAGTGATGCTAACGATAAGCAAACCACAGACGGCTTTATTATTGAAGTCGGTGAAGTACTGTCGAATATCGTTCAACGCTATCCCGATGTCATTTTTTCTCGCTATTACGAAGCGGACTTTGCTGTATTTATCCCTCATCAGGGCGCAAAAGATATTGCGACCTTGGCTGCTCAGTGTTTAAGGCAGTTAGATAAGCTAGCTCCGCCAGAGCCTTTAGAGTCGGATAACTGGTGTCATATTGGTGTGACCATGTATACCGAAGGTGAGCGTCATAGCCAGATCATGGATGAAACGGAAACGGCACTAAAGAGTGCTCAGTTAGAGCGTATTAATAACTGGAGCCGTTACCCGAAAGAGAATAAGAATGAGCTTGATAGAGGCAGTGTTCGTTGGAGAACATTACTTGATAAAGCGCTGCTTCCTGAAAATTTAGTAATCTTTGCTCAGCGGTGTTATCTTATGCCGGAATCTGGTCAAGTTAATGAATTGCATAGAGAAATATTTACTAGAATTCAGGATCCTGACAAAGGTTTATTGAAATCGTCTCGATTTATGCCTGCGGTAGAGCAAGTGGGTTATCAAGCTCAAATGGACCAATCGGTTCTAAAGGTTGTGTTGAAATCGTTGAAAGAATCAACTCAACCTATCAACTATTCAGTGAATCTGAATGTTACCCCGTTTGCTAATAAACAGCACTTTAAGTGGTTTAGGAGTGAGTTGTTACAGCTCTCTGCTCAACACCGCTCTCAGCTTGCGTTTGAGTTTCCAGAAGGGCACTTGATTGCTCATCTTGATTATATGAGACCGGTGGCAAAGATGTTGCGAGGTTTAGGGTGTAAAGTTGTGGTTGGCCAAGCTGGGCGAACCATTGTTAGCACTCACTATATAAAGGATTTGAAGGTTAATTATATTAAGCTTCATCGAAGCCTAATAAAGAAAATCGACCAAAGGCATGAGAACCAACTGTTTGTTCGAAGCTTAATTGGGGCGTGTGGTGATTCTCCAACTCAAGTTATTGCCGTTGGAGTCGAGACAAAACAAGAAAAGAATACCTTGATAGAGTTAGGCATTAACGGCTATCAAGGGAGATATTTCGACGAAGAACAACAAATTATCCCTTTGCCTAATCAAGCAGAAAAAGCCGCGAAAGCGGAATCTGTTGTCAAAGTTGGACGAAGAAATCGATGGCGTAAGAGTAGTAGTTAAGAATGAATTTTAAAGCGATTTTAGACAAAATAAAGCCAACGAATAATAAAGGTAGCTCGCAAGTTGTCTTGCTGGGCAATGACGCCATTTATATTTCATCGACAGAACAAGATCCTCAAGTAGCCAGCATTCCCGTGGTTAATGGGGACTGGGAGAGTGCGCTAAAAAAATCGCTTAGCAGTGAGGCGTTTACCAGTAATAGCGTCCAACTGATTGTCTGTGCTAACTACTACCAAACCTACCAAATTGATAAACCGGACATTCCAGAGAGTGAATGGTCGGTAGCACTGCCTTTTTTACTCAAAGATCTTGTTTCAGAAAGAGTCACGGAAATTACTGCGAGTGCGGTCGCGTTACCAACGTCGAACAAGCTGCAAGTATATGTCCTGCCTAAAAAGCTGTTGGACAAGCTTTTGAATATCACTAATTCGGCTCAGGTTGAATTAATAGGTGTTGCTCCTGAAGATGAAATCTGGGGTTACAGTGCAGGCGAACTGTCTAATTTCATTCTTTTACAACGTAGCGTCAATTCACACTTTAAATTGGGTGCGTTTGTCGAAAATACCGTTTGTTTTCAAAGAACCATCCGCAGTGTTGTGCCACCTTTAACGGGTGTTGCGTCAAGTGCTCTTCAGTTAGATGGCCTCGCTTTAGAGCTTCAACGCTCGATTGATTACCTTTCTTCTCAAATTAAAGGCACCCAGCTTCACCAGCTTAAAATCTGTTGTGACGAAGAAGATGAAGCAGAGTTACAAAGTGCCTTAAACAGTACATTGAGCTCGACAGTTTCACTGTTGGTTGAAGGTGAGCGTGATAATTCAGAGAGTTTGTTGCTTAAACTTGCAGCTGAAAAAGAGACGTTTAAGGTCAATCTTTACCCTGAACACCTTAAGCCTAAAAAAGAATATTTTACGCTGACCAATGTTGTTGCGAGCTGGGGAGTAGTTTGTGTTTTGATGCTTGGTGGTTACTTCGCAATGCAGTATCAAGTTTCTAATCTAGATAAAGAGCTAACAGCCCTGCAACAAGACTCGAATCAACTTAACAAGCAAGTTAACCAATTGAATAGTAAGTTAACTCAGCATAAACCGTCTCCAGAGAAAGTCGCGGCGGTTGCGCGTCTCAAACGTGAGACTGAGGCTAAAAAAGAGGCTTTGAAGGCTGTTGGACAATACGACGAATCCCAACAAGTCGGGTATTCTGGCGTCATGAATTCCTTAGCTAAATTAGGCCGAAATGACATTTCTCTTTCGCACATCTACATGACCCACGATACTTTAGATCTTAGTGGCTTGGCTCGTAACGCAAATGTCGTTCCGAACTGGATTGGTCAGTTTAAAAGTGAGCTTAATTTAGTCGGACGCACTTTTGAAAAACTAAAAATTGGCCGTAATGATCAGGATGTGGTGACGTTTGAGCTAAGTACTCGTCGGGAGAGTAAATAATGCAGCAGTGGAACCAGCTGAGCGATAAGTTTCTTGCATTAAGTCAAAGAGAAAAATGGCTACTTTTTGTGTGTGGTTTTGTTGGCCTATCGATGTTGTTGTTCACCTTATTGGTTGAGCCTGCGTATCTCGATCTACAAGCTAAAAATGCCAAGGCGAGCAGCCTGACTCAATCGAATCAAAGGCAGCAAGGTGAGTTACTTGTTCTGCAAGCTCAGTTAAACAAAGACCCAGACAAAGAAATTAATCGAGAGTACAAAAAGCTGCTGGTGGAGAGCCAAGATCTCTCTCTTCAGCTTTCTCAGATTGTTGATGGATTAATCACACCTTCTCAAATGTCGCAGTTACTGGAGAGCGTTCTTAACGCCGGTAATGGACTAAAGCTTGAATCGCTAGAGTCATTAAAACCAGAAGCGATTTCGAACAATAAAGAGACCAGCGAATATTCAGGCTACTTTCTTCACCCTGTAAGAATGGAGCTAACCGGCAGTTACTTTGATATCTCAGCTTACCTTCAAGCACTTGAGTCTCTACCTGTGAGTTACTACTGGCGCACATTTGAATACTCAGTAGAAGAATATCCTAAAGCTCGACTGGTGTTCGAGGTTTACACATTAGGTACTAGACAGGAGTTTATCGGTGGTTAGAACTCTTTTGTTGTCCTTGCTATTTAGTAGCTCTTTTGTGTGGGCTGAGCAAGATCCCACGGCGCCATTAGGCTGGCTTTCACCTCAACAGAAAACGGCGCCTGCTAAGAAAGCACCAACTCGTTATCGCTTGCCTTCTTTAGAAAGCATCGTGTGTAAGGGAGATACGCCTTGCTATGCGATTATGAATGGTCAGATTCTCGGACAAGGGGAAACGATCAGAGGGTACCGAGTTAAGAACATAGATCCAGAATACGTCACTCTGCAGAGAAGCTCTAAGCAGTGGAAATTAGAGATGTTCTCTTTAGATGTTAAGAATAATTAAGGTTAGAGTGAAGACATGCGTAAACTTGTAGTAGCAATCCTAGTGTCATCTTTAGTCGGCTGTTCGATGGGGCATAGAGATCCTGTTGAGATTAAAGAGTCTTTAAACGAATCAATTAATGAAGCCAATAGCAGAGCGCTTCATGAGCTGCCTTCGTCGGTTCAAGATGACCTTATGCCTCAGCTTAATTCTGACTCGATGTCTCCGGGGATGGAAACGGTTAAGCGTTTTCGTATTCAGGCAAAAGGCGTTGAAGCGAGAACTTTTTTTGCCAGCTTAGTGAAAGGTACGGAATATAGTGCGGCTATTCACCCAAGTGTGTCTGGAAACCTTACGCTTAATCTAACGGACGTGACGTTAGATGAGGTACTGGCTGTTGCTCAAGATATGTATGGCTACGATATTGAAAAGCGTGGCAAAGTGATTCAAGTTTATCCTGCCGGTCTTCGCACCGTAACGATCCCTGTCGATTACTTACAAGTTAAGCGTTCTGGTCGCTCATTAACGACGATCACCACCGGCACGATCTCTAACTCAGATTCGAATTCATCGAGCTCTTCAAACTCGAACTCAAACTCGTCAAATTCATCTAACTCTTCTAATTCATCAAACTCGACATCGAATGGTGGTACAGAGATTGAAACGACCTCTGAAAGTGATTTTTGGCCACAGCTTGAAGCGGCGGTTGCTCACTTAATTGGCTCGGGCGATGGGCAAAGCGTTGTCGTGACCCCGCAAGCGAGTGTGATTACAGTGCGTGCTTACCCTGACGAAATTCGTGAGGTTCGAGAGTTCTTAGGTATTTCTCAAAAACGCCTGCAGCGTCAAGTTATCCTAGAAGCCAAAATCATGGAAGTAACCTTGAGTGATGGTTACCAACAAGGTATTAGCTGGTCTAATTTATCTAAGTCGATTGGCAGCGGCGGTGTGGTAATTGATCGACCTGGTGGAACTTTGCCTCCATTAGATGCGATCAGCTCTTTGTTAGGCGGGCAAACCAACGTAACGATCTCAGATGGCAGTTTTGAAGCGGTATTGAGCTTTATGGATACTCAAGGTGACCTGAACGTTCTATCAAGCCCACGAGTCACAGCTGCAAACAACCAGAAAGCGGTTATCAAAGTGGGTACTGACGAATACTACGTGACGGATTTATCTAGCGCGGTAGGCAGTGGTGACAACGCGAACGTCGCACCTGAGGTTGAGTTAACTCCGTTCTTTTCGGGTATCTCCTTAGATGTGACCCCTCAGATAGATGATAAAGGTAGCGTATTCTTACATGTTCACCCAGCCGTTATTGAGGTCGAGGAAGAAGTGAAAGAGCTCAACCTTGGTTCTACAACGGGTGTGGTGCAGCTTCCTTTGGCGAAAAGCTCTATTCGTGAGTCTGACTCAGTGATTCGAGCTCGAGATGGCGATGTGGTTGTTATTGGTGGTTTGATGAAATCCAACACCAGTGATGTGACCTCTAAAGTTCCATTCCTCGGTGATATTCCAGCCTTAGGTCATTTGTTCCGTAATACCAATCAGTTAACGCAAAAAACTGAGCTCGTGATCTTACTTAAGCCAACGATCGTGGGTGTGAATACTTGGCAAAATGAGTTGGAGCGTTCACGTGATCTTCTTCAACAGTGGTTCCCTGATGAAGAGTAATTGCTTACTTTCTCAATATAGAGTGGCAGTGTCTCACTAAGCTAGGTCGTCGTATGTATCAAGCTCACTTTGGTTTTGAACAACTGCCATTTACCTTAACGCCGAATACCGATTTCTTCTATGGTTTAGCGCCTCATTTCGAAGCGATTCAGACGGTAATCTCGGCGTTGGAAATGGGCGAGGGCGTGATTAAGGTGACCGGAGAGGTAGGCACTGGAAAAACCATGGTTTGCCGGATGTTGGTCAATCACCTACATTACTGTACAGCTCTGATCTATTTACCAAACCCTGTGTTATCAGGGGCAGACTTGCGCCAGGCGGTTGCAACAGAGCTTGGTTTAGCTGTCGATAATGAAGCAACCTTGGTTGATAACATTCAGCATAAGCTCATTGAATTGCACAATTCTGGTTTAAGAGTGGTGGCTATTCTTGATGAAGCTCAGGCTCTATCGGATGAAGCGCTCGAAACATTAAGGTTGTTTGGTAACCTTGAAACGGAAGATAAAAAACTGCTGCAGATTGTCTTATTAGGTCAGCCAGAATTGGATGCTCGATTAGAGGCGTACCACCTAAGGCAGTTTCGCCAAAGAATCACATTTAGTTCGACACTGAGACCGCTGAATCTCGATGAAACGGTGGCTTATATTGATAATCGAATCGCTAAATCTGGTGGTAGCCCTGAGTTATTCAGCTTGAATCAAAAAAAGGCGATCTGTCGTTCGTCGTTAGGTATCCCTAGATTGATAAACCAACTTTGCCATAAGGCTCTATTGCTTTCGTTCAGTGACGATAAGAAAAGTATCGACAACCAACATCTTTTTTCAGCTATGCATGAAACGTACGATGTGTGTAAGCCTAAATTTAAAACGCCAATACTGTGGGGTTGGAATTAATTATGAGCGTCATTAACAACGCCTTGTCTGAATTGGCAAAGAAAAAGTCAGCGACTTCGATTGAAGCGGCAGTCGTACCTAAAGTAAAAACGCGTTCCCCCCTAGTTTGGGTTGTTGCAGGTTTTACTTTGAGCTTAGCGATGGGCGGTTGGGCGATATCGCAAGGCCCTGTGATTGATCAGTCTATTGTTGAGCAGTCAATCTCAACTCGAGATTTACAGGTTCAAGTCTCTGTCGTTGATGATTCAAATGGCATTCAGGAAGTTGCTCAACCTATCTCATCGCCAACTAAGAAATTGGTGACACTAGACTCTGCGATCCTTTCAACAGAAAACACTGCGATGGCAAAAAGCGCTCAATCTAAGCCTAGTGTTTCCGAATCAGTTGTTATGTCTGCCCCAAAAGCGACAAAACAACAAACACCGGCTAAACCTCTAAGCACGCCTAAAACGATTAGGACTGACATCCCCCAACCAGTTTACGTTGCTAGTGTGGCCAAAAAAGATCCTGCGTCTATCTCTAATGAGCCTATAACCTCTGGTGGTTCAGAAAATAGCGGAATGTTGATCGAGCAGGTTGAGTTAACTCCGGAACAGCTATCTGTGAATGCACAAGGTCGAGCTCAGAAAGCGCTTGATGCGAACGATCTTACTGGTGCGTTGAAAGGTTATACCGAGGCGCTGCGTTATACCCCAAGAAATGAAGATGTCCGTCAGAAACTTGCGATTCTCTATTTTGGTAAAGGCGATACTCGCAAAGCCTATGAGCTTTATCAGTCTGGTATCAAGCTCAACATCAACAGTGAAAAACTGCGTTTAGGGTTATCAAAACTGCTGGTAAAAGCGAATCAATCAGAAGCGGCTTTAAGTCCGTTAATACATTTACCACCGAACCCTACCCAAAATTATTTGGCGATGCGTGCGGCCTTGAGTCAAAAGAGTCAGCAAGAAGAAGTGGCATTGGAAAGTTACCAAAAGTTGGTTGAGGTCGATTCAGATAATGCTCGCTGGTGGTTAGGCTTAGCGATTCAGCAAGAACGTCAACTCGATTTCACAGCTGCTAAAGCGTCATACCAAGGTGCGTTAACCAGAGTCGGTATCTCATCTCAATCACAAAGCTTTGTGCGTGACCGGTTAAAAATACTCAATGCTTTAGAGGAGAGCGGCGATGCAAATTAGATTAAGAAAAAGACTTGGTGATTTGCTTGTCGAAGAAGGCATTATCACTGAGGCTCAAGTTGAACAAGCACTGGCCGCTCAGAAAAGTACTGGGCGTAAGCTGGGTGATGCGCTAATTGAGCTTGGCTTCTTGTCAGAACAGCAAATGCTGAGCTTTTTGTCGCAGCAGTTAGCGATTCCTCTTATTGATTTAAGCCGAGCCGTTGTCGATGTTGAAGCAGTACAGCTTTTACCCGAAGTACATGCTCGTCGCCTTCGTGCATTGGTTATTGGACGCCAAGGTGACACTTTGCGTGTTGCAATGAGTGACCCTGCGGATCTGTTTGCCCAAGAGTCTTTGCTTGGTCAGCTCGGCGATTACGCGCTGGAATTCGTTGTTGCTCAAGAAAGGCAATTGGTTGATGGCTTCGATCGCTATTATCGAAGAACCAAAGAGATTGCCTCGTTTGCTGAGCAACTTCACGCTGAACACCAAGTTAATGATGCTTTTGATTTCGATATCGCTGAAGAAGACAGTGATGAAGTTACCGTCGTTAAGCTGATCAACTCACTATTTGAAGATGCTATTCAGGTTGGTGCTTCGGATATCCATATCGAGCCAGATTCAAACGTATTGCGTCTTCGTCAGCGTATTGATGGTGTGCTGCATGAAACATTGCTGAATGAAGTGAATATTGCTTCAGCACTTGTACTGCGCTTGAAGCTGATGGCAAACCTCGATATCTCAGAAAAACGTCTTCCTCAAGATGGTCGCTTTAATATCCGTGCTAAAGGTCAGTCGGTTGATATTCGTATGTCGACCATGCCGGTACAGCACGGTGAGTCTGTCGTGATGCGTCTGCTTAACCAATCTGCAGGACTACGTAAACTTGAAGCCTCGGGTATACCGAGCGATCTGTTGGTTCGTCTTCGTCAACAGCTGCGCCGCCCGCACGGTATGATCTTGGTTACTGGGCCGACAGGTTCGGGTAAAACCACCACCCTGTATGGGGCATTAAGTGAGCTCAACGAACCGGGTAAAAAGATCATTACCGCGGAAGATCCGGTGGAATACCGTCTTCCTCGTGTGAACCAAGTTCAGGTAAACCCTAAGATCAATCTCGACTTCTCTACAGTCCTAAGAACCTTCTTGCGTCAGGATCCCGATATCATTCTTATTGGTGAGATGCGTGACCACGAAACGGTTGAGATTGGCTTGAGAGCCGCGCTGACTGGCCACTTAGTATTAAGCACCCTCCATACCAATGATGCGGTAGACAGTGCACTGCGCATGATGGATATGGGAGCACCGGGTTACTTGGTCGCGAGCGCTGTTCGAGCGGTCGTTGCACAGCGATTGGTTCGCAAAGTTTGTACCGATTGTAAGGTTGAGGATGAGTTAGATGAACCTCGTAAGCAATGGCTGAGCGTTCGTTTCCCTAACCAAGTGGGTGTGCCGTTTATGAAAGGCCGTGGCTGTCAGAACTGTAATTTAACCGGTTACCGTGGGCGTATTGGTGTATTTGAAATGTTGGAGCTAGAACAAAACATGATGGATGCACTGAGAGCTAATGATGCGGTAGGTTTTGCTCAAAAGGCGAGACAGTCTGAAAACTATAAACCGTTATTGGCTTCTGCGATGGAATTGGCTCTGCAAGGTGTCGTGAGTCTTGATGAGATAATGCATCTTGGCGAAGGTGATGCGTCCGGTGCCACTGACCCAATTTATCTGTAGGGGTAGAATGATATGCCAACGTATCGTTATGTAGGTCGCAGCTCTGATGGTAGTCAAGTAAGTGGGCAATTAGACGCGAATAACGAAGATCTTGCTGCTGAAAGCTTGATGAGTAAAGGGATCATTCCAACCTCTATCAAACTGGGCAAAAGTGGTGGTTCAGTCTTAGATATGGATGTATCGAGTCTGTTCTTTCCGAGTGTACCGTTAGAGGTGTTGGTTCTGTTTTGTCGACAGTTATACAGCCTAACCAAAGCGGGTGTACCACTATTAAGATCGATGAAAGGCCTCACTCAACACTGCGAAAATAAGCAGCTGAAAGCCGCCTTGGAAGAGGTGGTTGCTGAGCTAACTAATGGTCGCGGCTTAGCGGCGTCAATGCAGATGCACCCCAAGGTATTCAGTCCGTTGTTTGTCTCGATGATTGGCGTTGGTGAAAACACAGGCCGTCTAGATCAGGCTTTACTGCAATTAGCTGGATATTACGAACAAGAAGTTGAGACTCGCAAACGAATTAAGACTGCGATGCGTTACCCAACATTCGTGATCAGTTTTATCTTGATTGCAATGTTCATTCTTAACATCAAGGTTATTCCACAGTTCTCAAGCATGTTTGCGCGCTTTGGTGTCGACTTGCCGCTGCCTACTCGTATCTTGATTGGTATGTCTGAGTTCTTTGTGAATTACTGGGGCTTAATGCTTGGAGTGATCTTTGGTCTTATCTTCGCTTTTAAAGCTTGGGTGAAGACAGACAAAGGCTTGGAAAAGTGGGATCGATTACGCTTAAAAATGCCGGTCATTGGCGGGGTAGTGAATCGAGCACTGTTGTCACGCTTCTCGCGTACTTTTGCTTTGATGCTTAAAGCGGGTGTTCCACTGAACCAGTCGCTAGCGCTTTCGGCGGAAGCTTTAGATAACCGTTTTCTAGAGTTGCGAGTTCAAGCCATGAAATCGGCCATTGAAGCCGGTAGTACGGTTTCGTCGACCGCGATTAACAGCGAAATTTTCACACCGCTCGTGATACAAATGATCTCCGTCGGTGAAGAGACGGGTCGTATTGATGAGCTATTACTTGAAGTGGCTGATTTTTATGACCGCGAAGTCGATTACGATCTGAAAACCTTAACCGCCAGAATTGAACCCATTTTGTTAACCATCGTTGCAGGCATGGTGCTGATTTTGGCGCTAGGTATCTTCTTGCCGATGTGGGGAATGTTGGATGCGATCAAAGGCTAGGGAATGCTAAATAACCTACAACGCTCACGTTTTGTTATTTGGACAGTGGTTATTCTTTTTCTTATTGTCGGTGTGCTTTCGGCATTCAAAACGGTAGAAGAGGAAGCGACTAACACGGCATTTATCGTCGCGAGCAAGCGGATTTTGGAGCAAGCCAATTTGTTCAAACAGCAGTATTTGTTATCGGGTGCTGGGCAAGAAGAAGGCTCGGAACCCCCAAAGATCTACAGCAGAACTGGGTGGGTAATGCCTATCCAAGGTACGGAGCGAGACTGTAATTATTGGCTGGATCAATTATATCCTCAAGGGAGCATTTTAGGGCTAAGCTCTCCAAGAGTTGAAGATAAAAGTGACAACAGACACTTTCACTGTAGTTATCATTATACTGATAAATATCAGGTAGATATATTACTTGAAAGAGAAAGGTTTAGTGTAAAAGCCAATATTTTGGCTTTGTGAAAATATTGACAGTTTTAGTATGGTTTTATACGTGCGCGAATGTATAATGCGCGTTAATAATTAGATGAGTAGGTAGAAAATGCTTAAGAATCAAAAGGGTTTCTCCCTTGTCGAATTAGTGATAGTGATCGTAGTTGTTGGTTTATTGGCGGTCGCTGCGTTGCCTCGTTTTCTTGATGTGACGGATGAAGCCAAGAAATCCAGTATTGAAGGTGTCGCTGGTGGCTTTGCAACGGCTGTTTTGTCAGCAAGAGCACAATGGGAAGCGGAAGCAAGGCCGTCAGAGAAGATAGGTGTTGAAACATACAATACTGTAAACTATGATGGTGTTGATTTTTGGTTAACAAGATCAAAAAACAGTAACAACGTCGAGACCGACTTTCGTGATGGCTATCCGTGGACTCTGAACAATAATTCGAGCACTGCTCCACAAGATATTTCAGACCAAACATGTTCTGAGTTGATGGAAAACTTGCTGCAAAATCCACCTAAAGTAGGTGCGGTTTCAGATGTCGCTAATGACTCAAATTACAAATATTCAGCGCAAGCGAATTCAGGTGATGCAACCTGTACTTACGTTCAATTAGAAGGTAGTACAGAACATGAATTTGTTTACGAAATTAAAACTGGTCGTGTGACCGTAACTTTGCAGTAAGTCTGCGTAAAATTAAACATAGAGAGAGCTAAACTATGAAAAGACAAGGCGGTTTCACCCTAATCGAACTAGTGGTTGTAATTGTTATTCTAGGTATTCTTGCTGTAACTGCGGCACCACGCTTCCTAAACCTGCAAGATGATGCTCGTGAGTCTTCACTCCAAGGTCTAAAAGGTGCAATTGATGGTGCTGCTGGTATTACTTACGGTAAAGCTGCTGTTGAGGGATTAGAAGCTATTTCTTCAGGACAAAACGTCGAAGGCATTGATATTGCCTTCGGTTACCCAACTGCAACATCTACAGGTATTGGAGCTGCTGTTGTTGGCCTAAATGATGACTGGGAAGACGTTACTAGTGGTGGTTCAGGTACTATCTCATTCAGCTTTTCTGGAGCAGATGTTGGTGAAGATGAGTGTATCGTTACTTATACTCAAGCAACAGGAACAACTGCTGATACAGCTGCATCTACATCAGTGACTCTTGGTGCTGGTTGTAATGGTAACTAAATAGCTTGCTACGGTAAGCTAGAGGTCGGCATTTGCCGGCCTTTTTTATTTTAGGAATAAACTAATAAATCTCTAATATTCACAATAGATATATTCATTGTTTTTTTTCTATCTTGTAATGTAGAGCTGCGATTGAGCTACTTAGGATGTATATGGACATAAAGCCAAACAAAGGTTTCACTCTTGTTGAATTGATCGTAGTGATTCTTTTACTTGCTATTATTTCAGCGACAGCTATTAGCCGGTTTGGAGGTCGCCAAGTCTACGAATTGTATGCTCTTCAAGAACAGACATCTTCTGTCATCCGACAAATTCAGCTCAATCGAATGCAATCCAATATGGATATGTCTGTGTCAGGTGCTGAAAGCTTACGTTTAGTAGCTGCGAACAATTGTATCGGTTCGAAATCTGCTTGTGATAACACATCTGAAACAAGAAGTGATGTTATCGTTAGTGATGATTATAGTTTCGCGTCTGTACCTTCCTCTAATTACTCTTCGCCAATCGAATTCAGCCTTTTAGGTAATCCTGAAAATACCGCCTCATCTGGTGTTCAAATTACGATTTTATCCAATAATAGTTCAGACAGAGCTTGGGTTTGTGTTAACTCTCAAGGTTTTGTTTATCCAAGTAATCAGGTATGCCCATGAAGTACGTAAATAGTGGCTTTACGCTTATCGAGTCGATCATTGTTATTGTACTACTTGGTTTTGCAATGCTCGCATTTTCTACTTTTCTTGCACCACAATCTGCGCTTTCAGGGCAAGTAAATTATTCCAACCGAGCTTCGGCATTAGGTCAAAGTATTATGACCGATCTGTTAGCTCGAGATTACGGAACGGTGAGCTCAGGTACTCCAATTGAACTCGGCAGCACTTATACTAATTTTGATGTGGATTTGGTTGTTGCCAACGATACCCCAACTGCTTCGATGCAGAAATTTACCTTAACAATTACCGCAAGCAATAATCCTCCTATCACTTTAGTTGCTTATAAAGGGGAGTATTAATGAAAGGGAAAGGGTTTACGCTTATAGAGATGATTTTAGCTATTGTCATCTCAAGTATCGTTTTGCTTGGTGTCGCGAATTTTACTGAACTCGGTATGAGAAGCTATTTTGGCTCTGTAGAGCGCTTTCGGCTACAAACCGAAGCTAGGTTTGTACTGGAAAAGCTTTCGCGTGAAGTGAGGCATGCTGTACCTAATCTGTTTCCTGCTTCTGTAAGTAGCGGTTGCGTATCATTTTATCCAATTGTTGATTCAGGTTTTTACGCTACCTCGGGGGCAGACATTAACTTTCTAGTTAGTGATACTGGAGCGACAAGTAGTTCATTACAATCTATGTCATTGGTTATAAATCCGACTAGACCACATACGGATATCAACAACCTAAATAATGTATACCCTCTTGATAGTGTGGTTCCTCCGAGCGTATCTGCTGCATACTTTTCTATTCCAAATGGAGCTAACACTCTTGTCAGTGAATCTGTAGGTAAAAGGCACTACATTTTTGACTCAAATAACCTTGTGGAGTATTGCCTTGCGAATAGTAATTTACTAACTCGTAATGGTGTCACAATAAGCGATCGAGTTATGAGTGAGAATAGCACTCTGAGTTATCAACCTGCGGATGTTCAGAGTAACGGTGTTGTTGAGTTGATTCTCGAGTTTGCAGAAAATAATGAGTCCACAGTGTTTGAGCTAGATATACAGGTGATTAATGTCCCGTAAATCAACCCAAAAAGGTAGTGCGTTAGTCATTGTCATCTTTGTTATCGTGGTGCTTGGTTTCTTAGCGACAAGTTTGAGTCGAACGAGTTGGTCTGATAATGATTCAAACACTCGAGTTGTACTTGGCACACAAGCTTGGTTGCTCAGTCACTCTGTTAATGAATATGTTATGACTCAGTTTTATCCGGATCCTGATCCTCAGGCTTCTTCTGCTGTTGCTAGTGTTTGTAGCAGCAATGATCTCCAACCCGGAGGTGGGGTTTTTACGGTAGCAAGCTCTATTGTTGATACGGCTTCGGTGAATTGCTCTCTTGAGCGAGTGCAGTGTTCCAATCGAGGAGAGCTTGATGGCTTTGTTTTCTATGTTCTAGAGTCTTCGGTAATTTGCGGTTCTGGTGTGAGCCAAGTGCAACGTAATCAAGAAGTGTGGGTGAAGGAGTCAATACGATGAAAGCATGTAGATATATTTTAGTTGCCTGTTTCTGCCTATTCCCTTTGATCGCGACAGCGTCGACTTGTAACGTAGATCCGAGCGGTGAATTTAAAATATCATTTAATATCAATTCCGCCCAGCTTGTTGAATCTGTGTTTGCAGAGCAAGAGCCCGGAAATAACCGCCCGGAATACACCATCTGGACCAATGATATTAATGAGCCTACGGTGGGAGATACGCCCTTTATTCGCGATCCTCGTTACATGGTTGGTGGGGGAGACTATAGTGTTCAACTGATTTATCAGCCGGGAGCGGGAAATGATGCCGGAACCGCAGACTACTACGTTGACGATGGGCAGGGTTTTACTTTTTTAGGCAATTACCCCGCAGACTTTAAAGGTATTCACCCGCAAAGCGTCGATATTAATAGTGGGGACAGTACTGAACTAGAATGTGACAGCTCGGATATCGAGCCACCGCCGGTTTATTCAAACGATGCTCAGTATGAATTTGGTATCGTTCAGTGCTCTGGTGGAGAATGTAAGATCCCACTGACTCAGTCTTATACCAACACGCCACTGGTGTTTGTGATGCCAACCATTGATTCAAGTGCCCCTGACGCGGATGCTCCTGCAACGTTAATGGTTACCGAGGTAAGCAAAACCGAAGCGACCATCAAGCAGATTAAGGCGCCAAAGAATGGCGGTGGTTCAGATTTAGATAGCCAACCGATAACAGAAGTCAGTTACCTTGCGATTGAGCCCGGTGTGGCCGATTTTAATGGCCATGAAGTCATAGCGGGTTATTTGAACACCAATGCAGCCAGTGCTAAATCAGGCTCAAATAGTAATGATAGAGTCCTTTATAGCGATTTTGGCGGAGCTGGCTTTTCTTCTAATCCGGTGGTATTGCATCAAATTCAAACTCGAAATAACAATGATAAATGGATGACCTCTGGCAAGGTTAGGCGAACCGATGAAACGTCATACATTGATTTGTTTTTGGAGCTAAGTGCTTCTCACCGCAGTAACGATGATTATGACGATGAGAAGATCGCGTTTTTAGCGACGTTAGCCACCAATACTAACCTTGATGTTGATGGTTTTAAGGTTCAATTTGCAAGAGGGTATGATACGCCAAGTCAAAGCGGTAATGACCCAATGTTGGATGGCTGTGAGGATAAGTATGCTACCACCTCTCTAACGAATATTGACGGGATCATAGCTAATAAACAAGAGAGGGCTGGTGGACACGGAGGCTGGCTACGTCGATGTAACATTAACACGAACCAAGTTAGCTTTGTTGTAGATGAGGACTTTAGAGACCGCACGCATATTCCGGAAGAAGTGGGTTACTTTGCTTTTGAAATGGAAGATGTTCCATTAGATATATGTGATGTTGCTCCATATGTGGTTCAGTCTTGGGGGGATAATAGTAGCTTATTATGGACTTCAAATACGGCCTCGATTCAGATTGAAGGTACCTACCAGTCTAGTGGGCAAGTAGGCATATGGGTTGACCCGACAAACCCAACCGTTAACCCAAAGACACAATGTGATGGCAACGAGTGTGTAGAGAACTCATCGCTATATATAACTGAGCCTAATATTGTCGATCTAGATTTACCAACAGGTCAAAATGTGGATGCCGGTTGGCAAGAAATCAACTTGGTTAGCGGTAAGTATAATACAGTATCCGCTGGAGGTTCAGGTACGATTAACTTGACTGGGGATACCTATTATATTGAGCATTTGATTGTAGGTGCTAGCGGTAAAATAATATTATCTCAAAATACTAAGATCTATGTGAATAGTTTTGAATTGTCAGGCGGGGGGCAAGTTATTAATAATAGCTTCAAACTGTCTATATGGGCTGAGAATTATAAAGGTAGCAATGCGTTAGTTCAGGTGGAAAGGAACTTGAATGCGCTAATTTTTAGTCGCGATAAAGTCCTTGTTACTGGTGGCAACGGTCTTATAAATGGTCGAGTAACAGCGAAAAATATAGAATTACGACCTGATGGGAAAATTATTGATGATGGTCAGTTTTGTCCTGTGCAACCATCAGATTATCAATTGGATCTGACACCTAATAAAGATTTCTCTTTATTGTGTGAAACTCCACAAGTGACGGTCATCATAACTGATTCTCAAGGGAATCCAGCCACGGAGCAAGTTGAAGTTTATATTACGACACCTGCTGGCATAATTGTTGATAGTGTTATTGAGGGGCGCCATAACGGTGGTAATTCTTATTCGACAAATTCATCTGGGATATTAACGCTCGGTTTAGATGCTGAATCAATTGGGACTTATAAAATTGAGGCTGAATTGGCGTCAGATTCCAATCAAAGTGACTCTGGCGACTTTTTAGTATCGCTATACAAATTTGAAGCGAGCGATATATATGCTGTAGCCGGTCTGGCTGCGAGCTTTGACCTGAAAGCTTTGGCTTGTAAAGATGATACGGCAACACCTGTTTTAGGTTATCTAGGGGATAAAACTCTCAATGTCTCGGACTTTTCATTGGTGCACCCCACTTCTGCCCAGGGAGCCGTTGATGGAAACTTATTGGTAAAAAGTAAGAGCGATTGGAGCGATACTTCGGTAATTTTTGAATTTGATAGTTCCGCTCAAACTACAGGTTCCGTTATTTACAGTGAAGCGGGTAAGGTTAGCTTCAAACTTTCGGACCCTACTTTTGAATGTCCAACGGGGTATGATTGTGAAGATAATGATGGTGACAGTTGGGATTCGTTAGAAGGTATCGTTGAGGTCTATGTCAGACCTTGGCAATTTGCAATCTGTACAAACAACAGTTCTGATGGCAACAGCAGTGGTGGGAATGCGTTTGTTGCAGCAGGGGAAGAGTTTGACGTGTTTGCTAAACCAATTCGATTTTCGAGTAACGCTAACCCTTCGTGTAACAATAGCTTAGTAACACAAAACTATTTGCTGTCCTCTGGTGCTGTCGTTGCAACTCATACTCTGGATACACCTAGCAATAATGGTGCAGTGCTTGGTAGCTTAGAGCCTGGCAGCCAATTGACTCAGTCTAGTTCCGATATTAGTCCTAATGATAATGGTTATAAATTCAAAAGTTTAAAGTATTCAGAAGTTGGTAGTATAAATTTTGAAGTGACTGAAGATTCGAGCAGCTTTTACGGCAAGATTCTTGGTGGATTTTCTGGAAGTAAATCAATTGGCCGCTTCTATCCGAAGTACTTCCTGCAAGAGAACCCTGAATGGAATGTCGCGAATCAAAACGACATTGCTTATTTGAGTCAACCTTATGACTCTACAGTTCACCAAGTATATCCAATGGCATCAGGTGAAGGTGAAGGTGATACGGATAATGCGCTTAATAATTACCGATTCTTTAATACAGAACTACAAGCAAAGTTTGGTGTTCTAGATGATAGCAATATAGATAACGGCTTCTTGCTAGATACGGATGCTGGGTCTTGGTCTAATGATCGTAAGCATTGGTTGTTGAACGATAGTGCCTCTGTTCTTCAGCGAGTTACGGATTCAGATGACGTTAGCCGCAGAGATGCACCGTTTAATACTTCAGATGCTAACTCCACTATTACCCACTTTGGCTTGACCGTTGCAGGAGTTGATCCTGTTTCATTTACTGACTCTGATATTTTGACTGATTCTGTCGAGTTTCCGGTCCAGCCTCCAGCTCGTTATGGCCGAATGGCGCTTGATGATATTGGTGGTAATTCCGGTACTACTCTAACTATTCCGCTGCGAACTGAGTTCTGGGATGGCAGCGAGTTTATTGTTAACGAGGATGATGACCACAGTACCTTCAATGGGGCTAATACTTGTAAACAAGTTATTTGGCACAGTGAAGGGGCGGCAACCACTTTAGTTTCACTTAGCGGTAGTGGAAATGTGGATGATGGAGAAGAAGAGGTCACAGCAAATCAAAATACGCCAGCAGGAACAGACGCGCCACGTGAGCAAGTTCGTCTGTGGTTAAGAATGGATGACTCTGAGCCTGATAGCGATGGCGGAAATAACATCTCATGTAGTGGCAGTGATCAAGATCAACCATGGCTACGTTACAACTGGCGCCAACTGGGTGATGAAGATCCATCCACCGTCGTCACATTTGGTATCTACCGTGGTAACGATCGTGTGATCTACCGAGGTGAAAGTGGCTTAACAGGTCAGTAATAATATAATTTTTGCCCCTTAAGTTAGGAATCTGTAAGAAATTGCGGGTTTCAGTCCATGTTTGTACTTCAATGCCTTGCCGTAACAGCAAGGCATTGGTACATTTAGTGCAATTTTTGTCTTCTAATTCTTGCAGGATGAGCGAAGAATATGTTTAAAAAACTTCGTGGCATGTTTTCAAACGACCTATCGATTGATTTAGGTACAGCCAATACCCTTATTTATGTAAAAGGCCAAGGCATTGTTCTTGATGAGCCTTCAGTTGTAGCTATTCGCCAAGATCGTGCGGGTTCTGCAAAGAGTGTCGCTGCTGTTGGCCACGCTGCTAAGCAAATGCTTGGTCGTACGCCTGGTAACATCTCAGCGATCCGTCCAATGAAAGACGGTGTAATTGCCGACTTTTACGTAACGGAAAAAATGCTTCAGCACTTCATCAAACAAGTGCATGACAACAGTGTGCTTAAACCAAGTCCTCGTGTTTTGGTTTGTGTACCTTGTGGTTCAACACAGGTTGAGCGTCGTGCTATCCGTGAATCAGCGTTAGGTGCTGGTGCTCGTGAGGTTTACCTAATCGATGAGCCTATGGCTGCTGCGATTGGTGCTGGCCTACGTGTATCTGAACCAACAGGTTCAATGGTTGTTGATATCGGTGGTGGTACTACTGAAGTTGCGGTTATCTCACTGAACGGTGTGGTTTACTCGTCTTCTGTTCGCATTGGTGGTGACCGTTTTGATGAAGCGATCATCAACTACGTTCGTCGTAACTACGGCAGCTTGATCGGTGAAGCGACAGCAGAGAAGATCAAACACGAAATCGGTTCAGCTTACCCTGGCGATGAAGTCGAAGAGATCGAAGTACGTGGTCGTAACCTTGCTGAAGGTGTGCCTCGTAGCTTTAGCCTAAACTCAAACGAAATCCTTGAAGCACTTCAAGAACCTCTATCTGGCATCGTATCTGCAGTCATGGTTGCACTTGAACAGTGTCCACCAGAGCTGGCTTCTGATATCTCAGAAAACGGTATGGTACTAACAGGTGGTGGTGCACTGCTTAAAGACCTTGATCGCCTGTTAACAGAAGAAACAGGTATCCCTGTTGTTGTTGCAGAAGAGCCATTAACGTGTGTTGCTCTAGGTGGCGGTAAAGCTCTAGAGATGATCGACATGCACGGCGGCGATCTGTTCAGCGAAGAATAATATCTAGTGTTAGGCTCTTTTCTTATCTAGTTTTATGTAAAGAGCCTAGGACCTTGTCTATAGGATCAAATGTAGCTCTAGGACCAAATATAGAATGAAGCCAATTTTTGGTAGAGGTCCCTCTCTACAATTGCGCCTGTTTTTTGCTGTAATTTTATCAGCCAGCCTTATGCTGGCTGATAGTCGTTTAGATGCTTTCTCAAATGTTCGCTATCTATTAAACAGCATGGTTGCGCCTATTCAATATGCAGCCAACTTGCCTCGCACTATGTTCGATGGTGTTTACGACCGTTTTAGCACTCGCAAAGGGTTAATTGAATCCAACCATAATATTAAACGAGAAGTCTTGCGTCTGAAGAGCGAGCTGATTCTGCTTGAGCAATATCAAGAAGAAAACAAGCGCCTTCGTAAGCTGTTGGGGTCTCCGTTTATCCGTGATGAGAAGAAAGTCGTCACAGAAGTTATGGCGGTAGACACTTCACCATATCGCCATCAAGTCGTGATCGACAAAGGTCAGATTGATGGGGTGTATGAAGGTCAGCCGGTGATCAACGAAAAAGGCATTGTCGGCCAAGTCACTTTCGTTGCTGCTCATAATAGTCGTGTATTACTACTCACTGATGCAAACAATGCGATTCCTGTTCAGGTTATTCGTAATGACATCCGTGTGATTGCTTCGGGCAATGGCATGATTGATGAGATCCAGCTAGAGCACATTCCAACCAGTACCGATATACAAGAAGAAGATCTGTTGGTGACATCAGGTCTTGGTGGGGTATATCCAGAAGGTTATCCAGTCGCCTATGTTACGGCCGTTGATTACGACCCGAAACGTGAGTTCGCTGTGATTAAAGCAGAGCCTGTGGTTGAGTTCGATAAGCTCAGATACCTGCTGCTTGTATGGCCTGATGAAAACAAACAGATGCAAGCGGATCAATCGAGCATAGAACAAGCATTGTTAGAGGGCGAAGATGGCCAATAGCGTTTTGAGAAGCAAGGTAGTAATTTTCTGCTCATTTTTAATAGCACTGATTCTGCAGACGATCCCTTGGCCTGGTAGCTTAGATTTATTTAGACCATCTTGGTTACTGCTGGTTACGTGTTACTGGGTTTTGGCTCTACCGCATCGTGTTAACGTGGGTAGTGCTTTGATTTTAGGCTTATTGTGGGACCTTTTGATCGGCTCTACTCTGGGTATTCGAGGCATGATGATGGCAATAGTGATGTACATTATTGCGATGAACTTCCTCGTCATTCGTAACATGGCGTTATGGCAGCAAGCGATGATCATTGCCGCGTTAACGGTCTTGTTTGAGGTGTTGATCTTCTTTGGTGAATATTTGATCCAAGATGTTGTTTTCAATCCGTTATCGTTATGGAGCGCATTGATAAACTGTATACTTTGGCCTTGGATGTTTTTATTAATGAGACGCGTGCGTCGCCATTGGCATGTGAGGTAGCGTGACGATGGAAAAGAAACATTTAGTTTTGGCATCCGGCTCTCCACGCCGCAAAGAATTGCTATCTCAACTCGGTTATGAGTTTTCTGTCCTCGTAACCGATGTTGAAGAGTGTAAACACGCTCAAGAAACCGCCGAAGAATATGTTAAGCGACTATCTTTAGATAAAGCTTTAGCTGCGTTGTCTTTATTAAAAGATAACCCTTCTGAAAGGCAGCATGTCGTTCCTAGTTCTGATACTGTAGATAATGGCTCTGATATAGTCGTTCTTGGTTCTGATACCGTCGTTGTTAGTCAAGGGCAAGTGCTTGAGAAACCCACCGATTTTGCTGACTCTAAGCGCATGCTTACTCAGTTAGCGAATGAACGTCACCAAGTGATGACGGCGGTTTCTGTGGTTTCAGAAGAAAAACAAAGAACAGAAATCATTATTACCGACGTATGGTTTAAACCCCTCAGTGAAAAAGAAATAGAACAATACTGGCAAACAGGGGAGCCATGCGATAAAGCCGGTAGCTATGGGATCCAAGGTTTGGGCGGACGCTTTGTTACCCGAATTGAAGGTAGTTATTACGCCGTTGTCGGCTTACCTTTATTTGAAACGGACCAGCTACTGCAAGAATTCTTATAATTACTAATCTGAGGTGCACCATGAGTGCTGAATTGTTGCTGAACGTGACCCCGAGTGAAACTCGTGTGGCCATGATTGAAGGGGGGGCTCTTCAAGAGATCCATGTCGAACGAGATGCTCGACGCGGTATCGTAGGAAATATCTATAAAGGACGTGTAAGCCGTGTTCTTCCGGGAATGCAGGCGGCTTTTGTGGATATAGGCCTTGAAAAAGCAGCTTTTTTACACGCCTCTGATATTGTTCCACACACTGAATGTGTTGCTGAAAATGAAAAGAAGCAGTTTCAAGTTCGTGACATTTCAGAGCTTGTTCGTCAAGGGCAAGACATTGTGGTGCAAGTGGTCAAAGATCCTCTTGGAACTAAAGGTGCCCGCCTAACCACGGATATCACTCTACCGTCTCGTTATCTGGTGTTTATGCCGGGCGCAAGTCATGTCGGCGTTTCCCAACGAATCGACAGCGAGTCTGAGCGTAACCGTCTTAAAAAAGTCGTGTCTCGTTACTGTGACGAACACGGTGGCTTCATCATCCGTACTGCGGCTGAAGGCGCTGACTCGAATGAACTTGCACAAGATGCCGCTTTCTTGAAGCGACTTTGGCTAAAGGTTCTTGAGCGTCGTGGCAAACACAAAGCGCGCACTCGCTTGTATGGTGAACTTTGTCTAAGCCAACGTATCTTGCGTGATTTTGTCGGTACTGAGCTGAGTAAGATTCAGGTCGATTCTCGTCTAGAGTATGAAAACCTAAAAGAGTTTACCTCTGAATACGTGCCAGAGCTGACAGACAAGCTTGAGCTGTATGAAGGTGATAAACCTATCTTTGATATGTACGATACCGAGAACGAAATTCAGCGTTCATTGGATCGTAAAGTCGAATTAAAGTCTGGTGGATATTTGATTATTGACCAAACTGAAGCGATGACCACGGTTGATATCAACACTGGCGCGTTTGTTGGTCGCCGTAATCTAGAAGAGACGATTTTCAACACCAATGTAGAAGCGACTCAAGCGATTGCTCGTCAGCTGCGTCTACGTAACTTAGGTGGCATCATCATTATCGACTTTATTGATATGTTGTCTGAGGAACATCGTAAGCGAGTACTAACTTCTTTAGAGGCTGCGCTCGACAAAGACCGTGTGAAAACCAATATTAATGGCTTCACGCAGCTTGGGTTGGTTGAGATGACTCGTAAACGTACTCGTGAAAGTATTGAGCATATCCTATGTTCGAGCTGTCCTGCTTGTGAAGGCCGCGGCAGTGTGAAGACAGTTGAAACCGTTTGTTATGAAATTCTTCGAGAGATCACGCGAGTGAATCGTGCGTACGACGCCGATAAATTTGTGGTCTATGCGGCAGCTGCCGTAGCTGAGGCGTTAGAGGGCGATGAATCTCATGCGCTTGCGGAGCTTGAAGTCTTTATTGGTAAGCAAGTTAAAATCCAGGCTGAGCCTCTGTACATACAAGAGCAGTTTGATGTTGTTATGATGTAATGGAAATTTTGTGAGCTCAAGCGTTACTCTGATTCTACGTGCATGTTTATGGTTAGTGGTTACTCTCTTAGTAACGCTAGCCATTGCCGTTACTACACTGCGTGTAGCCTTGCCCAATTTAAACAAGTATCAATCTGAAATTGAGCTTTGGGTAAACCAACACTCCGGTTTTGATTTTTCGATTCAAGATGTGGGCGGTTTTTGGCGTAACACTCACCCCTCTATTGCTCTGCAAGGCGTTAAAGCTAGCCTCCCCAATGCAGAAGATGTGACCTTCTCTGTTGAGCGTGTTGAAGTCGAGTTTGACTTGATTCAATCGCTCGTGCAGATGCGCCCGGTTGTGGCCGATCTAGTCATGAATCAAATGTATCTTGATATCCGCTCAATTGATCTGTTTGCCGGGCAAAATGGCAAAGACGAACCTACAGATCCCGAGTCTTCCAAGCGAGTGATACAAGAGCTCGATAATTTACTGCTAAAAACACTCGTCGATGTAACTGCAAAAGATTCTTCTATTCTTTATCACTCTGTTTCGGGTGAAGAACGTCAGCTCGATATAGAAACCTTAAAATGGCAAAATTCAGACAAACATCACCTTGCTGAAGGTGTGGTGAGTATCAAAGATGCCAATCTAAACTCTCTGTCAGTGAGTGCTAACTTTATTGATGGTGGGTCACTGACTGATGTGACTGGTGAGTTTTATGTCAGTGCCGACAGCATTTCTGTTAAGCCATGGCTTACGCATTATATGCAGGCGGAATCCGGCATTGAAACGGGTACTGTGAGCTTGAATAGTTGGCTTACGCTGCGAAATAGCAAGCCAGTGAGCGCTTATGTTGAGGTTTTACCCTCAGAACTGGCGTGGAACGAAGATGGCGAGCATGACCTCATGCTTGAGTCCGGTGTCTTTAAGTTGTCGCCGACTGATGATGGTTGGCAAGTAAATGGTCACTCACTAAACCTTAGAACGGATGACACACCTTGGCCGGAACTCGACGTAGCGTTCAAGTGGAATCAAGGTCCATGGCAACTCAACATTTCTGAGCTGGATATTGCGACTATTACTCCGTTGATTAAGCTGCTGCCTGACTCTGAACAATCAACCAAAATGATTAACGTATTGGCGCCGGGCGGCTCTGTTTCTGATATCCGTGTTTCCATGGGTTCGGGAATTGACAGTTTACGTTATTCAGCCAGTTTTTCTGATCTTGCTATCGAGCAGTGGGAACTAGTCCCAGGCTTTAGCCAAGTGTCTGGTAGTGTGTTTGGTTCGGCCTCGGAAGCGAAAGCTAGCCTGCATGTTATTGACGATGTGTTCCCTTATGGTGACGTATTCCAAGCGCCTTTGAATATCAAACAAGGTCAGGTTGATATTGTTTGGCAGCAAGATGAAAACGGCTGGAAGCTGTGGTCAGACAAAATCACAGCTGCCACCCCCGATTTACAAGTACTAGGCGCATTCCGCTTAGACTTCCCAAAAGATGCGAGCCCGTTTTTATCCTTCTACGGCGAAGCGGACGCTTACAATGTCGGTGAAACATGGCGCTACTTACCTACACTGGCTCTTGGGCAAGATCTAACAGACTACCTTTCAACTGCGATTCAAGCCGGTAAAGCGGATACCGTAAAACTGTTGTGGCATGGTGATTTGTCTCAATACCCATACACTAACCACGATGGTATTTTCCAGGTTTGGGTTGGCTTAGAAGATGCGAAATTCAGCTTTGATACCGCGTGGCCACTGATTACTGATCTTCAGCTTGATCTGTTGTTTGAAAATGATGCGATGCATCTGGATTCTCGCTCAGCTCAACTGATGGATGTGACGGCAGATCGAATCACAGGACGCATTCCTTATTTAGGGGAAGGCGGCCATATTGAAATTGAAGCTAAAGCGACGGCGTCTGGCAACGCAGTACGCGATTACATGACGTCTTCGCCACTGGTAGGTTCAGTAGGCGCAGCGTTAACCGCACTTCAAGTGAGTGGTGATGTCTCTTCTGAATTTCAGCTTAATATTCCGTTTGATTCTGAAAAAGAAGCAAGAGCATGGGGTTACGCCGACTTAAGTGGTAACCATGTTGAAATTGAAGCGCCGCCAATGGTGCTTGAGAACACCACGGGACGCATTGAATTTGATAATGATGTAGTGACGGCGAATGGCCTCGCTGCGGATCTACTTAACCAAGGTATCTCGCTTGATTTTAAAGGCCTGAATGATGGTCCTGGCTATGCCGTTGATATTGATGTGTTAGGTGATTGGGACGTAAAGCCTCTAGAACCTTACATTGGTGAGCAATGGTTAAGTCGCTTGTCAGGTCATGCGCAATGGCAAAGCCAGATTGATATCCAGCTTAATGATATCGGCTTTACCTACCAACTAGACTTACAGTCAGATCTAAAATACTTGGCGAGTGATTACCCGTACCCTTTGGAGAAAAAATCACTAGAAAGTGGCTCTGCAAGGCTACAGGCATCGGGTAACCAAGAGACGATTACCGCGCGCCTGCAATTGCCAAACACCAAGTACCAAGCTGAGATTGATATCACAGGCGACGTGCCTGAGTTAACGGCGACCAACTTAGTGCTTGGTCGCGGTGGCTATAAAATTAGCCCGGTTGTTGGCCATCACGCACTGATTCGTACAGACAAATTCAATGCCGATGATTGGTTATCGGTTGTGATGGAACCGGTAAAGCCTTCAACGGCTGTACTTAGCCAAATGAACACGCCAACCATTCCAGCGCCAAGCCGTATTACCTTTGAGAGTAAAGAGCTGATCTTGGGTGGTATCTCTTGGAATGACGTCGATTTTAGTGCTCGCAAGAACAAACAAGCGTGGCAAATGGAAGTGTCTAGCCAAGAGCTAGAAGGGGATATTAACTACCTGCCACCTTACGATTTGACGGTTTCACTGGATCGTCTGCACCTGTTTGTTCCTGAGTGGAGTGATAAGAACAATCAAGATCAGCAGTTGTTACAACGAAAAGAGCAAGCAGCGCCATTGATCTCGAAATTGGATAGAAAGATCCACGATGCTATGCCAAACCTGACCCTGACGTTGAACGACTTTTGGCTGCAAGGCTACAAGGTTGGTAAGGTCGATGTTGAAATGACGAGGAACGAAGACCGTATTGAGTGGAACAAAATCCAGGTTCGAAGCGGCGGCAACAAAGCGGATGTGAGTGGCTGGTGGGAACTGCAAGGTGACAAGAGTCATTCATCATTAACCGTTGATGTTGAAGGTGAAAACAACAGCGAACTCATGGAGCGCTTTGGTATTACTTCCGGGATTCAAAAAGCCCCATTCGCGTTGGAAGGTCAATTAAATTGGGATGGTTCGCCTTGGGGGATCAAAATGGATACCCTTGATGGCAACGTTAAAACTAAGTTTGGTAAAGGCATTATCTCGGATGTGAGCGGCGCTGCTCGATTGCTTGGTCTGTTTAGCCTAGATTCAATCATTCGTAAGATGCAGCTCGATTTCTCAGACGTGTTTGATAAAGGTATGGCCTTCAACAGCATCACCGGAACGGGCGAGATTCAAAATGGTATCTTCCTGACCAATGATCTGAACATGGATGCGGTCGCAGGTGAGATGAAAATCAAAGGTATCGCTAACCTCAACACGCGTCAGGTTGATGCTGAGGTGAACTTTACCCCAGATATTACCTCGGGTATTCCCGTATTAACGGCCTTTGCGGTAACCCCTCAAACGGCGCTGTACGTATTGGCGGTGACCACGGTTATCTCGCCAGTTGTGGAAGTCTTTACCCAAGTAAATTATTCGGTGAAAGGACCATTGGATTCACCAACGGTGAGCGAACTTTCTCGTAGCTCTGGCGAGTTTCAGCTGCCAGAGAAGCTGAGAAAATTAGCCGAATAGGCCTTAAATTAGCCGAAAAGACCTTATGCCCGAGTCAGCGAATATACGGTGAAATGCTGATTTCTGAATCATAATGAATGGAGGAGCGATACACATGGATTGTGTTGGGTTGATTCAAATGACATCTGGCCCCAGCCCTGAATTGAACTTTGAGTACCTTGCTCAAGAAGTTGCAAAGTGCAAAGAGTTGGGGGCTAAGTGGGTTGTTTGCCCTGAAAACGCGTTAGTTTTTGGCAGTAAAGCCGACTATCACCAGTGTGCTGAGCCTTTTAATGATGGCCCACTGCAAAAGAAAATCTCTGAGCTAGCAAAGCTTCACAGAATTTGGATCGTCATTGGCAGTATGCCGATAAGCACAACTAACGGAGTGACGACCACCACCTTGGTGATTGATGATTTTGGTTGCCTCGTTGCTCATTACGACAAGCTACACATGTTTGATGTGGATGTCGCTGACGCCCATAAGTGCTATCGAGAGTCGGATATTTTCACTCCGGGCAACCAAGTTGTGACAGCGGAAACGCCTTTTGGTCGCTTAGGTTTGAGTATTTGTTATGATGTGCGCTTTCCACACTTGTATTCAGAGTTACGTAAGCAAGGGGCACAAATCATTGTGGTGCCTGCGGCTTTTACAGCGGTAACAGGTCAAGCGCACTGGGAAGCATTGTTAAGATGCCGCGCGATTGAAACACAGTCGTGGATTGTCGCGGTAGGTCAAGGCGGAAAACACCCTTGCCAAAGAGAAACATGGGGACACTCAATGGTGGTTGATCCATGGGGACGAGTGGTCGCACAGTTAGACCAAGATCCTAAAAGTATGGTGGTTGAGATAGACACATCCAGTTGTGAGTCAATTAGGCAAAATATGCCAATCACGCAACACTCTCGATTTACCAATCAATTTTAATTACAAACAAGAGCCATCTATGAGCATTAATCAAATTGAAGAAGCGCTACTGAACCCGACAGGGCTTACGGAGCAAAATATCGCAGATACATTGGCGAGCATTGCTACCCGCCAAATTGATTATGCTGATATCTACTTTCAGTCAAGCTGGCACGAATCTTTAGTGCTAGAAGACAGCATTATTAAAGACGGCTCTTTCAATATCGATTGCGGTGTTGGTGTTCGTGCAGTATCTGGTGAAAAGACCGGTTTTGCTTACTCTGATCAAATCCAACTGGATGGTCTGAAGCAGAGCGCAATTGCGGCTCGTGGTATTGCTAAACAAGGTCAAAACGGCAAGGTTCAAGCGTTCAAACGCAACTCTAACCAAGCTTACTATGATGCAGTTAACCCGCTAGCGAGCTGGGAGAAACAGCAGAAAACAGAATTACTAAAATCATTAGATGCTTACATTCGCACTAAAGAACCGATGGTGACTGAAGTATCGGTGAGCCTAAGTGGTGTGCATGAGCAGATGCTAGTTGCTGCTACTGATGGCACTTACGCTGGTGATATTCGTCCGCTGGTCCGCTTGTCTATTAGTGTACTTGCACAGAAGGGTGATCGTCGTGAGCGTGGTAGCGCTGGTGGTGGTGGTCGTTTTGGTTACGACTTCTTCTTAAGTGATGACAAAGGCACTCAAGTTGCTTACCAATTTGCTGATGAAGCGATTCGCCAAGCATTAGTTAACCTTGAAGCGGTTGCAGCGCCTGCTGGTGCAATGCCTGTGGTTCTTGGTTCTGGTTGGCCGGGCGTTCTGCTGCATGAAGCGGTAGGCCACGGTTTAGAAGGCGACTTCAACCGTAAAGAGTCATCAGTATTCTCTGGCAAAGTTGGCGAACAAGTTACCTCAAGCCTTTGTACGATTGTGGATGACGGCACATTAACGGATCTACGTGGTTCATTGAACGTCGATGATGAAGGTGTTAACGGTCAGTACAATACGCTAATCGAAAACGGCATCTTAAAAGGTTACATGCAAGATAAGCTGAACGCGCGTCTAATGGGTGTAGCACCGACAGGTAATGGTCGTCGTGAGTCATACGCGCATCTTCCAATGCCACGTATGACGAATACATACATGCTACCGGGCGAACACACGCCGGAAGAGATCATCGCAACGGTTGAGAAAGGTATCTACGCACCGAACTTCGGTGGCGGTCAGGTTGATATCACATCAGGTAAGTTTGTATTCTCAGCTTCTGAAGCGTACATGATTGAAAATGGCAAGATCACTCACCCAGTGAAAGGCGCGACGCTAATCGGTTCTGGTATCGAAGCGATGCAGCAGGTGTCTATGGTGGGTAACGACCTAAGCATCGACCGTGGTGTGGGTGTGTGTGGTAAGGCTGGCCAAAGTGTACCAGTGGGTGTTGGTCAACCAACATTGAAGCTAGATTCGCTAACCGTCGGTGGTACTGAGTAAAGCAGACTAACCTCTGCCGACTTACTTCAAAATATTAAATTGAAAAGCGCCTCTATTGTGAGGCGCTTTTTTTTTTGGGGTGAATGATGAGTAAGAGCAAAAAAGCTATTACATGTTCTCTTCCGCAAATTCTGCCAATCGGCTACGCACCACACCATTGAGGTGGATGTTGGCACTGCCTTCGAAGTTTTTAAAGCGCTCGACCATGTAGGTTAAGCCTGAAGTCACAGGGGTTAGGTAGGAAGAATCTATCTGCGCTAGGTTACCTGAGCAGACGATCTTAGTACCTTCACCACAACGGGTGATGATGGTTTTGATCTGTGAAGCGGTGAGGTTCTGACACTCATCCAAAAGCACAAATGCATTCTGAATCGAGCGGCCACGCATGAAGTTGATGGATTTGAACTGGATATTGGCTTTGTCACAGATGTACTTCATCGAGCCTTCTGTGCAGTGGTCATTCTTGTGCAGCGCTTCCAGTGTATCGGTCACTGCGGCTAACCAAGGCAACATCTTCTCTTCCTCTGTACCCGGAAGGAAACCTATCGACTCACCAATATCAGGCGTGTTTCGGGTTACGATGATCTTGTCGAATTGCTTACGCTCAATGGTTTGTTCAAGCGCAGCAGCCATGGCTAATAGCGTCTTACCACTACCCGCTGCGCCAGTGAGAATCACCAGATCAATATCAGGGTCGAGCAGCGCATCTATCGCCATGCCTTGATAGACGTTCTTTGGTGTGATGTCCCATGCCCTGCGATTCATCAGCCTTTCGCGGCTGAGGTCTCTCAGGGTAATGCTTTCAGGCTCAATCTCCTCGACTCGAGCGGCAAAGTCACTTTCTTCGTCAATCACATATTGGTTGAGGAAGGTTGGCTCAAACGGCGCTCTTGCTAAGGTGTGCAGCGTCTTTCCGCCTAAACTTCTGCTCTCGACATTATCGATACCATCCCAAAATGAGCCTTCCAGTTGTTGGAAGCCTTTAGTGAGGTATTGGATATCATCAATCAGTTGGTCAGTTTGATAGTCTTCAACAAAACGAACACCGGCGCCTTTAGCTCGCAAACGCATGTTGATGTCTTTGGTGATGAGAACCACTTCGCGTGGCGCGCGTTTATTTTGAAGATAGAGGACTGCGTTGAGGATTCGGTTATCGCCCGCCTTGTCATCGGCGAAGGCCTTAATGCTTTCTTGAAGTTCGTAATCGGCGAGTATTGAAATACTGCCTGAGGCTTTAATGTCTTTGGTGAAAGGGATACCTTCCGATATTTGGTCTGGTGTAGCTTCCCTGAATAGATCTTCGAGAGTTCGTATCGCAATTCTCGCATCTCGGGCAACGTCTCTCTTACTGTCTTTGATTCTGTCTAGTTCTTCTAGCACTGTCATGGGGATAACGACATCGTGCTCTTGGAAAGAAAATATAGCGAAGGGTTCGTGAAGTAGGATATTGGTGTCTAAAACAAATAGCTTCCGGTTGGTCTCGCCCATAGCATCTCCTTGCCGACGTGCGGCTTGCCTTGCATTCATTGAACGTAGATAAAGCTCATATAAAGATTAGTATCTGATTCTGGTGATAGTCAACTACTCACCTAAACTTCATCTAGAGGAACAGCACCATATCGTTACGAGTGAATATGGTGTATTCGTTTGAGAGCAGCAATCTGCTACCTATAGATTAACCATGAATTTTTGACAGTTTGATTGCACTGGCGAAAACAGAAAAAAAGCATGAAATCATCTCCTTTAGGCGTGACCTAAATCACAGCATCGAGTAAGATTAGCGACCTTTTTCTGCACCATTTTCTCGAGATATTTATTATTGAGAGCGCACTTAAAAAGTGGCTGCAAACTAGACATTTTTGGCTATATTTTTAGTTCAGGAGCGATAATGTTCTTGTTTAAAACTGCAGTTAAGAAGACCAAATTCCAACTATAAGATTGAGGTAGTCGATTCATGACATTTGCTTTGGGGCAACGCTGGATAAGCGATACGGAGAGCGATTTAGGTTTAGGTACCGTTGTAGCAATGGATGCTCGCACAGTGACACTAATGTTTGCAGCGTCAGAAGAAAACCGTGTTTATGCACGTACTGATGCTCCCGTAACCCGAGTAACGTTTAATGTAGGCGATGTCATCGAATGCCAAGAAGGTTGGTCTCTGTCTGTCGAAGAAGTTATCGAAGACAAAGGGCTGCTAACCTACTTAGGTACTCGCGAAGATACCCAAGAAACAGAAGTCACTCTGCGTGAAATCTTCTTAAGCAACCAGATCCGCTTTAACAAGCCACAAGATAAGCTATACGCAGGTCAAATCGACCGTATGGATAACTTTGTGTTGCGTTACCGTGCGCTAAGCAACCAGTACCAACAACACAAGAGCCCGATGCGTGGCTTGTGTGGTATGCGTGCTGGCTTGATCCCTCATCAGCTATACATCGCTCATGAAGTGGGTCGTCGTCACGCTCCGCGCGTTTTACTGGCTGATGAAGTGGGCCTAGGTAAAACCATCGAAGCGGGCATGATCATTCACCAACAGGTGCTGTCTGGCCGTGCTGAACGCATTCTGATTGTGGTTCCTGAAACTCTACAACACCAATGGTTAGTAGAGATGATGCGCCGTTTCAACCTGCATTTTTCTATCTTCGATGAAGAGCGTTGTATTGAAGCGTTTGCTGAATCAGACAACCCGTTTGATACCCAGCAGTACGTTCTGTGTTCTTTGGACTTCCTACGTAAGAGCCGTAAGCGCTACGAGCAAGCACTTGAAGGCGAGTGGGACTTGTTGGTTGTCGATGAAGCGCACCACCTTGAGTGGAGCCAAGACAAACCAAGCCGTGAATACCAAGTGGTTGAAGGCTTAGCGGAAAATACGTCTGGTGTGCTACTACTAACAGCAACGCCTGAACAACTAGGTCGTGAGAGTCACTTTGCACGTCTGCGTCTGCTTGATCCTGACCGCTTCTACGATTACGAAGCATTCGTTGAAGAAGAAGACCAATACGCACCGGTTGCTGATGCTGTTACTGCATTGTTCTCTGGTGTGAAGCTTGAAAACAGCGCGAAGAATCAGATTACTGAACTGCTTTCTGAGCAAGATGTAGAGCCGCTGTTCCGTGTTATCGAAGGTGATAGTAGCGAAGAAGAGCAAGCGTTAGCTCGCCAAGAATTAATTGATAACCTTATGGACCGCCATGGTACTGGCCGTGTTCTATTTAGAAACACGCGAGCTGCAATCAAAGGCTTCCCTAAGCGTAATGTAAACCTACTGCCGATGGAGATTCCAACGCAGTACACAACCTCAATGCGTGTATCTGGCATGATCGGTGGCAAGATGGCTCCCGAAGCTCGTGCTATGAAGATGCTTTATCCAGAAGAGATCTTCCAAGAGTTTGAAGGTGAAGACTCAAGCTGGTGGCAGTTCGATTCGCGTGTTAACTGGCTGATTGAAAAGATCCAAGACAAGCGAAGCGAAAAAATCTTAGTGATCGCATCACGTGCAAGTACTGCTCTTCAATTAGAGCAAGCACTACGTGAGCGTGAAGGTGTACGTGCAACCGTATTCCACGAAGGCATGTCGATTCTAGAGCGTGATAAAGCCGCGGCTTACTTTGCTCAAGAAGAGGGCGGAGCTCAGGTTCTTATCTGTAGCGAAATCGGCTCTGAAGGTCGTAACTTCCAGTTCGCGAACCAGCTAGTAATGTTCGATCTTCCGTTCAACCCAGACTTGCTTGAACAACGTATTGGTCGTTTGGACCGTATCGGTCAGCTGCGTGACATCGACATCCATGTCCCTTACTTAAAAGGCACGTCACAGGCGATTCTTGCGCGTTGGTTTGATGAGGGTCTAAATGCATTTGCAGAGACATGTCCAACTGGTCGCACAGTTTACGACAAGTACTCAGATGTTCTTATCGAAATGCTGGCTTCTGGTAATACAGAGCAGCTTGATGAAGTGATTGAAGAGTCTGCCAAGCTAAATCAAAGCCTAAAAGCGGATCTAGAAAAAGGCCGCGATCGCCTATTAGAGATGCACTCAAACGGCGGCGACAAAGCACACGAAATCGCAGAGAAGATTGCATCAACTGATGGCGATACTAACCTAGTAACGTTTGCACTGAGCTTGTTCGACACGATTGGTTTGAACCAAGACGACAAGGGTGAAAATGCGCTAGTCGTGACACCATCTGAGCACATGATGGTACCAAGCTACCCTGGCTTACCATACGAAGGCGCAACCATCACGTTCGATCGTGATACAGCCCTTTCTCGTGAAGACATGAACTTCATCAGCTGGGAGCACCCAATGATTCAAGGCGGTATTGATCTGCTACTGAGTGAAGGTGTGGGTGCATCAGCGGTATCATTGCTGAAAAACAAAGCGCTGCCAGTGGGTACTATCCTGCTTGAGTTGGTTTACCTTGTGGATGCGCAAGCGCCAAAGCGCAGCGGTATCAGCCAGTTCTTACCTAAGACGCCAATTCGTTTGATGATGGATGGCCGTGGTAACGATTTATCTGCTCAGGTTGAGTTCGACAGCTTTAACCGTCAACTAAGCCCAGTAAACCGTCACTTAGCGAGCAAGCTAGTGAACTCGGTACAAGGTGAGATTCACAAGCTAATTGAAGCGGGTGAGACGCACGTACTTCCTAAAGTGGAAGAAGTGCGTGAACAGGCTCAACGAGATATGCAGACTAACCTGAACGGTGAATTAGAGCGTCTACAAGCGCTTAAAGCCGTGAACCCTAATATTCGTGATGAAGAGCTAGAGGTTATCGAAGCTCAAATCAATGCACTGACAGGTTACATCAGCAAAGCTCAGGTTCAATTAGATTCACTACGTTTGATAGTGGTTTCTCACAACTAGTTTTGAATTAGTAAATGCTTTAACAAAAGAAGGCCTTCATGATGAAGGCCTTCTTTTTATCTAGTATTTGAAAGGTGTTTTGATTGTTGAAACGTGCAATGGCAAAGAAATTACATTAACCATTTCCACCAAACAAATACGGCTAGGAAACCAAATAGGTAAATAAGACCTGCGACAGACAACCATTTTAGCTTAGTGCCAATCGCGAGCGCTTTTGGAAGCTTTGTTTTACTGACTAAGATGAAGTTAAGCAATGCGAAGAATGGCGTAGTTGCAAAAGCAAGTACCATCGCGAAATCAAGCATAGGCATTAAAGCAGCACTGAAGAACATCACGATGGAGAGTGCTGCGAGAGAGACGATGACGATCCAACCCTGTAGCATTTTTGGGCTGCTTTCTTTTTTAAGCAATAGACGTTGTGATTCAGCAAGCACGCGTGAATAACCATCGATAACGGTAATGGTGCTGCCAAAGATACAGAAGAATGCGATCAGAGCGATTAATGGACGAGACCATTCACCAATTGTCGAAGCGTAGATGCCGACCAATTGATGAGTAAAGCCAACACCGGAGCGAGACAGTTCAACTCCCGAACCGTGAAGTACTAGCGCGCCTAACGCAACGAATACTAAAGCAAGCAGCGCCGTACCAATGTAGCCAACGTTAAAGTCGAACAGCGCTGATTGTGCGGTCACTTCCTGCTTCTCTTTTTGGCTTTTTAGCCACATAGAGGTGATGCTTGATATTTCGATAGGCGCAGGCATCCAACCCATGGTCACCACGATAAAACCAATAGCAGCCAATGACCAAGGCGACGGTGGAACAAAAGCAGCATCAGGTTCGACTGGAGAGCCGATAGCAATGGCGACTGCAGCTAAGGTTGTGATGGTCAGTATCGCCATGATCGATTTAGATAGCGTGTCGAGAGCGCGATAATGGCCGGCGAATAGAATGATTAAGCATGTCGCTAAAACGATCATACACAATGTGCTGGTGGCCAAATCAAAAGGAACAAAGTAGCTAAGTAAGCTTGCACTGAATAACAGTAAGGCTGCGGTATTCACAACGGCTGAAATAGCACTCAAAATAGAAAAGATCACAAGGTAAGGGCGACCTAAGTTAGAGTAACCTTCCACCAAGCTTTGACCCGTTCCCAATGTATATTGGATGCCGGCTTTAAAGAACGGGTACTTAAACAGGTTCACGAGGATAATAAGAGCGGCAAGTTGCCAGCCATATATCGCACCAGCTTTAGTGGATGCAACTAAATGTGAACCTCCCACAGCAGCTGCTGCCATCATAATACCTGGGCCAAGAGACCGAATTAACGTTGATAGGGGAGCAGAGGTTTGTGCTTTTGTTGTTGTAGTTTTAACCGTACTTTCCATCATTTTTCCTTTGATGCTGACTTCTTATTTTCCGTTCCCCTATCAATACCATGTTTTGTAAGGTCGTCAACTTTTATGTACAAAAAAGACTTTAATTGTATTTTTTAATAAACAACTTGACCATAAATTATTATTTAACAGTAACTAGAGGCTAGAATGGCGTTAGAACATTACGCACCACCGCGTGACCCCTGGATTGATATTGTGTATCAAGATGACGATATTCTTGTGGTGAATAAACCTGCTGGCTTACTTTCAGTTCCTGGGAGGTTACCAGAGCATTACGACAGTATGTGGAGTCGCCTAGTCGTGGATTTTTCAGATATTCAGGTGGTGCATCGCTTGGATATGTCGACATCAGGCTTGATGCTGCTCGCTAAACACAAACAAGCTGAGCGTCATTTGAAGAAGCAGTTTCAATATCGACTGACACACAAACTCTATTACGCCCGAGTATGGGGTTCAGTAGAAGAAGCAGAAGGTTTGATTGACCTCCCTCTTATTTGCGATTGGCCAAACCGGCCGAAGCAAAAAGTGTGTTTCGAGGATGGTAAATCATCACAGACTCGTTATGTGGTAGAACAGCAAGAACTCCAAACGACTTTACTTAAGTTACTGCCAATTACCGGGCGTTCTCACCAATTGAGAGTGCATTGCATGGAAATAGGCGCACCGATTGTGGGCGATGAGTTTTACGCAACATCAGAAGCATTTGAATACAGTGATAGGTTGGCTTTGCATGCGTGTGAGCTGAGCTTTTATCATCCAGCGAATAATCAGTTGTTTAAAGCCTTTGTTCCCTGTGACTTTTATCCTCAAGCATCCCCACAAATCGAACAGCACTTTGAAATTGCGCTTGAGCTTCCAGACTACAGTAAGCTAAAAGCTTAGAATGGACTGATTCATAGATCTAACCAAGGAAGAAGAATGCCAACGCTGAATGTTGTGTTTCTCGATAGAGCGACTATCCCATCTCAAATTCATTTAAAGCCTCTGAGCTTTGAGCATGAATGGGTAGAGTATGATTTCACAGCTCCTGAGCAAGTATCAGAGCGAGTTGAAGAAGCTGATGTGGTGATCACTAACAAGGTAGTGCTCAATGAGTCGAATCTCGCTGGTGCGAAAAAACTCAAGTTGATCGCGGTTTCAGCGACCGGTGTCAATAATGTCGATGTGGAATACTGCAAATCTAAAAACATTGCAGTGACAAACGTACAAGGTTATGCGACTCAATCGGTTCCTGAACATGTGATTGCTATGCTGTTTACGCTAAAACGAAACCTTGTTGGTTATCATCAAGACATTGAAGTCGGGGAGTGGCAAAAGGACAAGCAGTTCTGTTTTTTTACACATCCGATTCAAGATATTGCAGGCAGCACATTGGGCTTAATCGGTAGTGGCAGCTTAGGCCAAGCGACTGCGATACTGGCTAAAGCGATAGGTATGAAGGTGATTTTTGCTGAGCGAAAAGGGGCGGAGTCTTGTCGAGAGGGGTATCTGCCTTTTGATACGGTATTGAAGCAAGCCGATGCGATCAGCTTGCATTGTCCATTGACTGAAGCGACCCGTAATCTGGTTTCACAGCGAGAGCTAGCAATGATGAAACCAAGTGCGGTGTTAATTAATGCTGGCCGTGGTGGGCTTGTCGATGAACAAGCTTTGGTTGAAGCTTTGAAAGGTAATGAGATCGCAGGTGCGGGCATGGACGTGTTTACACAAGAGCCTGCAGACAACTCGAACCCACTCTTAGCTAACAGTCACCTACCTAACTTATTGCTGACACCTCATGTTGCGTGGGGCAGTGACAGTTCAATTCAAAAGCTGTCTGATATCTTAATCGACAATATTGATGGGTTTGTTGCGGGTAATCCGCAGAACTTAGTGAGTTGATTGAAGAATTAAATTGCGTGAACGAAAAACAAAAAAGGTTGGCTTTTAGGCCAACCTTTTTAGATCGTTGTGTCGATTAAGTGATTTAGCCTTGCGGCTTAACTACCAATACATTGATTGGTGAGTTCTGTACCACTTTGCTTGCAACAGAACCAAGCACAACTTTGTCGATTTTCGAACGCTTATGGCTAGGCATCACGATAAGGTCAGCGCCCAGTTTTTCTGCGTAATCTAGAATCGTTGTGTAAGTCTTGCCTTCGGCAACGTGAACTTTATACACCACTTCATCGTCAATGTGCTTGTCAGCAAACTCTTTGAGCTGATTTTTCACATCAAGCTTCATTTGGTTCGCTGCATCTTTCGGGAAGTAAGACGCCACCATCGACATGTGAATGCCTGGTAGGACGTTCAGAATGTGGACTTCAGCATTGCTGTGTTTCGCGTGCCATACCGCTAGCTCGACTGCTTTATCAGAAAAGCCTTTGTCGTTAAGATCAACGGGAACAAGGATTTGTCTATACATGTATTCGTCTCTTTTTAATCAGCGCTAAGCTTCCACTTAGCACTGTAATTATCCTTTCCATGTAATAAAGCCAAATAGCGCTAAGCACTACTCAGCCTTATCCATTACGCGCTAATCTCATCCTTACGAGCACGTCTTCTTTGGTTCATCGCTAAACCAATCAAAATGATCAGAGCTGGTAAGAATACCCACTCTTTCATTGGTCGATCTGCATCTTGGATAACGGATTTGATTTCCCAATCGAAATCAATACCAGCCGCTTCTGCTGGGCTACCGAACTCAACCATATCAACAATCATCTTGCCTTCTGATTCAGTCAGCATTAGACCCATAGAGGCAATACGATCTTCACTTGAGGTCGCAGAATCTTCAAACGGCAGGCGAACTGTCTGTTCAGAATAGTCACCTTCTAAGTTTTCGCCACCCACTCTAAGTTCAAGTGATTGTCCCACATCCAGCTTTTCCGTGATTTGAGCAATCTCAACTCCAGGTGAAAGAACTTTCTCTGGGTAAATCATGTCCCACCAGAAGCCAGGGCGGAAGAAAGTGAAGGTTAATGCAATAAGCAGCACCGTTTCCCACCACTTGTTCTTGGTGAACCACCAACCTTGTGTTGCAGCTGCGAAGATAAGTACCGCAGTCACAGATGAGAAAATCGTTAGTGCTAAGTGCCACCAAGAATCAATGCCCATCAGTAGTAGTTGAGTATTGAAGATGAACATGAAAGGTAGAATTGCGGTACGGATATCATAGGTAAAACCTTGAATACCTGTACGAATTGGGTCGGATTTCGCAATCGCGGCGGCCGCAAAGGCTGCCAGACCTACCGGAGGTGTGTCATCTGCAAGAATACCGAAGTAGAACACGAATAAGTGAACCGCAATCAATGGAATGATCAAGCCGTGCGCAGCGCCTAGGGTCACGATTACCGGAGCCATCAGCGTTGATACAACGATGTAGTTCGCCGTTGTTGGCAAGCCCATACCTAAGATCAAGCTGATTACTGCAGTGAATAGCAACATAAGAATGATGCTACCGCCTGAGATAAACTCAACGAAGTCCGTCATTACTAGACCGATACCCGTTAGAGTCACCACGCCTACAACCGTACCTGCAGCCGCTGTCGCGACACCGATACCAATCATGTTACGTGCGCCTGAAACCAAGCTCTCTGCGAGATCAACGAAGCCAGCTTTAGTTTGCTCTGCAAGATCGTCTGATTTGTTCATCAGAGTCATTAACGGACGCTGAGTGATCAGAATGAAGATCATGAACACGGTCGCCCAGAATGCCGACAGACCTGGAGAGAAACGTTCAACTGTTAAACACCAAACAAGTACTACGATAGGCAGTAGGAAGTGCAAACCAGATTTAATCGTTGGCCCCGGATCCGGAACTTCTTTTAGATCAGCATCGATTTCCATGCCGCCTTCAGCTGCGTATTTTGCAGATACGCGAACCAGAGCAACATAAGCGATCAATAGCGCCACAGTTACGATTGGTGTTGCCGCATCGCCAAAGACATCTTTCGTCCAACCCACACCGTAGTAAACCGCGGCGCTGATGACACACAGACCTAAAATGGTACCCGTGAAAGACAGTAAGCTTTGTACGATAGTTGGTGTGTGGCGACGAGGTAGGCCAGTCATACCTGCTTTACATGCTTCTAGATGAACAATGTAAATCAGAGCGATGTAAGAGATCAGAGCGGGCAGTAGCGCGGCTTTGATTACTTCTACATACGAAATGCCCACATACTCAACCATCAAGAAGGCTGCTGCACCCATGATAGGTGGTGTTAATTGACCATTGGTTGAAGCCGCGACTTCTACCGCACCGGCTTTTGTGCCCGGGAAACCAACACGCTTCATTAGCGGGATAGTAAAGGTACCCGTGGTTACCACGTTCGCGATAGATGAACCTGATACCAAACCAGACAGACCTGATGCGACAACGGCTGCTTTCGCTGGGCCGCCTTTCATGTGACCAAGCAGTGAGAATGCAACTTTAATAAAGTAAGCACCGGCGCCAGCACGTTCTAGCATTGCACCAAACAGTACAAACAAGAATACGAATGACGTTGATACGCCAAGCGCTACACCGAATACCCCCTCAGTTGTTAGCCACAGGTGCGACATTGCCTTGTTCAGGCTCGCACCTTTGTGGGCAATAACGTCTGGCATGTGAGGGCCACCAAAGGTGTAAAGTAGGAATACTGCCGCCACAACCATAAGAGGTGGACCTAAAGCGCGTCGTGTTGCTTCAAGCAGTAGAACCATACCGAACACCGCTGCAACAATATCAAATGTTGTGGGAGCACCAGAACGACCGGCAAGTTCAGTGTAGAAAATATAGATATAAGAAGCTGAAAAACTACCTACAAGCGCTAATACCCAGTCGACTGCCGGGATATGGTCCCGCGGCGAGTTCTTCATGGCTGGATAAGCGGTAAATGCTAGGAAAATAGCAAAGGTAAGGTGAATTGCTCGAGCTTCGGTATCGTTTAAAATTCCGAAGTTAAAAATGAACGGCAGCGGAGATGCATACCAAAGTTGGAACAGTGACCAACATAGAGGCACAAACCATAAAATACGGCCTTGGATACCGCGAGGGCTACGCGCACCAGTGTCTGATTGTGCCACCATTTCTTGCACATCTGGAGACGGTGATGTTGTCTGCGTCATGTACTTTATCCTTATTATTGATGGTCTGCCTTTCTTACGAACAACGAGACGTTATTTCTTTCCTATCTAGTGTAGTGAATGGATAGGGAAATGCGTTTTTTGCTCGTCTTTGTCTTAGGCTTGATACGAAGGTAAGTCCGCCAAATTGGAGAAACTTAAAGGGCTGTTCTTTTCACTTAAATTATTTTTATAAAACGTGAAAAGCCAATAAGGAGGGCTAGCCTCCTTATTGGTGTAGTAGGCTTAAAGTAGAGTTACTTTAGAAGGCCCACTTCTTTGTAGTATTTTGCTGCGCCTGGGTGAAGAGGGATAGAGATACCCGCTTTAACCATGTCTTCTTTTTTCAGGTTAGCAAATGCTGGGTGTAGGCGTTTGAAAGTGTCAAAGTTTTCAAATACTGCCTTAGCAACGTTGTATGCAACTTCTTCAGAAACGTCTGAAGTTGTTACCATAGTAGCTGCAACACCGAAGCTGTTTACGTCAGCGTCAGTACCACGGTACATACCAGCAGGAACTGTGCTGTAAGCGTAGTATGGGTTTTCAGCTACGATCTTGTCGATCTGTGGACCTGTTGCTGAAACCAGTTTTGCATCACAAGACGTTGTTGCTTCTTTGATTGATCCGTTCGGGTGACCAACCATGTAGATGAATGCATCAATCTTGTTATCACAAAGTGCTTGTGAACGCTCAGAACCTTTAAGTTCAGAAGCAAGCTTGAAGCTGTCGTTAGTCCAGCCCATAGCGTCCATTACAACACCCATCGTTGCACGGTCACCAGAACCTGGGTTACCAATGTTTACACGCTTACCTGCTAGGTCAGACACATTGTTGATGCCAGCATCAGTACGAGCGATGATGTTGAACGGTTCTGTATGTAGAGAGAACATCGCGCGAAGTTTCTTGTATTCGCCCTGATCTTTGAACTTACTTGTACCGTTGTAGCCGTGGTATTGCCAGTCCGATTGAACAACACCGAAATCTAGTTCACCAGCACGGATGGTGTTAACGTTGTAGATTGAACCACCAGTAGACTCTACAGAACAACGAATGTTGTGGTCTTTGCGGCCCTTGTTCACTAGCTTACAAATCGCACCACCAGTTGGGTAGTAAACACCCGTAACTGAACCAGTACCAATCGTGATGAACTCTTGAGCGTTAACAGCGCCAGCGCCCATTACAGCAGCTGCAATAGCACCAACTTTAATAAGTTTGGTAAATGCCATGAATTTCCCTTCCTTTATTCATTATTAACCCTGAAACAAGTGTAGTTGCTTCAGGAGTTTCCTATTTGGAAACGGCACCTTTTTCAATCCATGTGATGAAAAAGTGGCTGAATAATATCAAAAATTGGCAGAAAATTACTCGAATGTTAAAAGATATAGCTAAAAAATCTAACAAATGATGTCTTGATCTCGTGTTTGATTTGCTACTGAGTTTTTAAAATCAATGGTTTAGTGTGATTTTGGAAGGGAGGTATGGATATTCTAGGATGTGATTTGGATCACGAAGCAAATAGATACTCGTGATCCATTAATAAGGCTGATAGTTATGAAACAGCGATCAATTATCCTGCGTATTCAAACAGTTCACACACTGAATCAAACAGTTGCTTAGTGGTAACCGATAACGTTGGGGTAATGAAGATAGTATCATCACCTGCGACTACGCCCAGTATACCTTCCGACTTACCTAGTGAGTCTAATAAACGAGCAATCAGCTGCGCCGCACCAGGACCTGTGTGTATCACCACCAATGCATTGTTGTGGTCAATATCTAGTACTAATTCTCTTAGAGAGCTAGAAACGGTCGGAACACCAAGCTCAGCAGGAAGACAGTAAACCATCTCCATTTTTGCGTTACGAGTTCGAACGGCACCAAACTTGGTTAACATACGCGAGACTTTAGACTGGTTGATGCTTTCAAAACCTTCGTGTTTTAGAGCATCAACAATTTCGCCTTGTGAGCCAAAACGTTCTTCTTTTAGTAAGGCTTTAAATGCACGAACTAAGTTGTCTTGCTTTTCTGTATTGCGCATATGTCATTCTTATTCATTAACAAAGATGTTTGCATATTCTCGCATACATATTCAATTTTAGCCAAAACATCCCTGTAATTTGTTAGTCATATCACTGTAAATATTTAATAGAATAATGTGTTATTTGCGACGACTTATTTTGTTATTTCAGTCGATTATCGCCATAATGCGAACTTGCTGTGTAGCACGGTTTTATTGACTTGCGCGAAGTCGCAAAGCTAGCGTTAATTGATTGTAATCACTTTGTGATTAATATAGTTTTTTAACTTAGATTTAGCTCAAGAATTACCCTACAAAGAATCTATAAGAGAAAGCTCTCAAGGAGAATAACAATGAAAGTAGCTGTTATTGGTGCCGCTGGTGGCATCGGTCAAGCCCTAGCCCTACTACTTAAGAACCGCCTACCTGCTGGTTCAGATCTTGCACTTTACGACATCGCTCCGGTAACACCGGGTGTTGCTGCCGATCTTAGCCATATCCCAACGCCTGTTTCGATCAAAGGTTACGCGGGTGAAGATCCAACACCAGCACTAGAAGGTGCGGATGTTGTACTTATTTCAGCGGGTGTTGCTCGTAAGCCTGGTATGGATCGTGCGGATCTTTTCAATGTGAACGCTGGCATTGTTAAGTCTCTTGCAGAGAAAATCGCAGTTACTTGTCCGACTGCTTGTGTTGGTATCATCACGAACCCAGTAAACACAACAGTGCCAATCGCGGCTGAAGTACTGAAGAAAGCGGGCGTTTACGACAAGCGTCGTCTATTCGGTATTACGACTCTTGATGTGATTCGTTCTGAAACGTTCGTTGCTGAACTAAAAGACAAAGATCCAGGCGACATCCGTGTTCCTGTTATCGGTGGCCACTCAGGCGTAACGATTCTTCCTCTACTTTCTCAAGTTGAAGGTGTAGAGTTCACTGACGAGGAAATCGCAGCACTAACGACTCGCATCCAAAATGCAGGTACAGAAGTAGTAGAAGCTAAAGCTGGCGGCGGCAGTGCGACACTGTCTATGGGTCAAGCGGCTTGTCGTTTCGGTCTTGCACTAGTTAAAGCACTTCAAGGTGAAGAAAACGTGATTGAATGTGCATACGTTGAAGGTGAAGGCGAGCACGCTCCATTCTTCGCACAGCCAGTTAAACTAGGCAAAGAGGGCGCTGAAGCGATCCTTAGCTACGGTGAGCTGAGTGACTTCGAACGTAACGCTTTAGATAGCATGCTTGAGACGCTAAATGGCGACATCGAGATTGGTGTTGAATTCGCTAAATAAGCGAGACGCTATTTAACTCAGCCTAAAGCTAATTAATAAGGGCCGGTCATTATGATCGGCTTTTTTGATCCTGAAGTTCAAGCTACTCGTATACACCTCCACAACCAAGGTGAAGGTAAATGTTATGGCTACTGTTCAGAAGGGTATGAATGTCGAATATTTGGGGCACTTAGGAAAAGTATTGGTAATTGATGAGCAAGAGCAGTATGCCTTGGTAGAGACTTACAACGGGCATGAGCAATACGCAGTGCCAATGGAAGAGCTTGAAGAAATTGAAGCTCAACTGCCACTATCATTAGAAGCGAGCCGATATTGAACCTTGGCTCTCTTACAAATATTTGTTCAAAACCAAAAAAAAGAGCCATTGCTCTTTTTTGTTATTTATATAGAAGCTAGAAGCGAGTTGTCTATTAACCTGCTTACTTGCTGCGTTTAACAGCCAAGTGTGCGAGCGTGGTTAACGCTTGCTTATATTCAGAGTCAGGAAGTACAGAAAGCTCAGCGATAGCTTTATCGGCCTCTTCGTAGGCTTTATTTGTTGTGTACTCTAAAGAGCCTGTCTCTTTCATTACAGCCATAATGTCGTCAAGACGTTCCATGCCGTTCGCTTTCTCAATCGCTTCACGAATCATGCTTGCTTGTTCAGGAGAGCCATTATGCATTGCGTAAAGTAGAGGAAGCGTTGGTTTGCCTTCGGCAAGATCGTCACCAACGTTTTTACCCATCTCTTTACCATCTGCAGTGTAATCCATCACATCGTCAATCAGTTGGAATGCGGTGCCTAGGTATTTACCATAGTTCTGCATTGCTGTTTCGATCTCTGGTGATGACTCAGTAAGAATCGCGCCGATTTGGGTCGCAGCTTCGAACAAACGAGCAGTCTTAGAGTAGATCACCTGCATGTAGCTTTCTTCTGTGGTGTCTGGGTTATTGCAGTTCATTAATTGTTGAACTTCACCCTCGGCAATCACGTTTACCGCTTCACTCATTAACTCAAGGATCTTTAAGGATCCTAGCGTTGTCATCATTTGGAATGAGCGTGTGTAGATAAAGTCACCCACCAAAACGCTAGCGGCATTACCAAAAGCGGCATTGGCCGTCGCTTTACCACGTCTCATGTCCGATTCGTCGACAACGTCGTCATGAAGCAGGGTTGCGGTGTGAATAAACTCGATAAAGGCTGCAGAGGTTATATGAGCTTCACCTTGGTAACCAAGTGCGCGGGCAGATAAAAGAGCAAGCAAAGGGCGTAGGCGCTTTCCACCACCGCTAACGATATAAAAACCAAGCTGGTTGATTAAACTTACGTCAGAATTAAGTTGGGCTTGAATTGTTTCATTCACTTTTGCCATATCATTGGCAGTAAGCGTTTGGATAGCTTTAAAATCCATTGTTCATCCGGCTGAAGTTAGACCCTGTAAGGCTTATACGTTGTATTCAATTGTTGAATAATACACTAAAAAACGTTGATTAATACATCGCTAAAGGGCATGATTGCCACACTTTTCTTTGGCGAACAGGTTTTCGCCAATTTTTTAAAAATATGGCTTGTCATAGCGCGATGATTCCCGTAGAATCTGCGCCCTATTGATTAGTTTAGCGCACACCCGAGTTGTACAATTAACAACCATAGGCTGTGCGGAAAAAGCGGAGTAAAATATGTACGCTGTTTTCCAATCTGGTGGCAAACAACACCGAGTAAGCGAAGGTCAAACACTTCGTTTAGAGAAATTAGACGTTGAAACTGGTGCAACTGTTGAATTTGATAAAGTTCTTCTTGTTGCTAACGGCGAAGAAATCGCTGTTGGTGCACCTCTTGTTGAAGGTGGCAAGGTTACTGCAGAAGTAGTACAACACGGTCGTGGCGATAAAGTAAAAATCGTTAAGTTCCGTCGTCGTAAGCACTCGCGTAAGCAAGCTGGTCACCGTCAGTGGTTCACTGAAGTGAAAATCACTGGCATTAACGCTTAAGTATTAGGAGAGTTTAACAATGGCACATAAAAAAGCTGGCGGTTCTACTAATAACGGCCGCGATTCAGAAAGCAAACGTCTTGGTGTTAAGCGTTTTGGTGGTGAATCTGTTCTTGCAGGTAACATCATCGTTCGTCAACGTGGTACTAAGTTCCACGCTGGCACAAACGTTGGCATCGGTAAAGACCACACTCTTTTCGCTCTTACTGAAGGTAAAGTGAAATTTGCTGTTAAAGGTCCTAAAAACCGTAAGTTTGTAAGCATCGAAGCTGAGTAATTTAATCTTTAACTAGATTATTTTATTAGCTTTCAAGCTGAATTCAAAAGCCCTGCCGATTCGGCAGGGTTTTTTATTTATAGCAAGAATAAAAAAGCAGACGCTCTTGTTTTGGTTTTGAGAAGCCGTTTTATTTTTTGATAAACAGATTAGTTTTTAAGAAGCCGTTTGTTTTTAAGAAATAAGAAGCAAAGAACCTCTCCTTATTTGTTCCTTGGTTGCAGGTCGGCCTAGATCTTAGGTGATCGATCTAAACACGGATCTGCTAGAATTTATATCACTCCTTGATGAGTGGTAACGCAACGTAAGTGCGGAGTTAAAAAATGAAATTCGTTGATGAAGCGGTAGTAAAAATAGAAGCCGGTGATGGCGGTAATGGTACAGTTAGCTTTTGGCGCGAAAAATTCGTCGCTAAAGGTGGTCCTGATGGCGGTGACGGTGGTGACGGCGGTGATGTTTACATCCAAGCGGATGAGAACTTAAACACACTGATCGATTACCGTTTCCAACGTTTTTACAATGCAGAGCGTGGCGAGAATGGTCGCGGCGGTAACTGTACTGGTAAACGTGGTAAAGACATTACGCTGAAAGTACCAGTTGGTACGCGTGCAGTTGATATCCACACCAACGAAATCGTTGCTGAAGTTGCTGAACACGGCAAGAAAGTAATGGTTGGTAAAGGTGGTTGGCACGGTCTTGGTAACACGCGTTTTAAATCGTCTGTTAACCGCGCTCCTCGTCAAAAGACAATGGGTACTAAAGGCGAAGTTCGTGAACTGCGTTTAGAGCTTCTTCTATTAGCTGACGTTGGTATGCTTGGCCTACCAAACGCAGGTAAATCTACTTTTATTCGTTCAGTATCTGCTGCGAAACCAAAAGTGGCTGATTACCCGTTCACTACTTTGATCCCAAGCTTGGGTGTGGTAAGTGTTGTCCCTGAAAAGAGCTTCGTTGTTGCCGATATCCCAGGACTAATCGAAGGCGCAGCTGATGGCGCTGGCCTTGGTATCCGATTCCTTAAGCACCTTGAGCGTTGTCGTGTTCTTCTGCATATGATCGACATTATGCCGATCGATCAATCTGATCCTATTCAGAATGCACTAACGATCATCGATGAGCTTGAGCAATACAGTGAAAAAGTTTCACAAAAACCTCGCTGGTTAGTGTTCAATAAAGTTGACCTAATGCCAGAAGACGAAGCAGACGAAAAGATTCAAGAAATCATCGATGCTTTGGGCTGGGAAGGCGAGTACTTCAAGATCTCTGCTGTGAATAAAATCGGCACCAAAGATCTTTGCTTCAAACTAGGTGAGTTTATGGAAAACCTACCTCGTGAAGTTGTAGAAGTTGAAGAAGAAGAAAAAGTAGACTTTATGTGGGATGACTACCATAAAGATGCGATGAGCGGTAAGAATGTCGTTACTGAAGATGACGACGATTGGGACGATTGGGATGACGAAGAGGATGACGGCCATGTTATCTATGTTCGTGACTAATCCTCTTAGTTTCTCATAACGCATCGGTCGCTTCTTACAAGTACACTGATAGTTTTATTAAACCGCAATGAAAATTGCGGTTTTTTTGTATCTAAATCATGACGTCTTACTGTTTTTTATGCAAAATTTATCTTTAGATAATTAACGCCTATGGGAAGGAAATCATGGCATCAAAGCAAAGAGCGATCTCAAGACTCGTCGCTCAATCAGGACAAATGTTATTGGCGCACGGGGCAGAGAGCACACTGGTCGGCGATATCATGCGTCGCATCGGTATTGCTTGTGGGGTGAATGAGGTTGAAGTCGCACTGTCAGCCAATGCGCTTGTTGTAACTACCGTAATGGATGATCACTGTATTACCACTACTCGAAGTTGTGCTGATCGTGGCATTAACATGCAGGTTATCACCGACATTCAACGCATTTGCATCATGATGGAGAAGGGAATTCTCGATTATGATTTGGCGTATAAAAAGATTCAAAACATCAGCCCCGAGCGCTACAACCGTTGGTTAGTGGTTGTGATGATAGGGTTGTCGTGCGCCTCTTTTAGCCACCTTGCGGGCGGAGACTGGCAAGTCTTCATGATGACTTTTATTGCTTCAGCTTGCGGTATGATCGTCAGGCAAGAGATTGGGCACCGCCATTTCAATCCGCTATTAAACTTTGCTATCACAGCATTCGTTACCACGACCATTTCAGCTCAAGCCGTACTTTACAATATTGGCGGCCAACCCACGATCGTGATGGCTTCATCTGTATTAATGTTAGTACCTGGTTTTCCTCTGATTAACTCCGTCGCTGATATGCTTAAAGGCCATATTAATATGGGGTTAGCGCGCTTTACCATGGCCAGCTTATTAACTCTGGCGACGAGCTTGGGCATTGTCGCGGCGATGAGTCTATCAGATGTTTGGGGGTGGGCAAGCTAATGAGTATTTTCGAACTGTTTTTAGGTCTGCTCAACGATATGTTTTTCGCCGCTATTCCTGCGGTTGGGTTTGCATTGGTGTTTAACGTTCCGCAACGTGCTTTAATTTATTGTGCACTCGGTGGTTCTATCGGTCATGGTAGCCGGTATCTGATGATGCACTTTGGTATTCCAATCGAATGGGCGACGTTCTTCGCCGCAACCGTGGTTGGTATGATAGGGGTTCATTGGTCACATAAACTGTTAGCACATCCGAAGGTGTTTACGGTTGCAGCTCTAATTCCTATGGTGCCAGGTGTGTTCGCCTTCAAGGCGATGATTGCGATGGTGGAGATTAACAGGGCAGGCTACACGCCTGAGTTGTTGGCAATGTTGATGGAGAACTTTTTAAAATCGATGTTCATTATCGCAGGGTTGGCGGTTGGCTTAGCTGTGCCAGGGCTGTTATTCTATCGCCGTAGACCTATCGTTTAGCGTTAATTTTCTTTTTAGGGACAGGACTTTCGATTTATGATCATCAGCATGATAGCGGCAATGGCAAACAACCGTATAATTGGTAAAGACAATCAGATGCCTTGGCATTTACCTGCGGATTTTGCATGGTTTAAACGCTCGACTATGGGTAAACCAGTCGTGATGGGACGTAAGACCTACGATTCTATTGGACGCCCTTTGCCGGGCCGGTTGAATGTCGTAATCAGCCGTGATGAGAGTTTAAAGATTGAAGGTGTAACGACGGTAACTTCTATTGAACAGGCTCTAGAGCTACTCAGTGATGTTGAAGAGGTGATGATCATTGGTGGCGGCTCTATTTATGAGAGCTGCTTACCTAAAGCGGACAAGTTGTATCTGACTTACATCGATTTCGCCGTCGATGGAGATACACAATTTCCTGACTGGGGTGAAGGTTGGAAGCAGAGCTTTAACGAGAGCTATCAAGCTGACGAGAAAAACAAACACAACATGGAGTTTGTGATTCTCGAGCGTTAACTGTGGTTATCAATAGCTAGTCTCTGAAAAATGCTTGCGTTACCCTACCAAGGTAGCGCAAGTTTCTCGTATCTTTATAGCGCTTTCTGAGTGAAAAACTGTTTATCTTCCCAGCGAAGAATTGTCAATTCACCTCCCCAGACGCATCCAGTATCAAGTCCAATTACGTCTTTTCCGTTATAGCCTTCAAGCGCAGCCCAGTGTCCAAAAACAACGGTTTTATCGAGCTTTATGCGTTGCGGAAGGTCAAACCATGGCACTAATGGTTCATCGGTAATCTCATTCGGTGGTAGCTTACATGCCATGTCGAGACGGCCATCTTCAAAACAGAAACGCATTCTTGTCAGGCTATTGATCGCATAGCGATAGCGCTCAATATCATGTAAATCCTGATGCCATAAATCAGGCGCGTTGCTGTACATGTTTTCGATTAGCCATTGCCATTTATCGGACTTTAACAAGGATACGATCTCTCGATTTTCAACACGTGCTCTTTCTAGATTCCACTGCGGTGAGATACCCGCATGGCACATCACGAACTCTGGGTGTTCTTGAAGCAAAGGCTGTTGTCTTAACCATTCGATTAGCAGTTCACGATCTTCAGCATCAAGAATCGCTTGAGTCTTATCTTTTGGTTTCGCTGGAAATAGTCCTAAGGACACCGCCAGAAGATGTAAGTCGTGGTTGCCTAATACAACCTTAGCTGCGTCACCAAGGTTACGAATAAAGCGTAACGTCTCCAATGATTTAGGGCCTCGAGCAACTAAGTCTCCGGCGACCCATAAAGTATCTTGGTGTTTATCAAAGTTAATTTTTTCAAGTAGTCCTTGAAGTTCGTCGAAGCACCCTTGGATGTCTCCGACAATGTAATTCGACACAATAATTTCCTGTAGATACGGATGTACGGCTAATTAAGAATATTAGGGATTGCGAGTCTGAATGGGTCAACTTCGGTAATAAAATCAATGCCCTTGTTATCGGTCATCACATAGTGACCTTGCATAACGCCAACAGGGGTTTCGATGACCGTACCACTTGTGTAGGTGTACTCGTCGTTGGCTTCAATCACGGGTTGTTGGCCAACTACACCATCACCCTCAATGGTGAGCTGCTTGCCGTTAGAGTCGGTAATTAACCAGCGGCGAGACATAAGTTGCACCGTTGTTTTACTTAGATTTTTGATGGTAATAATGTAGGCGAAGACATAACGATTCTTCGTTGGCTCAGATTGTTCTTCTATGTACTTAGAGTGAACCTGGCATTTGATACAAGGCGTAGATATATCCATATTCGCACCTTTTGTTGTTGATATACTTAATGTAATTAAAGTATTACATAAAAAAGGCTCCTAACCGAAGTGTAGGAGCCTTTTTTATTTATTTGTCAGCGTTATGACTGTCGTACAACCAGTTTGCCATGTCGACAAACTGCTCGAGTGTTAAGTTCTCAGGACGCATGCTTGGGTTGATACCTAGCTCTTCAAGCACTTCCTTATCGATTAAGCTCTTGTAGCAGTTACGAACTGTTTTACGACGTTGGTTAAAGCCTTCACGACAGACGCGATCTAGCCATTTCAGATCTTTTGCCGGATAAGGCAGCACTTCGTATGGCTGTAGGCGCACGACTGCTGAGTCTACTTTCGGTGGCGGAACGAAGGCCGTTGGTGGAACTTCTAACACAGGCGTTACTTTACAGTAGTATTGAGCCATTACAGTAAGACGACCGTAAGCTTTACTGCCAGGGCCAGCAGCTAGACGGTTAACCACTTCTTTTTGAAGCATAAAGTGCATGTCTTGCACGTCTTTATGGAATTCAAAAAGGTGGAACATCAATGGTGTAGAGATGTTATATGGCAAGTTACCAAAGATGCGTAGCTTATTGTTTGGCTTAACCAGTTCTTGGAAATCGAACTTCATCGCATCGCCTTCACGGATCGTTAGCTTGTCCGCAAGATCTGGATGGTTACGAAGACGTTCTGCAAGGTCTCTATCCAATTCGATAACAGTAAATTTATCGACAAGCTTACCCACAGGCTCAGTAATTGCGCCTAGACCAGGACCGATCTCTACCAAGTTTTGACCTGGTAGTGGGTTAATACTCGATACGATGCCATCAATAATGTATGGATCGTTAAGGAAGTTTTGACCAAAACGTTTACGCGCTTTGTGCCCTAAGTGGACATCATTTCTCATTGCTTTTTCTCTACTAATTCAATGGCGTGCGTGAGCGCTGTTCTAAAGCTCCCTGTATCGGCTTGGCCTTTCCCTGCCAAGTCTAAGGCGGTACCGTGGTCGACTGATGTGCGAATAAACGGTAAGCCAAGCGTGATGTTCACTGAGCGACCAAACCCTTTGTATTTCAATACCGGGAGTACTTGGTCGTGATACATACCTAAAACAGCATCTGCATCTTGCAAATATTTTTCATTAAAGATGGTGTCTGCTGGCAATGGGCCAACTAAATTGATGCCATCTTTTTGGCGAATTTTTTCTAGCGTCGGTGTGATAGTTTCAATCTCTTCACGCCCTAAACAACCATCTTCACCAGCATGTGGATTCAAGCCACACACATAGATAGTTGGTTTCTCAATAGCAAATTTTTCAACCAAGTCTTTATTTAGAATAGCAATAATTTGCTCTAATCTGTCTTCGGTCACAGCTTGAGATACATAAGCTAGTGGGATGTGCGTTGTTACTAGCGCAACACGCAGCCCTTCAGTTGCCAACATCATCACCACCAGTGGTGTATTGGACTTCTCTGCAAAGAACTCGGTATGGCCGCTAAAAGCAACGCCAGCTCGGTTAATTACACCCTTGTGAACGGGGCCGGTGACAATAGCATCAAATTCATCATTCATACAGCCAATTGCTGCGGTTTCTAAAGTATTTAATACGTAATGACCATTAGCCTCATTGAGTTGACCTGCAACTGCCGTTTCAGCAAGTGGAACGTGTTTCACTACCAGTGTGCCAGCGCGTTGCGGTTGCTTAGCTGCATTTGCATCGTAGTCCAGAAGATCGACTTCGATACCAAGAATTTTAGCTCGCTCGGATAGCAGTGTTTTATCAGCACAAACCACGAGTTGATGAGGCCAACTTTCTTGAGATAGAGCCAAAGTTAAATCTGGGCCTATCCCTGCTGGTTCACCTGCGGTTATGACAATACGTTTAGTTGTTGTCATCTTGGTCGTCCTCAACCATCTCAACAAAGGCACTTGCTCTTACTTCTTGTAGCCAAGCACCAGCTTCTTCGTTGAATTTACGGTTAAATAGAATTTGGTAAGCTTTGTTTTTCAAAGCTGAATCGGTACGGTCGACTTCGCGACGGTCTAGTACTTCAACAATGTGCCAACCGTGTACGGTTTTGAATGGCGCACTGATTTTGCCTTCTGGTAGCGTTTCTACTTGGTGTTTGAATTCTGGTACATACAAATCTGGTGTTTGGTAGCCTAGCTCACCATCTTGTACTGCAGAACCTGGATCTTGGCTGTATTGCTGTGCAAGGTCGCCAAAGCTCGCTTCACCTGTGTTTACGCGGCGCGTGATCTCTTCAAGTTGTTCTTTCGCGCCATCGTCACTCAAGATTACGGTTGGCTTAATCAATATATGACGAGCATTCACTTCCGTTACTGCTACGGTTTCTAAGCCTTTCACATCTTCAATTTTTAGAATGTGGAAACCTACACCGCTACGGAAAGGACCGATGATGCTGCCTTTATTTTGCATTTTGATCTGGTCAGCAAAAATGGTTGGCATCTCTTCTTTACGCATCCAACCCCAATCACCACCTTGCAGCGCTTTAGGACCCTTAGAGTAAGTATATGCCATGGTGCTGAAATCTTTGCCTGAGTTCAGTTCTTCAACCAGTTCAGTAGCTTGAGCTTCTAACTCTTCTTTGGTTTGGTCATCATTAAAGCGCAGTTGAATGTGGCCAATTTTATATTGAACGGTCGCGTTAGTCTCTTGCGCTAAGATATCTGCTAGGTTATCAACTTCCGCAGGAAGAATATTGATACGGCGACGAACTAAGGCGTTACGAGCTTCACTTGCTGCAATCTCTTTTCTTACTTGCTCTCGAAATGCATTGTAGCTAAGGCCTTCTTCAGCAACCGATGCGGTAAGTTGTTCTACCGTTTGGTTGTTGTCTTTAGCGATACCTTCAATTGCTTGATCAAGTCGAGCATCATCAATACGAACACCGATACGTTCTGCTTCTTGAGTTTGAATAGTATCGATGATCAGTTTTTCTAGTACTTGCTCATTGAGCACATCTTGCGATGGCAGTGTTTGACCGCTTTTTTTTGCGTTGGCACGCAGTGTCTTCATCGAAGCATCGATGTCGCTTTGTAAGATAACGCCTTCGTTAACGATAACTTTTACGCTGTCTAGCTCAACCGGTGCTGCAAAGCTTGTTGATAAAGTACAAGTCGCTGCAATAGCAATTAATGTGCGTTTCCACAATGTCATGTGTAATCCTTTAAATTTACTGATTTCTTATCAGTAAAGAAAATTAGTTGTTTAAGAAGAATGGGCGACCGTAGCTCAATGAGTTATCAGAACTGCTATCCCCAACAGCGCCTGAATCAGAGCCTAAGTTAGTACCAAAGCCGATAATACCGAAATTCACACCAAAGTTATTTTCATATTCAGGCGTGACATTTGGATCACTAATGTTATTTGTCAGCTGGTTACTATACGTAAATCCGATATACCAACAATCCGATTTATAGTTCAAGCGAGCCAACCATTCTAGATTTTCTTGTGTGGTTAAATCATAGAAATATTGAGCACTGGCATTCCACTTCCGCGAAATCTGGTAAGCACCAAGTAAGCCTGCTTGTGAGATACCATCTCTAGTTATTGAACCAACATTTATACTTTCGCCTACATTATCCTCAATATATTCTTCTGTAACGTAGCGGTAGTTGGTTTGTATATAGCCGCCGGCAAAACGGTACTCAATGGTACTGTTAGCAAGTTGCATCGAAGATGAATCAATGTCGTATTGCACACCGCCATGGTAGAAAAGGTAATCATCGTAGTTGAAGTCCATTTCAATAGCCCAAGATGAATAATTAGTTTTGTCAGCGGAGTCTTCGTTGCCTAAAGTTTGCTTTGTATCTTTATCAAAATAGAAAATTTGACCAAAAGATATGTTTAAGCGCTCTCGGTACTCATCATCAAAAAAGCGAGATGATGCGCCATAGCTAATTTGATTTGCTGACGCAATGCGGTCTACACCACTGTATTTGCGGCTTCTGAATAAGCCATAGTAATCAGTCTGTAGTAGTGTTGTATCGTAAAGACCAATTTCGCTTTGATCTTCTTCTGGCACGTAAAGGTACTGAACTTGAGGTTCGAGTGTTTGAGTGTAATTACCTACAATTTTTGTATCACGTTCAAGAACGATACCTGCGTGGCTTCTAAACTCAGGTATTACACGTGTTACTGATTCCTCTAAATCTTCATACTCACTATCAATGTCATTCAGATCCTGTTGGTAGTATGTACCAAGTAATCGTGCTTCGGTTGTCCAAGTGCCCCAAGTGTTACCTACTGGGATTGTAATACCAGGTTCAACGTGAACACGAGTGGCTGATGGTTTGCCTGATGCGTCGGTATCGAACATTGATATATGACTGATTAAGTCAAAATCTAGGTAATCCATTACCTCTGGAGCATAGTAGTTATACTCGAGTTGTGGCATTAGACGATAAGGCAAGTTATTGCTGGTGGTAAGAACTTGGAAGTCTCGAACAAGTACAGACGCATCCCAATTTTGAGAACGGTATGTTGCTTGCCCTTCTTGAAGCAGTTGTCCATCTTCACGGTTACCGATATTTGAGCTCATGTCCGAAAAGTAGTCAATATCACTGACTTTAGAGTAATCAATTTCGAATAACCAAGATTGTTGGAATATTCCTGAATGTTCTAGTTGGAAACCCCAACGATCGCCTAGATCAGTGTACTTTTGATCGTCTGGTAAATATTCAGACTCGATACTACCGGAACCAAAATCGCTTAAATATCTGAATTTACTGTTGAGTTGAGTGCCACGCTCTTGCATGTACTTGAAGGTAGTTTCCAAATCGTAGTCTGGTGCTAAGTTCCAATAAACAGGAATTTCAGCTTCAAAACCATCGCTTGAACCATACGAAACTGTTGGGTACAAGAAACCGGTTTTACGTGTATCACCCACCGGTACTGTTAAGTAAGGTAAGTAAAAGACGGGAACACTTTGGATTTCAAAACGTGGATTATAAAAAGTGGCTTGTTCTTCGTCTTGGTCGACACTGATGCTCGATGCTCTTAGACGCCAAGCATTATCGCCAATCGGGCAAGAGGTAATGGAGCCATCTTCAATCTCATAAACCGCTTTACCTGTTTTTGCTATATAAACAGCATCTCCGCGACCGGGCTCGCAAAGGAATTCGTAATCGGTGTTCTCAAGCGTCATTTCATCTGTAGTCAGATTATTGGTCGCTCTGTCTGAGATAGATTTGATTTGACCATCACTAAAGTTTACGTTGCCTTCAGCTACAACGATATTTTCTTGTTGGTGCAGGGTTACGTTATCTGCAAGGATGGTCTTATTTCCTTGCGTAACGACTACGTCACCTGAGTATATTGCCTTGTCACCATTGATAGCTTCTAAGCGATCTGACTCAACATGAGCGGGTAGCTGTGTCTCGTTTTCTGCAGCGGGCTCGATCAAGCATTGATCTATAGAGGGCATTTCCTGCACACTACTATCGGTGATTGTTTCAGCTTGAGTTGTCGACACGTATAACGCCGTACTTATAGACGCGGCTAACAAGGTGCGGGAAAAAGATTGCATGAAGTTGAACTATCCTGTGTCACTAGATGAAGGGTTGATCTAGTATCAATCCAATTAATAAAGCATTTTCCTTATGATAAAGGAAATAATAGCATTCAGCATCATCAGACAGCATTACTCAGATAAAATTCATAGATAGAGAACACATAATGCAAATATTTGGCAAAATTTTGGGCGCGTTTTTTGGCTTTTTATTTGGAGGGCCACTCGGTTTAGTTTTTGGTCTGTTTTTAGGACACCAATTCGATAAAGCTCGCGGATTGAACCAATCAGGCTTCAATAGCTCTGGTTTTGGTCGAGGTCCAAGCCAAGCAGAAAGACAGAACGAGTTTTTTAAATCCGCTTTTGCGGTTATGGGGCACGTTGCTAAAGCGAAAGGGCAGGTAACGCCAGAAGAGATTCAACTCGCTTCTACCATGATGGAGCGTATGAACCTGCATGGCGAACAGCGTAAAGCAGCGCAAGATGCATTCCGTGACGGCAAAGAGAGCGACTTCCCTCTGAACGACGTACTTGAGCGAGTTAAAATCTCATCGGGTGGTCGTTTTGATCTTCTGCAGTTCTTTCTAGAGCTTCAGGTATCTGCCGCATTTGCGGATGGAAGTTTGCACCCGAGTGAACGTCAAGTTCTGCATAAAATAGCGCAAGGGCTTGGGTTTTCGGCAGCACAACTAGAACGCCGCTTGCAGATGCAAGAAGCTGCGTTCCGTTTCCAACAGCAAGGTGGAAGCTTTGGTGGCCATCAGGGTCATGGGCAATCATCAGGTTGGCAACAGGCTTCGCAACAGAACCAACTTGGCGACGCATATAAGGTTCTTGGTGTGAGTGAAAGTGCTGACGGTAAAGAGGTGAAGAAAGCCTACCGCAAGCTGATGAATGAACATCACCCAGATAAACTGATGGCGAAGGGCTTACCGCCTGAGATGATGAATGTTGCGAAAGAGAAATCGCAAGAAATTCAGAATGCTTATGACCTGATAAAGAAAGTAAAAGGTTTTAAGTAATTGAACACTAAACCGAGTAATAACAAAGTTACTCGGTTTTTTATTAAAGGGAATTATATGACGGTAACGTATCAGGATGTTCTAGAGTTTTGGTTCGATGAGTTGACGCCTAAAGGTTGGTTTACTGGCGGCGCCGAGATTGACACTTTGATAGAGTCTCGATTTTCTGAATTGCATAAAGCAGCCATTCAAGGCGAGCTATTTGAGTGGCGCCAAACTGCGCAAGGACGATTGGCTGAGATTATCGTACTTGATCAGTTTTCTCGAAATATTGGTAGAAAAAGTCCGACAGCATTTTCTGCTGATCCGATGGCGTTGGCTCTAGCCCAAGAGGCGGTAGCGGGTGGTTTTGATCACCAGCTTAACGAGCAACAGAAAAGCTTCCTGTATATGCCTTATATGCACAGTGAATCTTTGTTAGTCCATGAACAAGCCGTGGAACTCTTTTCTCAAACGGGATTAGAGCATAATCTGGACTTTGAGTTTAAGCACAAGGTTATCATTGAGCGATTTGGTCGCTATCCGCACCGTAATGAGGTGTTAGGGCGAGCTTCGACTCCCGAAGAGATTGAGTTCTTGCAGCAACCGAGCTCAAGCTTTTAATTGTAGAAATACGGTCAAAGAATTGAGAAGAGGCTAGAGGTTAATAAAAACCTCTCGCCTCTTTTTTACTTTAGTGATCAACTTTAGCCTTAGAGCTAGTTTGCTTGGTTGAGCGACCAATCGTATTCATAACTGATGTTTTGAGTATTGGTTACTGCTTCAATTCGATATTGTTCTAAGTGCTGAATAAGCTGTTTCTTCGTACCAAAATCCACAGCAAACCATTCGTAAATCGATGATAGTTGAAGCTTATTGTTTGTAACCATCACGCCTTTGTCACTGCTTACAAACTCAGTTGCAGCTTGCTCTAGCAAGGCTTCAGTATTTTTAGAGGTAAAAGCGTCAGGTTGTAAGTTAGGGCAACCTAGGCTGGCACAGTTCACGGCATAATGCGTGCGAGGATCTTGCCAAATTGGTCTTAGGATTCGGTGTTCAATGTCATTGAGTGTCAGTGATTTCCCATTAACGACTACCACATCATCTCCCCACGGACCGAAACTAAATAGTCCGCCAAGTTTAGTTATGGATTTGATCGGGTAGGCATCAAGAATCAAATCGACAGTCACGGCGTTGTATAGGTTAACCCAATAGGCATACTGCTCCGCTTTTGAATAGTCGAGCGGATTCACCTGTTCGAGTTGCTTGATGTATTGTTTAAGCTTTGTTTTATCGGCGGTGTTCACTGCTTTATAGCGAACTAACGTATTTTGCCCCTGTTTAACCAAGTAGCTATCGAGGAATTGCTGCCAATTTTGATGAGATACCTGTTCTAGGTTGGTTTCGTCGCTTTGCTTCCAGTATGGCCAAAGATCGGATTTAGGCGCAGACCAAGCTAAGGTTGAGAAAAGTAGGCTGACAATAAAAAGTAGTTGTTTCATGGCATTCTCCTGATGACTGACTACTAAGACCTTAAGGCTTACCATTTTCTTTCATTGCTCTTCATTTAAATAAACATATGAAGTTAAGTTAAAAGCTTAGCCAAATAAAAAAGGTTGGCACTTGGCCAACCTTTAGATTTATTCAGAAACGTCTCATTATTTTAGGAAGCTAGGAATCTTAGCTTCAAACTCTGAGATCTTATTGGCATGTTGAAGTGTAAGGCCGATATTATCTAAACCATTCAGTAAGCAGTGACGACGGAACTCATCAATTTCAAACGAGTACTCTTTGCCGTTCGCGCTGACTTTCATTGCTTCTAGATCAACCGTAATTTCTGCACCTTCATTCGCTTCAACGAATTGGAATAGCTCATCCACTTCTTGCTCAGTCAATCGAACTGGCACCATTTGGTTGTTGATCGAGTTACCGTAGAAAATGTCGGCAAAGCTTGGTGCGATCATTACTTGGATACCGTAATCGGCAAGCGCCCACGGTGCGTGTTCACGAGATGAACCACAACCGAAGTTTTCACGAGCTAAAAGAATTGAAGCGCCTTGGTAGCGAGCTTCGTTCATTACAAAATCAGGGTTTGGCTGTTGGCCTGCATCGTCTAGGAAGCGCCAATCGTGGAACAAGTGCTTACCAAAACCGATGCGGTTTACTTTCTGTAGAAACTGCTTTGGAATGATCGCATCAGTATCGATGTTGGCCGTATCTAGAGGAACGACTAATCCGGTGTGTTGTTGAAAACCTGACATGTTAAATCCTCTAATTAAAGTTCACGAATATCGACAAAGTGACCAGCGATAGCCGCTGCGGCTGCCATTGCTGGGCTAACTAGGTGCGTACGACCATCACGGCCTTGGCGACCTTCAAAGTTACGGTTTGATGTAGAAGCACAGCGCTCTTGTGGACCTAGACGGTCGTTGTTCATCGCAAGACACATAGAGCAACCCGGTAAACGCCATTCAAAGCCTGCTTCGATGAAGATCTTATCTAGGCCTTCAGCCTCAGCTTGTGCTTTAACTTGCTCTGAACCCGGAACGATAAGCGCTTGAACATGTTTCGCTACTTGACGGCCTTTCGCTACCGCTGCTGCTGCACGCATGTCTTCGATACGAGAGTTAGTACAAGAACCCACGAACACTTTATCTACGTTGTAATCAGATAGAGATTTACCGGCTTCAAGACCCATGTAAGCCAGCGCTTTTTCAGCTGATGCTTTTTCTACAGGGTCTGCGAAGCTTTCTGGTGCAGGGATTGGTGTGTCTACTGAGATAACCTGACCTGGGTTGGTACCCCAAGTGACTTGTGGTTTGATGTCTGCCGCTTCTAATGTAACAACTGCATCGAATTCTGCATCAGCATCGGTTTTTAACGTATCCCAGTATTCGATTGCTGCTTCTAGGTCTTCGCCTTCTGGAGAGAACTTACGACCTTTGATGTACTCGTATGTCGTTGCATCTGGAGCGATTAAGCCTGCTTTAGCGCCAAGCTCGATTGCCATGTTACATACTGTCATACGACCTTCCATCGTAAGGTCGGTAATTGCCTCACCACAGAATTCAACTACGTAGCCAGTACCGCCAGCAGCCGTTGTTTTACCGATGATCGCTAGCACGATGTCTTTTGCAGTGATGCCAGGAGTAACCTTGCCTTTTACTTCGATCTTCATGGTTTTAGCGCGAGCTTGTTTTAGCGTTTGCGTAGCTAGAACGTGTTCCACTTCTGAAGTACCGATACCAAATGCTAGTGAACCAAATGCACCGTGTGTAGCCGTGTGCGAGTCACCACATACGATGGTCATGCCCGGTAGCGTAATACCTAGCTCAGGACCCATTACGTGCACAATACCTTGGTATTTGTGGTTTAGATCGTAAAGCGTGACACCAAACTCTTCACAGTTCTTCGATAGCGTTTCCATTTGGATACGAGCCATCTCACCAGAAGCGTTGATGTCTTTAGTTTGTGTCGATACGTTGTGATCCATGGTCGCGAAAGTCTTGCCAACTTGGCGAACTTTGCGGCCTTTCTCACGTAGGCCATCAAAGGCTTGAGGTGACGTTACTTCGTGAACTAAGTGACGATCGATATAAAGAATTGGTGTTTCGCCCTTCGCTGCAACCGCAACGTGAGCGTCATAAACTTTTTCGTATAAGGTTTTTGCGTGCTGGTTTGTCGACATAGCTTTTCTTCCTTGGGAGCATCAGTCCCAGTGTTTGTTTCGAGCCAAGTCATGCGGTTTACGCTGACTTGGCTTGATATTATTCTTATGTACTTGCTTCTAATCGGAGCCTTTAGCTTATGAAGCTAAGATGTACTCAGCGATCTTGTCACCCATTTCAGAGGTAGTCAGCGCTTGGTTTTTGCCAGCAAGGTCTGCCGTTAGCTCGCCTGCAGAAAGTGCTTTAGAAACCGCTGCTTCGATGTCTTGTGCTGCCGCTTCTTCGCCTAGGCTGTAACGAAGCATTAGGGCTGCAGAAAGGATTTGCGCGACTGGGTTTGCGATGTTCTTACCTGCGATATCTGGTGCGCTGCCACCTGCTGGTTCGTATAGGCCGAAGTTGCTTTCATTTAAACTTGCAGAAGGAAGCATACCCATAGAGCCAGTGATCATTGCGCACTCATCAGAGATGATGTCACCAAAGATGTTTGAACATAGCATTACGTCAAACTGAGATGGGTCTTTGATTAGCTGCATGGTCGCGTTGTCGATGTACATGTGGTTTAGCGTTACATCTGGGTAATCTTTTGCGATCTCTTCAACGACTTCACGCCATAGGATAGAGCTCTGTAGAACGTTCGCTTTATCGATTGAGTAAACGTTTTTGTTACGTAGGCGTGCCGATTCAAACGCAATCTTTGCAATACGTTCGATTTCGTAGCGGTGGTAAACCTCTGTATCAAAAGCTTTTTCAGTTGCGCCTTCGCCTTCACGGCCTTTAGGTTGGCCGAAGTAGATACCGCCTGTTAGCTCACGGACTACCACGATGTCGAAACCGTTACCTGAGATGTCAGCACGTAAAGGAGAGAAAGACTCTAGACCTTTATGGATTTGAGCTGGACGTAGGTTACAGAACAGTTGGAAGTGTTTACGTAGAGGAAGTAGGGCACCACGCTCTGGTTGGTCGTTCGGTGGAAGGTGTTCCCATTTAGGACCGCCAACCGAGCCAAATAGTACTGCGTCAGATTCTTCACAGCCTGTTACTGTCGCTTCTGGAAGTGGACAGCCGTGGTTATCAATTGCGATACCACCAACATCATACTCTTCACGAGAAAAGCTAATCGCATGCTTCTTTTCAATCGCGTCTAGCACTTTGTGTGCTTGCTGCATTACTTCTGGGCCAATGCCATCACCAGGTAGTACGGCAATCTTGTATGATTTATCAGTCATGTTAATCCTTTAATTCTTGTTACTGAGCTCTTTCGCTCGTTTTAAATTTTGTCCCTAAAGCCAATAACATCGGCTCTAGGGCTCTGTTATTGGGTGTTTAAACTGTTGCGATTCTTTGCTGTTTCATTTCAGCAATGGTGTCTGCGCGTTGAATGCTATTAATAACGTGCAGTAGCGCCTGACCAGAGGCCTCAACGATATCCGTTGAAACGCCTGTACCGTGGTACTTGCGGCCTTTGTAGTTCGCAATAATATCAGCTTGGCCTAAGCCATCTTCGCCTTCACCTTTCGCGGTAAGGTCGAATTTATCCAATGCAATTTCGTAACCTGTTAAGCGGTAGATACATTGGTATAAAGCATCAACAGGTCCGTTACCGACAGCCGCTTCGCATTTCTCTTCATCACCACATTGCAGCTTGATGCTAGTGGTAGACATAACACTACCAGATTGTACGCTTAGGTAGTTAAGTTTATAGAAGTCATCTTCGTCACGTAGATTTGCGAAGTGCATTAGTGCTTCTAGGTCGTAATCGAATACTTGGCCTTTACGGTCAGCCAGTTTCAAAAAGTCTTCGTACAATGAATCTAGGTTGTACTCATTGTCTTTGTAGCCCATTGCGTCCATGTGGCTCTTAACGGCTGCACGACCACTGCGGCTTGTTAGGTTCAATGCTTTGTTTTTCAAGCCAATAGACTCAGGTGTCATGATCTCGTAAGTGTTCTTGTTCTTTAGCATGCCATCTTGGTGGATACCTGAAGAGTGACTGAATGCGTTAGCACCAACGATTGCTTTGTTGTCTTGAATCGGCATGTGGCAAAGCTGGCTCACCAATTTACTGGTACGGTGGATCTCTTGGTGATCTAGGCCGGTATGAACACCTAATAACTCTTGACGAGTCTTGATGATCATTGCGATCTCTTCTAAAGAACAGTTACCCGCGCGTTCACCAATGCCGTTAATGGTACCTTCAACTTGGCGAGCACCTGCTTGTACCGCTGCGATTGAGTTAGCAACCGACATGCCTAAGTCATCGTGACAGTGAACAGAGATGATTGCTTGGTCGATGTTTGGAACGCGATCAAATAGCGTTTTGATAATGCCACCAAACTCGTTAGGTACTGTGTAGCCCACTGTGTCTGGAATGTTGATGGTTTTCGCGCCCGCGTTGATTGCCGCTTCAACCATACGACATAGGTTGTCGATAGGTGTACGACCGGCATCTTCACAAGAGAACTCAACATCGTCTGTGTAGTTGCGCGCATGCTTTACCGCTTTTACTGCCATATCGACAACATCGTCGTAGCTACGGCGTAATTTATCTTGCACGTGAACCGTTGATGTAGATATGAAGGTGTGAATACGGAACTGCTCAGCGACTTTTAACGCTTCTGCAGCGGCATCGATATCCTTCGCTACAGCACGAGAAAGTGCACAGATTCGGCTGTCTTTAATATTTTTTGCGATGGTTTGTACTGACTCAAAGTCGCCTGGTGATGACACCGGAAAGCCCGCTTCAATAACATCTACACCCAGTCGTTCAAGTGCATAAGCGATCTGTAATTTCTCTTTTACCGTTAAGCTTGCAGCCAACGCTTGCTCGCCATCACGTAAGGTCGTGTCAAAAATTATCACTTGATCGTTCATGGGTGCTTCCTTATATCGATAATGAATCGATTGCTATCCAAATTATTATTAAGAATGATGTTCTTTTAAAAGTGCCAGTTACAAAAAAACCCGCTCAGCGCGGGTTTTAATATTTGTGTAGTTCTTGACCCACAACTTACCCGCGCGATTGGTTCACGATAAGGAGAAGTTTCAGCAGTCGAGAAGAAGAAAAAATCATTACACAAATATCCGTAAATAAACTGTTAACACCATATTTACCGCAATTTATTCTGAGCGTCAAACAAGAAAATCCAATATCAGCGTGCTTTGGCGGTGTTTTTTTTTGGTTTGTGCTGCTTGCGTGTTGTTTGCTGGTGTTATCAGCTGATTGAGTGTTTTGTACTGGGCGGTTAGTTTATCGTTTGGCTGATGTGTAGGTTAAAACTTTGTAGTAAATCTTTTTGATGGAACGATTCACCAATAAAATTAAAAGGGTGGCTAAATTAATTAATCATTTGATTAAATAGTGAGTAATTAATCTTCTACAACCATGTCGATTTATCCCTATAATTAATCGTGTGATTAATTATAGGGATAGGTCTCAGTGATGGCAGCGCGTAAAGCAGGGCGACCTCAACAGAATCTAGATGTACGGCAGTTACTCATTGAGCACGCTCGAGATCTGTTCGTGGTTCAACCGTACGACAAGGTCTCGACGCGCCTGATTGCTGAGCGTGCGGGTGTGAATATTGCGATGATCCGCTATTACTTTGGCAGTAAAGCCGGATTGTTTGAGGCGATGCTGCGTGAAACGCTACGACCGATGCAATTGCAGATGCAGAGACTCGTTGATGAAAGCAGTCATGAGAACTTTCTTGATTTAATGAGGACTTACTACAAAGAGATGGTCAAAGTGCCGAAGTTTCCTCGCTTGATAGCCCAAGTGATGAATATGCCTCCCTCTGAAGTGCAAAGAGAGTTGCTCGAAAAGGTTTTCCTCGATGTTGCAAAGCCAGCCCAAGATGTCATTTTTGAAAAGTTGGTTGAACAAGGCATCTTAAAACAGAACATGGATCCAAAATTGTGCCGTATTTCGTATGTAAGCTTGATGGTGTTTCCTTTCATCGCTCCGCCGCCTTTATTGGCAATTCATGGGATTGAGATTAATGAAGAATTTCTTAATCGTTTAATCGAACACAACATTCAATTGATGACTGAAGGCTTTATTAACGCACCGAGCCCTTCTTCCGTGCAGGACCAAAGATAATGAAAATAAATAAAAAACTACTCTTCTTTCCAGCACTTGCGGTTGGTGTGATTGGCCTTGTCGCCGCGATTAACTTGAAGCCGGATCTTCCAACCAAACCTGCGGGTGATAGGGCTCGCTTAGTTGATACTGTGAGCCTAGAACAACAACTGATAGCGCCGTTAGCGGTCGGCTTTGGCAAAGTGGTGCCTAAAGTTGAATGGAAAGCGATCGCTGAGGTGACAGGACAGATCGTGTATCGACATCCAGATCTTGAAAAAGGCCAGGTGATCCCTGCAGGAACGGTCGTGCTCAAGGTTGATCCATTGGATTACGAATTGAAACTGATACAAGCAGAGGCGGATCTAAAATCAAGCCAAACCTCATTAGCGAAATTGAATCAAGAAGAAGACAACCTTAATCAGACTCTTAAGATCGAAAAGAATCGTTTGGTGATCAGCAATAAAGAGCTACAACGTAAACAGGATCTGCGTAAGAAAGGGCTCACCTCTCAATCGGATGTCGACCTGCAACAACAAAGCGCATTGTCTCAGCAGAAGTTGGTATTAGATATCGCGAACCAAATCGCGTTGATGCCAGATGAAAAGCGTGTTGCGGAAGCGGTGATTAAGGTCAACGTGTCTAAGGTAAAAGAGGCGCAGCGCTCTCTCGATAAGACCACGATCACTTTGCCAAGAGCGATGCGAATTGCTCAGGTTGATATCGAACAAAATCAAGTAGTAAACCTTCAGCAGGAGATGTTTATTGCTCACGGGATTAATGTCATGGAAGTAGAGGCGCAACTTTCTATTCACGATATGCAAACTTTAGCCTCCAGCTTTAACCAATTTCCTCGCGATGCTGCAGGAATCCCTAATCCTTATGAAGCGCCAATCAAAGCAAGCATTCAACTTAACAGCGGCAACCTGAACCTCAGTTGGCCAGCGAAGGTGGCAAGAATCAGCGAAACAGTTGATGAAAACCAAGCGACGGCGGGGATTATTCTCGAGATCGCTCAAGATTACTCACAATTGCAACCAGACAGCGCGACGCCTTTGGTTAACGGTATGTTTGTCAAAGCTGAGATTGAGGGTGTCGCCAATCTAAGTTGGGTGGTTCCAGAGCGAGCACTGCATGGTGATAAGGTTTACCTGATGGATGACAACCAGCGTTTGCAAGTGGTCAATGTTGAAGTGCTTTATCGCAGAGACAATCAAGTGGTTGTGAGTGGAGAGCTACAAACTGGAGATAAACTGGTTCTCAATGATGTCCTGCCAGCAATAGAAGGCATGTTACTGAGAGAGTCCAACTCTGAAGAGGCTGAGCTTGAATCAGATACTCAGGAGAGTGCGTCATGATCAAGTTTTTCTCTCGGCACCCAACAGCAGCAAACTTGTTGATGCTTGGGTTGTTGATCTTGGGTATAAGCTCACTATCAACCATCAAACGTGAAACCTTCCCCGCTTACGATCCGCCTTACATTATGGCTGCGATTGTTTATCCCGGCGCCTCTCCACAAGAAGTGGAAGAGAGCTTGTGTGTGCGAATGGAAGATGCAGTAGACGGCTTAGCCAACATTGAAGAAACTCAGTGTGAAGCCATCGAAGGCAGCGCTCGTTTAATTCTAAAGTTAAATGAAAAAGCGGACATCGGCCGAATGCTGGTGGATGTGCAAACCCAGATCAACTCGATCAATGATTTCCCAACTGAGATTGAATCGCCTGTTGTTCAAGAGCTAGATTGGAATGAACCGGTTGTCGATATCGCTATAACAGCCGAAACGTCGTGGCCAGAACTTAAGGCCTACGCGGAAGATCTTAAGCGCACCATGAAGCTTGATTACGATGTCTCTTTGGTCGAGGTTAGCGGCTTCTCGGATCATCAATATCGAGTGGAACTGGATACCCAAGCTATTCGTCAGTTGGGTTTGAGTGTCGGTGATATCGCGGATCAAATTGGTCGACAGAATGTAAAACTGCCGAGTGGTAACGTTGAAACACCAGACAAAAACTTTCTGATTCGTTTCGACGAGAGACGAGTTACGCCTGTTGAGCTGGAAAGCATCGTGGTTGGATCTGCGCCTAATGGCTCGGTGATTCGTTTGAGAGACATAGCCAAAATAACCGACCGCTTTGAGCTTGATGAGCAAAAGGTGCTATTTGATGGCAAGCCTTCAGCGCTGCTTAAGATCAGTAAGAACAAAGAAGACGATGCGCTGCGAATCAAAGAGAACGTAACACGATTCGTTGAAGATCAAAGCGCGATTGCTCCTGATGGCGTGACACTACAAATGACCAACGATCTCTCATCTGTGCTTTGGGATCGTCTAACCATGATGGTGAGCAATGGCTGGCAAGGTATTGTGCTGGTGTTCGCCACCATGTGGCTGTTCTTCAGCTTACGTTATTCATTTTGGGTGGCGGCAGGGTTGCCAGTGGCCTTCCTTGGTGGCTTGTTCTTAATGGCCAACCTTGGTTTGTCGATCAACATTATGTCGCTGGTCGGGTTGTTAATGGCAATCGGTATTATGATGGATGACGCCATCGTGATAGCCGAATCGATAGCCTCCCACTTAGATAGGGGACAAAGCGTCGATGATGCGGTGTACAACGGCGTTAAGAAAGTGCTTCCCGGAGTACTGTCTTCTTTCTTAACCACGGTGTGTATTTTCGGTAGCTTACTGTTTCTTGATGGCGAGATGGGCGCTGTGCTTAAGGCCGTTCCTCAAGTATTGATTTTGGTGCTGTCGTTGAGCTTGATTGAAGCCTTCCTGATTCTACCTAATCACCTATCTCATTCATTACACAAAGAAAAAAATGACAAGCCAGCGCTGCGCTTTAAAGTGGTGTTGCTTGAGAAGTTTGAGAACTTCCGTAATACCACTTTGATGAACATGGTTGAGAAAGTCGTGACCTTCCGCTACGCCTTTATGGGCGGAGTGATTACGCTGTTGTTGCTTTCAGTCGCCTTGATTGCTGGTGGTGTTGTTAAGTTTCAACCTTTCCCAGAGCTGGATGGTGATATTGCCGAGGCGCGTATTATTCTTCCGCCGGGCGCATCACTGTCTCAAACCGAGAAAGTGGTCGACAAAATTGTCGCGTCTGCTGAGCGTTTGAACAAGCAATGGAGCGAAGAGGTTGAAGAAGGCAATACACTGGTCGAGCACATAACTAGCCAATTCAATGCTAACGCCGATGCCAATGAATCCGGCCCGCACTTAGCCACAGTGCGCTTAGATTTACGCGGAGCAGAGAGTCGTAATACGGTTATCGATGATTTCATTGATGCGTGGCGAGAGGATATTGGCGATTTAGCGGATCCTATTTCATTGGTGTTCAAGCAACCGACTATGGGGCCGGGCGGTCGTGCTATTGAAATCCGCGCCAAACACGATGACCTGAGCGCATTGAAATCCGCTTCTTTGGATATTCAGGAGTACCTTAATCAGTTCGATGGGGTGCACGGCGTGCTTGATGATATGCGCATGGGTAAAGAAGAGATTTTGGTTAAGCTGCGCCCGGGCGCTGAGACCTACAATGTGAATGGACAGATGATCGCTTCCCAATTACGTGCGGCTTTCTTTGGTCAGACAGCGGATGAGATTCAAATCGGTGTTGAGAATATCTCGATTGAAGTTCGTCTTGATAAAGAACAAGCGGGTGATTTACAGCAGCTAGCTAACTTCCCAATCATTACCGCAGACGGCAGTCAGATCCCGCTAGCAACGTTGGCGACATTAGATTTCCAGCGTAACTACGTGCGAATTCAGCGTATTGATGGGCTGAGAACCATCAGTATCTTTGGTGATATTGATAATAAGAAAGCGAGTTCATCCGCGATTTTGGCTCAGTTCCAAAAAGATGAAGCCGCCAAACTTATTCAGAAGTACCCGGGTTTACGCTTTGATTTCGAAGGGGAGGCCAAGGATGCAGCCAAGACTGGCGCTTCGATGGGCAAAGGATTCTTGCTCGGCTTATTCGGCGTGTTTGCGATTCTTAGCTATCAGTTCAGAAGCTATTTAGAGCCTGTGGTCGTGATGTTAGCGATTCCACTCGCTTTTATTGGGGTGGTCGTTGGTCACTGGATACTTGGCCATTCTTTGAGTATGCCAAGCATGATGGGCTTTGTGTCGCTTGCCGGAATTGTGGTTAATGATTCCATCTTGTTGGTGCAGTACATTCGTCACCATGTCGATGAGGGAGATAGCGTGCATGACTCGGTGGTGAAAGCCAGTCGCGAGCGTTTCCGAGCGGTATTCTTGACCTCAATGACGACTGCGGCAGGTTTGCTACCGCTGTTGACGGAAACCAGCTTACAGGCTCAGGTTATCCAGCCATTGGTTATTTCGATCGTATTCGGCATATTTGCCTCGACCTTACTGGTGCTGTTTATGACCCCTGCTGCTTACGCGATATTGGCGGATTTCGGTTTGGTTAAAAAGCACGAGCCACTAGCGCTATAGCCTTTAGCGTTTAATTATTTGCGAGCTCTATTATCATTAGCGAACGCTATAACCATTAACACGATAGAAGTAGCGTTTGCTTGCTTATATAAAGAATTGAAAACATAGAAGAATAAAGCGGCCTTGGGTCGCTTTATTTTTATCGGTCGCTTCTATCGCCATCCTGACTTGATCCATTGACCAGCCTATCAAGCATGGGAAATTTCATTTTAGTTCATTCAAAATGTCACTTAACTGTCATTTGTTGAGCATAACTTGAGCCTTAACTGAATAAGGATTGTTAAGGAGATCGTATGCGTACTATCGAACCTATTGTCCGCTGGGATGTGGCATTTTCTGTTTTCTGTTTAAACAACCGCTATGGCGGGCAACATGCAACGCTCAGTAAAGCGGTGTCTCATACTGGAGATGGACACCTTTATGTTTTGATTGCCTTGATTGCACTGCTGGTCGATAGCAACACCGGTCGAGACTTTCTTTTGGTGGGTTTAACCGCCTTCGCAATCGAACTGCCTATTTACTGGTTTGCTAAAAATACCCTCAAGCGCCGTCGACCAGCTGAATTCTCTTCACTACTTCACTCTCATATTGTGCCATCCGATAAATACAGTCTGCCTTCAGGGCATTCCGCTGCTGCTTTTGTTATGGCGACCCTAATCGGGCATTTCTATCCGAGCTTGTACCTCTTTAGCTTGGTGTGGGCAACTGCGATTGCAGGCTCTCGAATCCTGCTCGGTGTGCACTTTTTAACGGACGTACTGATTGGCGCAGCCTTGGGCATCGCTTGTACCAGCCTAGCTATCAGCTTCATCCTGTAATTATTTTGTTGGCAACCACTGCCGAGCTTAAGTGGTAAATTTAAAGGAACATGCATGAAAATTTTATATGGCGTACAAGGCACAGGAAATGGGCACATCGCTCGAGCGAGAGCAATGGCCGTCGCTTTTCGTCAGCAAAATATTGATGTCGATTTTCTGTTCTCTGGGCGAGATGAGAGCAAATACTTTTCGATGGAAGCGTTTGGCAACTATCAGACCCGCAGCGGCTTAACTTTTTACAGCGAGCAGGGGCAGGTTAAATACGGCAAAACATTCATGAAGAACAACATCTGGCGATTTCTCCGTGAGATTAACCAGATCGATCTTACGCCTTATGACTTAGTGATTAATGATTTTGAGCCTGTCACTGCATGGGCGGCTAAGAGACAAGGTGTGCCATGCATTGGGATAAGCCACCAGAATGCGTTTCGTTATGATGTACCTAAAGAAGGGGGCAACTGGATTGAACATTCAGTGATTCAACATTTCGCCCCAACCGAGCACTCTATTGGCTTGCACTGGTATCACTTTGAACAGCCGATTTTGCCGCCTATCGTTCACACGCTGGTTGGTGAGCAACAAACCAAAACAGCACAAGACTTTACGTTGGTCTATTTGCCATTTGAGGATCTTGAGTCGATCTCAGAGCTGCTGATGAAGTTCATTTCGCAAAACTTTGTCTGTTACCACCCGGATGTGATTGAGCATAGCCGAGTTGAAAATATTGAGTTCAAACCACTGAGTCATGCGGGCTTTCAATTCGACCTCAATCAGTGCTCTGGTGTGGTCGCAAATGGCGGCTTTGAATTGCCATCTGAAGCCCTAACTTTGGGGAAGAAATTGCTTCTCAAACCACTCGAAGGACAGTTCGAACAACAGAGCAATGTGGCGACGCTAGAGGCCCTTGGGTTAGCTCAAACCATGACGTTTTTAGATGCGGCTATCTTGCGCGCTTGGCTCAGTGAAAAACAGGCCGAAGTGGTCACCTATCCAGACGTGGCAAGTGCACTCGTTGAGTGGGTATTAGCAGGGAATTGGTCTAATCAAGATGATTTAAGAAAGCAACTTTGGGACAAGGTCGACTTTCCAAGTTATGCATCGCTCACCTAACTCATAAGTGCTATTTCTGAATTGACCGGTTGAACAATTCACGAGTTCAATAAATTGTAACAAATGTAACCAAACGATAGAACAGCTAAATAAGTCGAAATTAAACTCATAAGTGACGCATTTTATGTTTTTTTATAACTCTATAAATAATTGATTTTTAGATGTTATTTAATAATTAAGGTAAAATAAAATTATTCTTTATCAATCTTGTTGGTAGCTCGAGATGCATTGGTTAATAGTAATGTCAATCCGAAAAAACATCGGTCTGATAAATATAAGAATTAGTGGTTATCTATTCTCATACCATTACCAATTTAACGCTGTCGAACCGACAAGAGGCAACTTGAATGTTAGATAAGAAAGACGCAATGAGTGCTATTGCAAGCTACAGAATGGAAAGCACACTTCGTGGAGTCGACTTAAATCTTTTGACTGTATTTGATGCAGTTATGCAAGAGCAAAACATTACACGTGCAGCTCACAATCTGGGTATGTCTCAGCCTGCTGTAAGTAACGCTGTTGCTCGTCTAAAAGTGATGTTTAACGACGAACTATTCATGCGTCAAGGTCGTGGTATTCAACCGACTCAACGTGCTCGTCAGTTGTTTGGTCCTATCCGCCAAGCGCTACAGTTAGTACGCAACGAACTACCAAGTTCTGTGTTCTCTCCAGAGTCGTCTTCTCGCCTGTTCAAACTTGCGATTTGCAGCCCTTGTGACATGCGTTTTGCACCTAAGATTATGTCGACAATTAACGAGCAAGCACCAAGCGTTAAACTGCACATGGACGCTGAGTTCGATCGTCAGCTTTCTGAGCGTATGCGCTACCAAGAAATCGACTTCGTGATCGATTACGCTCGCTTTGATGAGCAAGGTTTCTCAAGCACTGAAATCTTCCAAGATGAGTTGGTTGTTGTCGCTTCTGCTTTTCACCCACGCATTAACGGTGAAGTAACAGCGGCAGAGCTGCTTAACGAAAAGCACGCGAAATTGTCTCGCATTCACGGTCAACGTAGCTTCTCTGAGCAAGCTTACCGTGACCTAGACTGCATGCCTTTCTACGAAGGCACGAGCCTAAGCAACGTTCTTTACGTTGTAGGTCAGTCTGAACTAGTAACGATTGCTCCTCGTTGGATGGTAGAACATGCAGCAAACAAAGAGCAGCTTCAGATTCTAGATTTCCCATTTGATAATGCGGCAATTTCAGGCTTCCTAAGCTGGCACGAATCAAGTGAAAAGGACAAAGGACACATTTGGTTACGAGATCAGTTAATGATGATCTGTGGCGAAGTAGTGGCACTTAACTAGACACTAATCCCTATGTTTTATAAGCCCTAAGCTAGGAGTCTGGCTTGGGGCTTTTTTGTACCTGCTATTTTTGTTGATAGAAAACTTAGCGTGAGACGTACTATTACTTATAACTTTGAGCTTCATCAGTTGCCTTTTCCATGATCAGAGGTACACTTGTGCGCTCAAAAAAGCTTACAGGTGTAAGCCAAGGGTAAAGAGATGGCCAATTTAGATTTTCATATCGTAAAAAGACTTCGTGACCAAATTGCCCAAGGCGGCAACCGTACAGCTTTGAAGCACAAAGTAGATAATGTATGGCAAGGTATTAGCTGGCAGCAGTTTGGACAACAAATCGATACGCTTTCATTAGCACTGTTGGCTCAAGGACTGAGAGTTCAGGATAAGATCGGTATCTATTCGAACAATATGCCTCAATGGACCGTGGCAGATTTTGCATCGTTACAAGCACGCCTTGTGACTGTGCCGATTTATCCAACGAATACAGCAGCACAGTCTTCTTACATCATCCAAAATGCAGATGTGAAGATCTTATTCGTTGGTGAGCAAGTTCAATTCGATGCGGCGGTTAGCCTGTTTGAAGAGTGCGAGCAGCTAGAAGTTGTTGTGGCTATGTCTGATGACATCGACCTGCAAGGACACAGCTTTGCCGTATCTTGGAATGACTTCATGGCGCGTGGCGTTGAAGCACAACAAGCTGAACTTGACGTGCGTCTTGCTGATGCAAGCATGGACGACCTGCTGACTCTTATCTATACCTCTGGTACCACAGGTCAGCCAAAAGGCGTAATGCTTGATTACACCAACATTGGCTACCAGTTAGAAGGCCACGATGAGCGCCTTAGCCTGAGCAAAGACGATGTCTCATTGTGTTTCCTACCGTTATCACACGTATTTGAGCGTGCTTGGACGTTCTACGTTCTTTATAAAGGCGCAACCAACTGCTACCTGCAAGATACGATGCAAGTGCGTGATGCGCTAAGTGATGTGAAACCTACTGTAATGTGTGCGGTTCCACGCTTCTACGAGAAGATCTTCTCTGCGATTCACGAGAAGGTATCTAAAGCACCATTTATTCGTAAAGTGCTATTTACTTGGGCGGTGAACATGGGAGCAAAGCTTTCAGTTTGTCACCAAGAAGGTCGTACTCCATCGTTGATGCTGAAGAAGAGCCATGCGCTAGCTGATAAGCTTGTGCTATCTAAACTGCGCGCTCTACTCGGCGGTAACATCAACTTCATGCCATGTGGTGGCGCGAAGCTTGATGAGACGATTGGTCGTTTCTTCCATGCTATCGGCATCAACGTAAAACTTGGCTACGGCATGACAGAAACCACGGCAACAGTATCTTGTTGGGATGATCGCTGTTTTAACCCTGATTCGATTGGTATGTCGATGCCGGGCGCAGAAGTAAAAATTGGTGCTAAGGACGAGATTCTTGTTCGCGGTCCAATGGTGATGCGTGGCTACTACAAGATGCCAGAAGAGACAGCTAAGACATTCGATGAGCACGGTTTCTTGAAAACCGGTGATGCGGGTCATTTTGATGAAAATGGTAACCTGTTCATTACTGATCGTATCAAAGAGCTGATGAAAACTTCTGGTGGTAAGTATATTGCCCCGCAAGTGGTTGAAGGTGCGATTGGTAAAGATCACTTTATCGAACAGATTGCTGTTATCGCTGATACACGCAAATTCGTTTCTGCGCTGATTGTTCCTTGTTATGACTCGCTAGAAGAGTACGCCAAAGAGCTTAATATCAAGTATCACGATCGCGTTGAACTGGTTAAGCACCACCAAATCGTCGAGATGCTAGAAAAGCGTGTGAATGACCTACAGCAAGAACTGGCTAAGTTTGAGCAAGTGAAGAAATTCAAACTGCTACCAAAAGCATTTTCTATGGATGATGGTGAACTGACACCAACTCAAAAATTGCGTCGTAAAGTTATCAACGATAAGTATCAAGACGAAATCGAAGAAATGTACAACGAAAAGCCTAAAGATAAGTAGTTTTCTGCTTAGATAAATTTTCAGTTGTTTAAAAATCCCCCTACGAATGTGATTGCATTTTTAGGGGGATTTTTTGTATCTAATGACACAGCACAATGTGCGAAAGCGCACACCAGCAAGCTCGCGGTTTATCGATAAATAGCGATCTATTAAAATATTAAGTGCTTTTTTTTGTTCGCTAACTAGTGTTTAAACCTAGCGTGGAGGGCTGAGTTGGGTTTTATTTAATGCTTTGAGCTAATAGTTGGTTTTTTGGCATAGTTGCCGAATAACAGGTGTTAGACCAGATGATAATAAAGCGTTAAAGTTGTTTCGTATTACTGTTTGTTGTTATCACGACAGACAGCCATAGCCGAAAAAGTGGAAGTATTTCGAATTAGGCTACGAATAAGCCCTAGACTATGAAAAACCAGCCCAACATGTTCACCAAATATGATTGGAAACTGGTGAGGAGAGCAATATGACAACAAAACCTGAAACAGCCATGTCATCCGGCGCTGAAATGTTATCCGGCGCTGAGATGGTGGTGCAGTCTCTAATTGAAGAGGGTGTAGAACAAATCTTTGGTTACCCAGGTGGTTCTGTACTTGATATCTACGATGCGTTGCATGCTAAAACTGCTGAAATTAAACACGTATTAGTACGACACGAACAAGCTGCTACCCACATGGCAGATGGCTATACTCGTTCTACCGGCAAACCGGGCGTAGTACTTGTGTGTTCTGGTCCAGGTGCGACCAATACCGTTACTGGCATTGCAACAGCCTACATGGACTCAATCCCAATGATTGTTATTTCTGGTAACGTACCAAATAACCTTATTGGTAACGACGCCTTCCAAGAGTGTGACATTGTGGGTGTATCACGCCCGATCGTTAAACACAGCTTCTTAGTTAAGAAAGCGGAAGATATCCCTGAAGTCGTTAAAAAAGCATTCTATATTTCAACGACAGGGCGTCCCGGTCCTGTGGTTATTGATCTGCCGAAAGACATCTTAAACCCACAAATCAAGCTTCCTTATGAATACCCAGAAACGCTCAAAATGCGTTCGTATAACCCAACGGTTACGGGTCATAAAGGTCAGATCAAAAAGGCGCTAAAAGCCCTTCTTGAAGCGAAGAAGCCGGTACTTTATGTCGGTGGTGGTGCGGTTATTTCTGAGGCAGATAAGCCGCTGTTAAAATTAGCAGAGGCACTGAATTTACCTGTGGTAAGCACCCTAATGGGGCTTGGCGCTTTCCCTGGCACCCATAAGAACTCTTTGGGTATGTTAGGCATGCATGGTTTATATGAAGCCAATATGGCGATGCACAATGCGGATTTGATCTTTGGTATTGGCGTACGTTTCGATGATCGAACGACTAATAACCTAGATAAGTACTGCCCTGATGCGAAGATCATGCACATTGATATCGACCCATCTTCGATCTCTAAGAACGTAAAAGTGGATCTACCGATTGTAGGTTCTGCTGAAAAGGTTCTAGAGAGCATGGTGAACTTGCTCGTTGAGCAAGGCGGCACTAACGATGCAGAAGCGATTGAAAGCTGGTGGAGTGAAATCAAGCAGTGGCAAGAGCGTGACTGCCTAGCTTACGAGAAATCGTCTGAGCGCATCAAACCACAGCAAGTAATTGAAACACTGCATAAAGTAACCAATGGCGATGCCTATGTTGCTTCTGACGTAGGTCAACACCAAATGTTTGCTGCTTTATACTACCCGTTTAACAAGCCACGTCGTTGGATTAACTCTGGTGGTCTAGGCACGATGGGCTTTGGCCTGCCTGCTGGTATGGGCGTTAAGTTTGCTAAGCCAGATGAAGAGGTGGTTGTGGTAACCGGTGACGGCAGTATTCAAATGAATATCCAAGAGCTGTCGACAGCACTGCAATACAATATCCCGGTTAAGATTATTAATCTTAATAACCGTTTCCTAGGCATGGTAAAACAGTGGCAAGACATTGTTTATCAAGGCCGTTACTCTAACTCATATATGGACTCTGTTCCTGATTTTGCTGCTATCGCTGAGGCTTATGGCCACGTTGGTATGCGCATTTCATCTCCGGATGAACTGGAATCAGGTTTGGAAAAAGCACTAGCGATGAAAGACCGTTTGGTATTTGTCGATATTAGTGTGGATGACACCGAGCACGTATACCCAATGCAGATCAAAGGCGAGGGTATGGATAACATGTGGCTAAGCAAAACGGAGAGAACATAATATGAGACACATTATTTCACTACTAATGGAAAACCAACCTGGTGCGCTTTCTCGTGTGGTTGGCTTGTTTTCTCAGCGTGGCTACAACATCGAGTCTTTGAACGTATCTCCAACCGATGATCCGACGCTGTCTCGTTTGAACGTCACTACTAACTCGAGCGAAATGCAGCTTGAGCAGATTCAGAAACAACTGCATAAGCTAATCGACGTACTTAAAGTACAAGAAGTGTCTGAACTTGAACACATTGAACGTGAGCTGTTGATGGTAAAAGTACGTGCGAGCGGCTTTGCTCGTGCGGAAGTGAAGCGCACAGCGGATATCTTCCGTGGTCAGATCGTTGATGTTACGGCTTCTCAATATACGGTTCAAATGGCGGGTACTAGCGAGAAACTGGATGCCTTCATTCAGGCGCTGTCTGAAGTGACGGAAGTGCTTGAAGTAGCTCGAAGTGGTGTTGTTGGCATCGCACGAGGCGAACGTGCGTTGAAAGCCTAGACGATAAGTCTTTAAAAAATAACTTTAAAGCCGCTTTTTTAAGCGGCTTTTATTTTGTTAATTTTTTAGAGTGCTATAATCCCGCGCTGCACTTCCATTCATCTGAGTTAGCAATGCGAAATAAAAAATCAATAATTACATTGCTGATTATCTCTATCATATTGTCTTCTGCAGTATGTCTGTATTATTTGCAGCGCTACAAAGAAGTAAAACAGCAGAGCTTTGACTACTCAGCTAAGCAAGCCGTTCATCAGTTAGTGTATGCCAAGCGAGATTATGATCTTCTCAAGACTCAGTTAGTCTCGGTCATGGAGCTACTCAGTCATAGCCAGAGCTTGGTTAACTTTGCTTCCTCTCCCTCAGACCAAACCAAACATCTACTTGAAGAGGTCTGGCAATCTGTTCTCGTGAACCAGAAGTGGTATACACAAATCCATCTGTTAGATGTCACTGGCAAAGAATTGGTGCGTGTTAACTATTCCTCTGATACCGGTAGAGTGACGTTTCCTCAACAGCTGCAAGATAGGTCGGATTCTAACTACTTCCAATACGCTCAAAAACTAGAAGCCGAACAGATTGGCGGTTGGGGTATTGAGCTTGAAACTGAGCATGGTGAAGTCACCTTCCCTTATTCGCCGGTAATCCGTGTCTTTACCCCAGTAGAAACCCCTGACGAAAGAGTAGGCTACCTCGTCATCAATCTTGATGTATGGGGCTTATCGTCGCGTCTGAGCTTTTCACCAGATAACGATCTTAGAGCAGAAGTTCTCAATGACGCGGGTTACTTCATCGCGAGTAACAACAGCGGTAAGTTGTTCGGAGACTCTATTCCTGAAAGAAAAGGCTATAACCTGAAAAATATCGCGCCGAAGACGTGGGATGCGATCTCCAATGATCAGGTGGGATACGTTTTTGAAGATGGTAATTTGTTTGCCTTTAACACGGTTATGCTCGCGAACAGTCAAAAGGTCCATTTACTGATTCAACTTAATCAAAAGCAACTGATGGATCGGGCTGAGCGTGATCTAGATGATTTGGCCCATGAAGAGATCATTGTTCTGATTACGGTGCTGATATTCGCTTTCCCGTTTGCTTACCTGGTGACGCACTGCCGACGCCGAAGCCTAGAGAGTAAATTGGCACGCGCCGCATTGAATGGTATGTCGGCAGTGATGATCTCTGACAAGCAGCACCGCACAATGATGATCAACAACGAATTTGAGAACATGACTGGGTACTGCAAAAAACAGGTGATCGGTCAAAATGCATTGCAGTTGCTGCTTGAGAATACCGACCAAGTGCTCTCAAGCTCGGCTATTTGGAGTCATTTAGAGCAAGAAGAAGTATGGGAAGGGGAGGTTCAGTGTAAGAACAAGCTGCGTATTCCTTTTACTGCGATCATGCGAGTGCATGCGGTCAAAAACAATTCAGGCAAAGTCAGTTACTACATCACCTCGTTGGTTGATATTTCCGTAAGGAAGGAGCTTGAGGTGCGTTTGAGGATCTTAAGTGAACGTGACTCTTTGAGTAACCTCTGGAACAGACGAAAGTTCGAAGAGCAGTTGGCCTACTATTCTCGCTTGGTTGAGCGTTACCCGAACGAAACGACCACTTGCTTAGCCTTAGTCGACATCGATAACTTCAAGCGAATCAATGATGAACTTGGCCACGACGAAGGTGACCGTGTGATTGCTGGTGTTGCTAAGCTTCTGCAAGACAGTCTTCGTGGGACGGATTTTGTTGCACGTGTCGGAGGGGAAGAGTTTGCACTCTTGATGCCACACACCTCACTGCCAGAAGCAAAGCGCGTATTGGATCGCTTACGAATCGAGATTGAGCTAGCGGCCGGAACTAAGGTAACAGTGAGTGTTGGCTTTACGGATTTAACCAGTAACAGCACTCGCTCATACAAGTGTGCGGATGTTGCGCTTTACGAATCTAAATCGTCTGGCCGTAATACGGTCTCTATGTGTCCTAGCTATGATGATGTCGCTTAGGGTCGCTTCTATCTAGTCCTGTCTTCTATTTCCTTCACCTCTTCAAGTCGCGGCCCGACTCACTTTATCTCTCCCCCTTTTTATAGGAATCTCACTTTTGAGCGACCTATGTCACAAAATCTATACAGTTAGACTAAAGTCTAATGCTGGTGGAAATTTGAGCTAAAATGAACAATAAGTAAACTACCTTGCTTCAGATTACATCGTGCTTAACGGTGTAATAAATAGAGTGTTTACCAGATGTAAAAGGATGACACCGTTAACTTAATTCAACTGATTAGCTAGCCTTTTCAATGGTTTGAAAGGCAGCAGTAGAATTAGGTTAGCTGGAGCAAGAGTTTGGGGATCATACAGTCTGGTTAAAAGAGGCGTGGTATGTTTGTCGATTTTTTAGTTAGGTTAACCATAGGCACATTAGCCATTCTTGGCTTTCAACTTAGTGCATTGTATTTTTTACCTATGGTTGTGCTGCTCAATACTCATCACAAAGAGTTTTTTGGGTGGTAGTTCAGTCGTAATACTGGAAACAAAAAACGGAGCCATTGGGCTCCGTTTTTATTTGGTTAGAAGCTACTTTAGCGTTATGCCGCTTCGATAACTTCTTCAATTCGTTTCATTGAACCTAGCAGGTGTTGATCAAGCAGTTCAGTCGCTTGTTCTACATTCTTAGAGAGTACTAGTTTCATGATCATTTCGTGTTCATCAATATTGAACAGATCATCTGATGCGCTTTCTGCAGACATAGCGAGGAAGCGGTAACGTTTCACTTGGTTAATTAGGTCATCAAAGAACTTAAACATGTTCTCTGAACCTGCACCTTCAAGCAGTGCGACATGGAATTGCTGGTGGCGCTCTTCCCATTCTACACAGTCAAACTCTTCAGATACGTACTGTACTCGCGATAGTTTATGGTAAGACGTTAGTACATCCAGTTCCCAGCTCTCATCACCTGCTGCAATCGCTTTTTTAAGCAGAACCGATGATACAACACGAAGGCTTTCGTATAGGTCATTCAGTTCTTTCTTTGATACAGGAGATACCCAGCAGCCTTTTTGTGGCTCTAGCTTTACGTATTTGCTCCAAGATAACTGTACCAAGGCTTCGCGAATAGGGGATGCGCCAACGTTGTAGCGTGCTTTTAGATCAGCAACAACAAGCTTTTGGCCTGGGGTTAACTCACCATTAAGAATATCTTGGCGAATCATCTTTGATACTTTGTCAGTGAGCGTAGGACTAGACATTACAAACCTCATCTATATATGATTTCTAGTCTGCTAATCCGTCTCTTAGAAAGAGTCAGTTGGAGGTTAACAGTACGTAGTTCTATTGTGATTGATAATACAGCGTACTGAAAAGTTAGGCAAGATTTTGTTTCATAAAAAAAGAGGGCCGAAGCCCTCTTTTATATTTTATGCGAATCGGTTCATTCTTATAGAACGTGAACAGATGCCGTGTTTGTAGTACCAGAAGCTACTAGAGCACCAGAAACCATAACTACGATGTCGCCTTTGTTACCTAGGCCAGATTGTAGAGCGATTTCTTTACCGTTGATGTAGAACGCGTCTGTGTTCTCGATAGAGTCAACAAGAACTGGCTTAACACCTTTAGTAAGAACTAGCTGTGCAGCTGTCTTTTCGTTAGTTGTTAGAGCTAGGATGTTTGCAGTTGGGAAGTACTTACGTACTGAACGTGCAGATTTACCGCCTTCAGTTGCAACAACGATTAGAGGAGCAGCTAGCTTCTCTGCTGTGTCTACGGCGCCTTTACATACTGCTTCAGTGATGCGTAGACGTGGGCTGTCTAGACGAGAACCTAGCTCAGCTTTAAGAGCTGAATCAGTACGGTTCGCGATTTGAGCCATGATAGTAACAGCTTCAACTGGGTACTTACCTTTAGCAGTTTCACCAGAAAGCATTACTGCATCAGTACCATCCATGATTGCGTTCGCAACGTCACCCGCTTCAGCACGAGTTGGACGTGGGTTGCTGATCATAGAGTCAAGCATTTGAGTTGCAGTGATAACCATCTTACGTGCACGGTTACACTTCTCGATCATCATCTTCTGAGCGAAGATTACTTCTTCAGCTGGGATTTCAACACCTAGGTCACCACGAGCAACCATGATGCCGTCAGAAGCTTCAAGGATTGAATCGAAGTTATCTACACCTTCTTGGTTTTCAATCTTAGAAATGATGTGGATGTTCTCGCCGCCGTTAGCGTTTAGAAGCTCACGGATTTCTTTAACGTCTTCTTCTTTACGGATGAAAGAAGCAGCAACGAAATCTACGCCTTGCTCACAACCAAACTTAAGGTCAGCTTTGTCTTTCTCAGAAAGAGCAGGAAGTTGAACAGAAACGCCAGGAAGGTTAACACCTTTGTTTTCGCCTAGAGCACCGTTGTTAAGAACTTTACACTTAACTTCAGTTTCTGTTGTTGCGATAACTTCCATTTCGATTAGGCCGTCATCAACAAGGATAGTGTTACCTGCTGTTAGGTCTTTAGCGAAACCTAGGTAAGTTACTGCTACTACGTCTTTGTTACCAACAACTGTTGCGTCAGTTGTGAAAGTGAACTCTTGACCAGCTACTAGATCTACGTCGTTACCATCTTCAAGTTTGATAGTACGGATTTCTGGACCTTTAGTATCTAGAAGGATAGCAAGTTGCTCACCTTTGTTTTCCATTACTTTACGGAAGTTCGCGATACGAGTGCCGTGCTCTGCGAAATCACCGTGAGAGAAGTTAAGACGCATAACGTTCATGCCAGCATCTACTAGTTCAGTTAGCTTCTCTACAGATTCAGTTTTAGGGCCAATCGTACATACGATTTTGGTCTTTTTCATGGAAGGTACTCTCCGGTAAGTATTGTTACAATTTGAAATTTATTTAAGTTCTGAAGATTGGTCCGCTACATCAACATTTTGTGCCTGTTGTGTAAAAGCGCGGGACTTCCAATATGTCCTTCAGAGTTGTAAGTCTTTCATCAATTTTAGTCATTTTATGACTAAAAGATTTTGATTCAATATCGGTTTTCTGTGACTTACCCCACTATATAAGGGGTAAGTTGCAAAAAAATAACAGTCAGTTTTGTAATTTTTTTTCTTTTCGGGTGCGGATTCTACCACCTAATGAGTTCAATATCACTGCTTAACAATTGTCTTAGGACAAGGTTTTATCGCTATTTATTAATTTTTTGGATCAAAATAAATGGACTAAATAGTTTCGTTGTAACTATAATATGTTTCATATCGAAACTTAATGGCCTTTTTTAAATGTCGAAACGAAACACCCAGCTCAGAAGACATGCAATTTCTAACCTAGTGAATGAAAAAGGGGAGGTTAGTGTTGATGAATTATCCGCTAAGTTCGAAACCTCAGAAGTCACTATTAGAAAGGACTTGGCGTCTTTAGAGAAAAACGGTCAGCTTTTACGCCGTTATGGTGGTGCGATTTCGTTACCGAAAGAGGTTGTCAACGAAGAACTGGGTCAACAAGTTTCGACTCGAAAGATTTCATTGGCAAAAGCCGCTGCAGATTTAATTCGCGACCATAACCGCATCGTGATCGATAGTGGCAGTACGACCGGTGCTCTAATTCAGCAGCTTAATGCTAAGCGTGGCTTGGTTGTTATGACCAACTCATTGCACGTTGCTAATGCGCTTAATGAGCTTGAAAGCGAGCCGACGTTATTAATGACTGGCGGCACTTGGGATACCCATTCGGACTCTTTCCAAGGCAAAGTTGCAGAGTCGGTACTTCGTGCTTACGATTTTGACCAACTATTTATTGGGGCTGATGGTATCGACCTCGATAGAGGCACAACCACGTTTAACGAACTGGTTGGCCTGAGCA
>NZ_JBFSTZ010000021.1:0-101734 GCF_041467155.1 Vibrio sp. 10N.247.310.23 | reverse complement strand
ATGCTGAGTCAAGTATGGCGTCGTTGACCTTCAAACTGATTTGATCAACAACGCCCCCTGCAGCTGAAAACGAAGTCGTTATTTACTACAAACGCGATGTTGCCGCTGCCAGCTCATCTGGCTCAACTTACGACGGTTGGGGGCTGCACCTTTGGAATGGTGAAGGCTGTACCAGCACAGATTTAGTCGGCATGGGATTAAGTGAAACCGGAACCGACTGGAACAGCCCTTACGAATATGATGGTATCAGCGAGACTTACGGTGCCTATTATGTGTTGAAAGTTGACCCAGATGCCTCTGACCCACACAAATGCATGAACTTCATCTTGCACAATGGTGATGAGAAAGCATTTGGCAGTGCGAACTCAAAAGTCGAGTTAACTAAGCTTGGCGATTCACAAGGCGTATTTGGTTTCCATGGCAGCAGCGAGTTGTACTACGACCCTATTTCAGAGCGACCAGTCAATATTGATGGTCAAAAAGCACACTGGCTAGATGCAACCACAATTGGTTGGGAAGCGGCTAGCAATGCAGACTCTGTGAAGCTTTTCTATGCACTAGACAACAGCATCACAATGAACGATGACAAAGAGATTGTCGGTGGAACTGCAATTGAACTAAGCAAAGACGGAGAACTATCTTCTGAATTGAAAGAGCGTTTCCGACACCTTGCAAGCTTACCTGCCCTAGCTATCGATGTTGACGACAGCACACTTCGCACTATTTTAAAATCTCAGATAATTTTTGTTGCCTACAATGCCAATGGCGATGTTATCTCTTCAACTGAGGTTCAAAAACCTGGTGTGCTTGATGCGGTATTTGCTAGCGAAGATGCTGGTAATGCAATGGCTGAAGAACTAGGCGCAATTGTTGAAGGCAGTGCGGCGACCTTCAAGCTTTGGGCACCAACCGCGCAAGATGTAGAACTCGTTCTATACAGTGAAGATCTGCTAAGTTCACAAGTAATCCCGATGACGGAAAACACTGAGACAGGCATTTGGGCGACTGACGCGGTGTCTAATGCAGTGAACAGTTATTACCGTTACCAAGTGAAGGTTTATCACCCAACCACAGGCAATATCGAAACTCGCCTTGTGACAGACCCATATTCTCTCAGCTTATCGAAGAATTCGGCATACTCTCAAGTGATTGACCTAAATGATTCAACCTTGAAACCAGCGAACTGGGACAACTACCAACGACCAACCGTAGAAAAAGACGAAGACCACGTACTTTACGAATCACACCTACGTGACTTTAGCTTCAGCGATAAGCTCGGCACAGCTAGCCTAAATGGCAAGTACCTCGCTCTTACAGAAGCCGATCGTGAGTCGGTCAAACACCTACAAGCTCTCCAAGAAGCAGGTTTAACTACGCTGCATATCTTACCAGCATTTGATATCGCTACCGTCGATGAAGATGCCGCGAGCCGTGTTGATATCACCGACACCGTAGGAAAACTGTGTGATGTAAAACCGACAGCTACCTTATGTGGAAGCGAAGACGAAAACAAAGTCATCGAAGACGTACTCGATGGTTATGACCCTTCAACGGGTGACGCACAAGCATTAATGAATGACCTTCGTATGCTTGATAGCTTCAACTGGGGCTACGACCCATTCCATTACACAGTGCCTGAGGGAAGTTACGCGACCGATCCTAATGGTTCTCAGCGTATTCTCGAATTCCGTCAGATGGTCAAAGCTACGCACGACATGGATCTTAAGCTGATCATGGACGTGGTATACAACCACACCAATGCGTCTGGTGTGAACGATAAGTCGGTACTGGATAAGATTGTCCCTGGGTACTACCACCGTCTTAACGTCAACACTGGTGGCGTAGAAAACTCGACTTGTTGTGACAACACTGCGACCGAAAACCTGATGATGGGTAAATTGATGGTCGACTCACTTAAGGTGTGGGCTGACGACTACAAAGTGGATGGTTTCCGTTTTGACTTGATGGGCCACCAGCCAAAAGATGTAATGGTCGAAGCATTGGAAGAAGTGCGCAAAATCGACCCGAATACTCTGTTCTACGGGGAAGGCTGGGACTTTGGTGAAGTCGCCAACAACGCCCGCTTCGATCAAGCGAACCAAATCAACATGGCAGGTACAGAAATCGGTACCTTCTCAGACCGTTTGCGTGACGCCGTTCGTGGTGGTAGTCCGTTCGACGGTGGCGTCGATTCAGCAGGCAACCACCCACTTCGCTTTAACCAAGGCTTTGGTAACGCAGCGATTGCCAATGAAGAAACCAAAGTTGATCAAGATTCGATCAATGGTCGTTTACATAACCAAGACCTTGTTCGTTTAGGTATGGCAGGTAACCTCGCAGAATACGTACTGATTGATTACAAAGGCGATACCAAACTGGGTAAAAACGTTGATTACAACGGCGCGCCAGCTGGTTACACCAAGATGCCTTCCGAGAACATCTCTTACGTTTCCAAACACGATAACCAAACACTTTGGGATAACAACGCTTACAAGATCGCCACTGGTACTAGCTCTGCAGAGCGTGCGCGTATGCAGTCTGTATCGCTTTCTACCGTGATGCTAGGCCAAGGCATACCATTCATCCATATGGGTTCTGAACTGCTACGATCTAAGTCTATGCAGCGCGATTCTTACGATTCTGGTGACTGGTACAACCGCGTCATGTTTGATGGGACGGACAACAACTGGAATGTTGGCTTACCTCGTGAAGATAAAGATGGTGCAAACTGGGATCTGATCAAAACAATCATTGCTGACAGCGCGGCTAAACCAGACTCAGACGACATTGAGCTGACTAAGCAGCAATTCCTAGAGCTATTAAAGATCCGTAGCTCAAGCGAACTGTTCCGCTTAGATACAGCTGACGAAGTTATGAAGCGTGTCGACTTCCGTAACGTTGGCGAAGATCAAGTCGAAGGCCTGATTGTCATGTCGATCGATGATGGCGTGTCTGCGGGCGACGATCTTGACCCTGCCAATGATGCGATTGTCGCAGTTGTAAACTCAACGAATGAATCTCAATCGTTCAAAATCACGGGAGCAACCGGCTTTACACTTCACACCGTTCAACAGAGCTCTGAAGATGACATTGTAAAAGGTGCAAGCTTCGCCGCTGAAACCTTCACAGTCCCTGCACTAACCACCGCTGTATTTGTACAAGCTCAAGGCGATGCACAAGGTGCTGGTTTGCCGGTTGATAACTCAGGCAAGGATGTATCGAGCATTCCGCCATACGGCCAAACAACCGTCTACGTTAAAGGTGACATGAATGGATGGGGCGCAACGGATGATTGGGCAATGAGCTTTGTCGCTAATGGTGTTTATTCTGTGACAGGCAACTTGGAAGTGGGTAACTATGGCTTCAAGTTTGCTGATGCTGATTGGGTATCACCTAACTTTGGTTGCGATTCAGTCGAACTTGCTGGTGGGTCAATCGACCTAGGTACTGATGGTAACTGCCAATTAAGCGTAACAGAAACTGGCAGCTACACATTCACTCTGAATGCAATTCACGAGCTGGATGACAATGTAGATGGTCCAGTTGTTTCGGTCACTAAGCAGTAAAGCTTAAAGTATCGAAGCGAAGTAACAGATAATAAAAACCAGCGAAAGCTAGCCTTTGGGAGACGCCAGTCTCCCTTTTTTTGTCCTAAACAAACACCATTCCCAATACACCACATCAATCCATGGTCTCCATTAATCCCAATGTTAATAGATAAAACGAACCACTTTAGTTCTTAATAGAAAGCATAACGAGTACATGTGAACGTCTCATTCCAGTGTACGTAAAATTTAGGAAGCCGAGCTTAGGTCGGTAGATGAAGTGGCGATTCGTCAACAGAGTTCGTATTCAGCGGTTTGAGAAGAGTAAAATAGACGAGAGTGTTTTAACTAGTAGCTAATAAAAACCATAAATAACGAATCACGCCCATTTATATTAGCCATTGGTTATTGTGTTTAAGTCTGTGGTTATTTACATTCAAGCATTCGATGAATATCAGTATTACTTTTAATTTATTATGGACAATAAAAAAGGCTCCTAGTCAGGAGCCCTTCTCTTTATATCAATCGGTATTTACAAACTCGTCGACTATTTTTTATTGACGGCTTTTACAAAAATTTCTTGTGCGCCTTCAATACCAAGTGCTTTTGCTTCATCTAGTAGGCTCAGAGCTTTTGGAATATTATCTGCGTCTACTGCTGCTTGAATGGCATTATGGTAGTAAGTTTGTGTTTCTGGTTGAATTGCTTCTATTGTTAGCTTCTTGCTTTCAATAACAGGAATTTCAGGAGCTGATGCAGATTTTGAAGGTTTCGTTAACCCACTAAAGAAACCTTCACGTTTTATAGCAACTCTAACTTCACCAATGTCAACATGCTTCGCTTCAGGATCATCAATAGCAGGGACAACATTTCGCTTGGCAATAGCCATTGCTTTGGCCGGGTGCAATAGCTGGGTAGTTTGTGTTAAATCTTGTTTAGTAGTGTAAACAACACCATAAATACGAGTGGTACTCATCGGTAGATTCAATTCAACTTCACCAAATAAAACATCACCCTTTATAAAGTCATTTTTATCATAATCAAAAAAGGATGAGTCGTAATTTCGCAATAATTTAAAATTTTGATCATAAATGGCTAAATTTGGAGAAAATACTTCTAAGCGTTTAACCATGCCCGAAAGTTCTATTATGACCTGAGGCTCAGAAACATCAAAAGAAAAACCAGCCACTGGTCCCATTATGTCTGTGCTATTTAAAATCTGAGAATCTTCAGAAAAGTGAATAGAAAAGCTTGATGGAACGCCAACTTGATTCCAACTAATTTGCTCCACCGTAGAGATACTTGCTTGTTCCGAGCTCGAAGAAGAAAAATCTTGGTGGCTCGCACAACCAAATAAAACGGTCGCCCCCATTAGAATCGATACTATTTTTTTCATTCACTTATCCCTTGTAATACAGTAGCCAGCTTGTAAGCTGGCTACTGTTTTTTATTAATGACTAAATGCTAGATTACCACCAAGCTTCAACTTGTGCACCGAACATTAAGTCATTGTTATCAACAGCTTTGTCGCCACTGTAACTAGATGCAAATACTCGAATTGCAGGTCGAGCCCAGAAATTTGAACCGGCTTGCCATTGTTGAGCAATTGTAACTTTCGTTAAGTCTTCTTTATCAGCCCAAGGGTATTCATCTTGGTGATAGCCAAGCTCTAGAATAGTGCTCATTGTTTCAGACCATTTGTAGCCAGGACGAAGAACAACACTCATAGCTTTGCCATCACTGTTGCCATTGCCGTCATCCAACAACTGAGCATAAACGAACGAGTAACCAAGATTCCATTTTTCAGCTTCGATTACACCCCAATCGATTAGACGTAAAGACTCTCGTCCTTCCTGACCTAATTCCATGTTGTACGAATCACCTGCGTGGTTACCTACGAAACCAGCCCAAGCATAACCTTCAGTTGCATACTGAATAACAGCTTTGTTAAAGCCCATGCTATGGCCTTGAGTGTGTTCAGCTGTAAGGAAAAAGCCTGCTTTATCTAGACCATAATCACCTGCATTACCAATACCGCCGTCAATTGCATCACTTTGTACATCTGTATGAGAAGGGTCTGCAGCCATTAAAATGAACTCCATACTACCCTTGTCATTTGTTTCAATACCTGTCAAGCGAAGGTCGATTGAATTAGCAGTTGAGTAAACTTGTGTACCCTCAAGTGGCTGTCTTTCATCTTCAGGTGTCGATGGATCATCTGCAGTTAGTAATGGAGCCTTCCATTTATGCTGAACAACTGCAGCATGAAGCTTCGCAAAGCCCAAATCAATGTTTTCAACACCGGCACCAGCACCAGAGTTATTTACGTAGTACATATCCATAATATGAACATCTTTACGTCCGTAATAACGTTCACCAGCCCAAATGCTCATGCCGTTTGCCATAGTGTAGTCAGCCCAAGCTTCACGGAACGAAGCTCTCTCACCAGACCATGGGTCATCAGGATCTGTACCGATACTTTGGAACGAATTACCACGTCCATCTAAGCCACCATTCTCATACGTGCCAAATGCCATTAGAGTATGGATATTGAATGCATCGCCATCTGAACTTTCCCAAATCTTGTTTACGCCTAGAGAAAGTTCAGCATAGTTATCACACTCATCGCCTAAACGACCAACTGCATGCCCAAATGTAGTAGGGCCACCATTACCATAACAATATTGCGAGCCACCATCAGCATTCATACCGAAGCCTGCGCGCATATACCCATGAAAATCAACTTCGGCAGCGAAAGCTGAACCAGCCATCAATGTCGAAGCCACTGCTGCAGCAATCAAACTTACTTTTTTCATTCTTAACTCCATTAAGGACGATTTATTTTAGGTTTTTATATTTTTGCTCTCTTGCGGCAACCAAAGGCAGTAATGGTAGTCGTAAGATAGAGAGGTTTAGGGTTTCCCCTGATTCGTTTCAACGGGGTCAATATTAAGAGGGGATGACAAGTTTGACTTCCTCCGCCCCTAAGTTAATTAAGGGGGACTAGAGGGGAGTAGAAAATATACAGAATGGTGTTTTAAAGAGGTAGATCACTTAATATAGGAGGAGTAGACAGCACACAGATCTAATTATTCAACATAAGTGAGATCTAGCTCAAATATATAATTTGAACTTCATCGATGAATTATTTTTTTACCGTAATTAATCTGTGAAGTAGCTTGACCTTACTGTGACAAAGCCTTTTACTAATAGTTCACTGATGTTGATAAACGAACAAGAAATCAAGCAATGACTAGAACGCTCGCTCGCCCTTATCCGCTAGGCGCAACGCTAGGTAACACTGGCTGCAACTTCTCTATTTATTCTCCTGACTGTAAATCTCTTTCACTCGCTCTTTTTGACGAGAACGACGAATTCACCACTTATAAATTGGAAAATGAATACGCTGATATCAGATATGTCTTTATTGATGGTATTAAAGCGGGGCAAAAATACGGCTTCATTGCCGAAACGGACAATGGCCCTATCCTGCTTTCAGACCCGTATGCCAAAGCAATAAGCGAACCGCTCGATTACGTCACGCCATATACCAATGAAAAAAGCTTTGCTATGGCGAAATGTGTCGTTGTTGATGACACCTTCGATTGGCAAGATGTAGAAAAGCCACGCATTAGCCGCGAAGATACCGTTCTTTTTGAAACGCATGTAAAAGGTCTATCTCAACTGCACCCAGAAGTGGCTGCCAATACTAAAGGACGCTACTTAGGGTTAGTGAGCCCTGAAATGCTTGCGTTCTACAAACAGCAAAATATTAACTCTCTACAGCTTTTGCCCATTGCTGCATGCATGCATGAACCACACCTATTAGACATGGGTAAAGTGAACTATTGGGGTTACAACCCATACTTGTTTATGGTGCCTGACCCTCGCTACGCAGAGAAAGATGCCGTAAACGAGTTAAAGACTGCGATTCGCGAACTGCACCGCAATGGCATCGAAGTCATTCTAGACGTGGTGTACAACCACACAGCAGAAGGTGGGGAAGGCGGAACCACCTTCAACCTAAAAGCACTCGATAGCCGCTACTACATTAAACATGGTTGCCATTACGCGAACTTCACTGGCTGTGGAAACACCGTCGACCTTACCCACCAGCCAGCACTCAACTTAGTAATGGATACGCTTCGTTACTGGGTAAGCGAATTCCAAGTCGACGGCTTCCGTTTTGACTTGGCAGCGACACTGGGGCGCGAAGGTGACAACTACAACCCTGAGGCTGCTTTCTTTAAAGCCGTAGCTCAAGACCCTGTACTTAAAGAAACTAAGTTAATCGCAGAGCCGTGGGATATTGGTCCTAATGGTTATCAAGTGGGTAATTTCCCGCTTGGTTGGAATGAATGTAACGACAAACTGCGTGATATCACACGTAGCTTCTGGCGCGGTGATCAAGGCTATCTAAAAGAGTTTGCGACGCGCTTAATGGGATCTCGCGATATCTACAGCGCAGCACACTGGCCATACAGACTAACCGTAAACTACATCACGTATCACGACGGCTTCACAATGCAAGATCTTGTCTCTTACAAACACAAGCACAATGAAGATAACGGCGAGAACAACCGAGATGGACACGGTGATAACCGCTCTGATAACTACGGTGTTGAAGGGGAAACCGAAAACCTATTGGTTGTTGCCACACGCGAAAAACAGAAACGTAACTTCATGGCGAGTCTGTTGTTTGCCTTTGGCATTCCACATATTCTGACAGCTGATGTGTTATCTCACACTCAAAAAGGCAACAACAACGCTTACTGTCAAGATAGTGTAACTAGCTGGATTAACTGGGAAGATTCTGAGCGAAAAACTTATTTCAAGACTTGGTTAGCTGAAATGATCTCTGCACGTCAACAATATATGGTGCCTTTTATTAAGGCGTTCAGCGGAGAAAAACGCAACTCGAACCGCATCTTCTGGAGCCGTGTCGATGGCACACTCATGGAGCATGATGATTGGAATCGTTTAAGCTCTGTTGCGCTGCACTTAGGTATTGGCAAAGACGGTGACGAATTGATTTATTTGATAAACCAAACCAACGCACCCGCTCGATTCTCGTTACCGACTGATCGCGACCAAAACTGGGTCACCATTTGTGATACCAACTTACGAAATGTAAAACCAGGTCATGCAGAAGGTGAAATGCTGCTATCGCCGACTTCGATGGCAATTTTGCACTACTCGCCAGATAACACTGATTTGATTGAAGTAAAAGCTAAGCTAGCTTAATAAAACGCCAAAAAACCATAAAAGCCAGTTATATTTATAGCTGGTTTTTTTATTAGCTGAATATCACATAAATCATTCTTTTATATGGAATCATTTGCATTGATGTGATGGATGAAACTGTTTAGTATTGCCGTACTATAAAAATGAATCTATAACGTCTTGGATATCATGGCTTTACCTAAAACACTTATTCGGCTTTTCAAACCATACATACTCTTACTAACCGGAGGAATGCTTTATTTAGCTATCGCTCAACTAGAGAAAGTTGAAACTACAGCAACTAACCAATCATCATCAAATATTCGTATCGCTAGTTCCACTATTCGCTCAAATATCGAAGCCGTTTTCGGCAAGCTTTACTTTCTTGAGACCAGTTTAGGCTTACCTAAGGCATCCAGCTTTGATGACAAAAAATTTCGCGAAATCAGTGATAATATCCTAAAAAGAACACCCAATTTCTCAGATATCGTTCGATACAAACCGCAATCTCAAAATTATATTTCCACTCGAGGTCTTCCACTTTCGAGCGAACAAATCGCCGTAATACAATGGCATTCAATAGACAACGTCGTTGAGGATTTCTACATTTCTTCCGTTTATCAAAAGCCTGATGGGCGTTGGGTATTTGCGGTAAAACACACGGTAGAAAGATTGAACGAGGAAATATGGATTGAATTTGACTTGTTGCACACCACGCAGGGTTTAAGAGATTTAAAAACGCTTAATAATGGCTATGTATTTGTTGTAGACAGAGCAACAGAGCGACTGGTATTCCACCCGGATCCACAGCGTATCGGTTCTAAATCCATCAGCTTCCATGCAGGGATCAGCCACCAACTCTCACAAGGTGAAACCGTTGGTAAGCACGAATATTACTATCAAGATAACTTCAAAATATCGGTATTTGACGCAGACAACAGCTTAAATTGGGTGTTCATTGCGGGCACTGACCGCCATGACATCTTAACCAACTCACATCAATTTACGTTGACGGGCTTAGTACTGGGCTCACTCCTGCTATTGTGGATTGGTGCCAACTATCTGGCTTATCGTTTGAACGTGTCCTTGTCGCAACTGAATAAAGTCGATGACCTTGTAAGCTTTAAGCGAGAGTTAAAATCCATACTGGATAGTTTCACCTACCAAAAAGGCATTCAATTCTGTCTCTATCAGCTTGAGAACCACGCATTCAGTACCATCGACTATCACGGAAACAAATCCACGGTACATTGTGACAAAGCCCTTGCAGAGCGATTTACACCGGACACTATGGCTTACCGAAGTGGTAAGTACGCCGATCCACTGGCGTGTAAACTCAAAATACACCAACGTCATTACTGTATTCCTTTGCACTCTCGTCAGCAGTTGATCGCAGTGTTGTACGTAAACGTAAACTTACCGATCAGCCAGAGTATTCTACGAATGATCCGTGATTACACTGAAGTCTCTTTGTCTAACTTACTGCTTCAACATCAATTGAGCAGCAAAGATCTGATGACGCAGTTAGACAATAAGAGCAGTTTCAGCATCGCCATCGAAAACTACGTGAGCGAGCCCGATACCTATGTCGCTCTGCTTGATATCGATAACTTCGACCACGTAAACCGAGCCTACGGTGAAGCGGTTGGCGACAAGATGATCAAGCTGACTGCAGAATCGATACGCAGTTACTTCCCCAAGCCAAAGGGACTTTGCTTGGCTCGTGTTGGAGGAAAGGAGTTCGCAGTATTATTCAAAGCCAATGATGTGAAAGATGCCAAATTCCAGCTAGACCAGTGCAGAGTCGCAATCGCGGAGAAAACCATCGTCACTCCAGATATCACCTTATCGCTAGGGGTTAGCGTGGGATACTCGCAAATAGAGGGTGAAACAGACTCAGCTTTAGCGCTGGCGGAACAAGCGAAACTTATCGCGCAACAACTTGGTAAGAACCGAGTGGAAGGCCATATCAGAGCCGTTGCCAAAGCATCGTAAACCTATACTTACATTTCTGTAGCCACTACAAAGCACCTAGGATTCATACCCTAGGTGCTTTTGTTTTTATGGAAAGTCATTACAATGCGCGTTCAACACGACAATACCCCTTTTCTAACGACACGAGCCTTATGAAGCTAAGTAACCGACTGCAAACTCTCCATTCCCTTGTCAGCAATGACTACCAACATATTTGGGACTGTTGTTGTGATCACGGCTTCTTGGGTGTTCAACTGTTGTCGGATAACAAAGCACCTCAGCTTCACTTTGTCGATATTGTCCCGTCTCTTATGAGCGATTTGGAAAGCAAACTTACGCGTTACTTTCCGCAAGGTGCAATAGCAGAACAGAAAGTGACTAGCCAATGGCAAGTCTACTGTATGGATGTCGCCGCTATCCCGCTTGAGAAACATACTGGCAAACACCTGGTGATTATTGCGGGCGTCGGTGGCGATCTTACTCAAAAGCTCGTCGATGATATTCATCGTCAACACCCAGACAAAGCGATCGATTTCTTGCTTTGTCCGGTGCATCAGCAATTCGAGTTGAGAAGCCATTTAAAGGCGATCCATTTTGGCCTTATTGATGAAGTGTTGATTGAAGAGAACCGTCGTTACTACGAGATTTTATTGGTGAGTAATAGTCGCGGTGATTCAGAAAAGAGCCAAACCGTTAGCGAGATATCAAACGTCGGTGACAAGATCTGGACACCAAGTTGTGATGAACAAGTGAAGGTATCACAGCAATACAAAGCCAAAACATTGCAGCACTACTTACGTATCCATCAAGGACAAGAGAAGCAAGGCAAACCTAGCCAAGTAAAGCATATTATTGATGCTTACCAGGCGGTTAAGCCATAGTAAGTACTAACTTAATGGTTTGAATATTAAGAAAGTCAAATTAATAAAAAAGCCGATAGTTCAATGAGCTATCGGCTTTATTAATGCTATCGATTCAGTTTTAGCTTACTGTTCTTGTTTCTTATAAGCCACATCAGGCTCGTCAACTGTCTCTACCTCAGAAGGCTTATCAACCCCATAAACCGTATCAAGGTAGACGTCTTTCTCTTTCCACGTGCTGTTCAACCAATTGTGGAAGCGACGTTTAAAAGCCTTATCTTCAAAGTAATTACCGTTCACGTTCTCATCCATTGGATGCAATTTAATACGCACAACGACCTTAGTCATTTTGCCCTTCAGCATATCTTCAAACGGAGAGGTTTGGTTTTCAGGGTAAGCTAAGGTCACATCCACGATGCCATCCAAAATTGGGCCCATTGCAGATAAAGCAAATGCCACGCCCCCAGTTTTCGGCTTCAATAAGTGGCGATAAGGGGTCTTTGCTGACGCCAGTTTCTCGTGGTTTGCACGAGTCCCTTCAACAAAATTAACCAATGTTGTCGGTGCTAATTTGAACTTAGTACACGCTTTATTGATTGCATTAAAATCATCATTACGGCGTTCTGGGTTGCGTAATAGGAACTCACGAGAGTGGCGTCTCATGAATGGCATATCTAAGCCCCAGCAGGCCAAGCCAACAAATGGTACGTACAACAATTCATGTTTCAAGAAGTACTTCGTCATCGGCATTTTGTCTTTTAGGATTGAAGACAAAATCACAATATCTGCCCAGCTTAGGTGGTTAGACATCATCAAATACCACTGCTTGGTCGAAATATCTTCCCCCCCTTCCACTTGCCATTCGATATCATTATTAACATTCAACATCCAAAAATTGAGCGAAGCCCAACACCAAAATGTGAAGTTAGCGAGACGAGTACATGACTTCTGCACAACAGGGATTGGAAGAATTAGTTTAATGAGGCCAAAGAAGCTTACGGTAAACGCAGTCATTGCAGTATTGATGGTCACGAACAACACGTTCAAGGCCATACGAAGATTATCAAGCATAAAACACGGCTATATTGAGATCGAAAGCCGCCATTATACGCATCTACAAATTATTCTCTTTAGTTATTGGTGGAATATCCTAAGGGTCGAACCACTCAACAGATCTCGGACATGGCTCACTTAACTCTCAGAACGCTAATAGAAACAAAAAAACACAATAGAGTCTTTTGGACACCAAAATAATCTAGTCTTTCTGACTCAATCAAACCTATATCCCACTAAAGAATTAGTACTGATAAGCATTCTCATTATTGGCATGGTACATGCAACTCCAAAAAGTAAGATAGTTGAGTATCCTTAATGAGATAGCTTCTCTACGTAAAGGTGATGATATGACAGATATTCCTCATGGTTTGGTAACCGGAAAAGTCCTACACAAGATAGAGTGGACCGATCAATTGTTCTCACTCCAAGTCAGTGCACCAGTTTCATCCTACCAAGCTGGTCAATTCACAAAGTTGGGGTTACGCAACAGTGAAGGTGAATTTGTTCGACGCGCCTATTCGATGGTGAACGCGCCAGAGCACGAACAAGGTCATCAACATCTGGAATTTTTGATTATTAAGGATCAGAACGGTCAGCTTTCACCTCAACTTCATGAGTTGAAGATGGGCGATGACATCTTTGTCGGCAAAGACCCAAGTGGCTTTATGACCTTAGATGAGATCCCAGAGATCGCCGACGATCTATGGATGCTTTCAACCGGAACCGCGGTAGGCCCATTTATCTCAATACTTGAGAGCATGCAGATACAGCAAACTGAGTTGGCTTCAGACAAAGCCTCTTCATTCAAGAATCTGGTTCTAGTGCATGCTGTAAGAACAGAGCAAGACCTGACTTATCGAGATCGTATCACTCAACTCGTTAATCACTTTCAAGGGAGACTTAAATATGTGCCAATTATTTCTAGAGAATCAGTTACCGGAACTTTGCGCGGACGAATCCCAAATTTGTTACTTGGAGGCGACCTCGAGCAAGCCGCGTCTGTCGCTTTCAATCAAACCCGCAGTTTTTTCTACCTTTGCGGCAATCCGCAAATGGTTCGTGACACAAGCGAAGCGCTAACTAGCTTAGGTTTCGAAAAGCACTTACGCAGAAAACCCGGTCAATTCAGCAGTGAGAACTACTGGTAAATAACAACCGCCACTCGTTAGACAGAAGCACAACTTTCAAAGAACAGTTAGAGAAGAGGTTTTATATGAGTCATTTACGTATTCCGTCACACTGGAAAATTCAACGTTCCACACCCGAAAGTAAGATTCATTCAATATTGATGAACTTATAAGCAAGCAACCTCGTAATGTGATTTTTAATGTTCAATAAGTGAAGACAAAAGATCAAATAACCATAGCAATTACAATGACTAATGGTGATAGACAAGAGAAAAAAACTCTAGCACACTGAACAGAGTTGTAGGGCATGTTGACCTATCGAGCTGATTTTTGCAGCCGTTTGTGGGTTATTTATACAAGGCAGAGAATTCGACGTGTAGCTCGCCTACATGAGAATTCGATAACGCTGTAGAAAGGAACCACAAACACTGCCCGAAGGGTTCGGCTAAAATCGTTTTACTCTTTGTTGAGAGGGTTTTGCTTAGAATGACTAGGCGGCAAACCTCTCGTCGCGATTAAAACGATTTTATCTCGAACAAAACTTAACCGCGAAAGGTCAACATGCCCTTGTTTTAATCCCGTTTCAGAGAATGAATTAGTGGGTTATTTATATTTTAGGTAAGAGAGGAAGCCATGCTCAACATTGCTTTTTTTAGCTCAAAATCATACGACGAAAAATCATTCGAACTGGCAAAAGGCGAACTCAACGCTGAGTTTCATTTTCACGATTTTCGACTCACCACAACAACAGCAAAAATGGCGCACGACAACGAAGTGGTTTGTGCGTTTGTAAACGATGACCTATCGCGAGACGTGTTAGAGATTCTTGCTCAAGGCCGCACCAAGTTAATCGCGATGCGCTGTGCGGGCTTTGACAAGGTCGACCTAGACGCAGCCAAAGAGTTTGGTCTGCAAGTGGTTCGCGTTCCGGCTTACTCACCAGAATCGGTAGCAGAACACACGGTTGGCATGATGATGTGTTTGAACCGTAAACTACACAAGGCATACCAACGCACTCGTGATGCGAACTTCTCTCTTGAGGGGTTAGTTGGCTTTAACTTCCACGGTAAAACGGTCGGTGTGATTGGCTCGGGTAAGATTGGCCTAGCGACGATGCGAATTCTGAAGGGTTTAGGCATGAATATCCTATGCTATGACCCATATCCAAACCCGTTAGCTGTTGAGTTAGGCGCTAAATACGTTGAACTCGACGAACTTTACCAAGAGTCTGATGTGATTTCTCTACACTGCCCAATGAGTAAAGAGAACTACCACCTATTAGATGCGACTGCGTTTGAGAAGATGAAAGACGGCGTGATGATTGTCAACACCAGCCGTGGTGAACTACTGGATTCCACAGCTGCTATCGAAGCGCTTAAACAGAGTAAGATTGGCGCACTTGGTCTTGATGTGTATGACAACGAGAAAGAGCTGTTCTTCCAAGACAAATCAAATGACGTGATTGTCGATGATGTGTTCCGCCGTCTATCTGCTTGTCACAACGTGCTGTTCACAGGTCACCAAGCTTTCTTAACCAAAGATGCTCTGTTCAATATCGCGAACACAACACTCACCAGTGTTGATGCTTTCTTTGCTGGCAACACCAGCGGCAACGAACTCGTTTAATAACAGATTGAGTTAACAGCAGGCTGAGTTAAAAACAAACTAAGTCTACAGATACAAAGCCACGCTATTCTGAAGTGAACAGCGTGGCTTCGTCGTTTATTCAGTATTCTAAAACCGTTCCTAGACGCAGAAATGACAATCTTCAGTGTCTAAACCATAAACGCCTTTTCTAATAGCAAGGTGCTCTTCACCGGCTTTGACGCCCATCTCGTAACCTGTATTAAGAGTACTTTGATCCATAGTTAAACGCTTAACCGCGAAGGCTTCAGGTGGCGCTATCACTTTAATGGTCGCATCTTTGGGTGGGTTACGAATGAACTCCAGAGACTGGTTGTAGTTTTCAGCACGTACCGCCATCGACTCAGCAATATTCGGGAATTTCTTTAATAGTTTCTTCAGCATCCATTGGTGCTTTTGAGGCTTCATTCGGTAGCTCAATGGGTGAGACAGAATCACGGTAATATCGCGTGCGCCACGGCGATATGCTTCACGAACCGGAATCGAATCGGCTACACCGCCATCGGTATAACAGCCACCAGAGAAACACGGAGTTTCACGGTAAGCGATAGGTAAAGCCGTTGTTGCTTCAACAACATTAGAAAGGTTTTCTGGCTTAATATGGTAGTAGTCTGCACTGCCCGTATCGACATTTGTGACAGCAGCAATGAGTGGGATACTTGAAAACAACTCACCACAATCGAGCGGATAACGTTGATTGGATTCGTTCCATAACCATTTAACATCTACCAAGTTACCGCCTTTGGCAAAGCGAGCAGGATTAAAGAAAGTTTTATCCGTCGCCATCGTGGTGATCACATCATAACTGCGTTTTGGTGCATGAGATAAGTAGCCAACCAGATTCGACACACCTGCAGATACGCCGATGGCAAAATCATAAGGACGGAAATCGTCTTGCATGAAGGCGTCTAAAACTCCAGCAGCAAAAATACCTCTCATTGCTCCACCTTCAACGATTAATGCGCTCTTATTCATCTCAAACTCTTCTACTTTATAAACTGATAGTCGTAGAATAATCCCATCACTCTTACAAAGATAATGGGATAGATTTATCAATTCGATAGGTAAAAACTATCAATGTGGATTATTAAATTTTTCAATGATTTAGGGTTGCTTAATAAACAGCGAGATCAAAAAAGGCCGTTGAGTGATTCACTCAACGGCCTTTCAATTAACGAATCAAGATGATTGATTACGACTTAAATTCGCTCACGTCGATTTCAAGCAGTTTACCAATGCCTTCACCGTATGCAGGGTCAGCTTTGTAACAGTGTCTTAGGTGACGCAATTGAATCTCTTTTGGCACGCCGCCTAGGTTGCGAGCAGTGTTATCAAAAAGAATCGCTTGCTTCTCTGGTGTCATTAGGCGGAACAAGTCACCCGGTTGCGAGAAGTAATCTTCATCTTCGCGGTGATCCCAGTGTGCTGCTGCGCCATCTAGGTTCAGTGCTGGTTCAGCGAAATCTGGTTGCTCAGCCCATTGACCTTCGTTGTTTGGCTCATAACCTAATGTGCCACCGAAGTTACCATCGACACGCATCGCGCCATCACGGTGGTAGCTGTGTACTGGGCAACGAGGCGCATTCACTGGAATGTGCTGATGGTTTACACCCAAACGGTAACGTTGTGCATCACCGTAAGCAAACAGACGACCTTGCAGCATCTTGTCTGGCGAGAAGCTGATACCTGGAACTACGTTCGCTGGGTTGAATGCTGACTGCTCTACTTCTGCGAAGAAGTTTTGCGGGTTACGATTTAGCTCAAATTCGCCCACTTCGATCAACGGGTAATCTGCATGAGGCCAGATCTTAGTCAAATCGAACGGGTTGTATGGAACCTTCGCTGCATCCGCTTCTGGCATCACTTGTACTTTCAACGTCCATTTCGGGAAATCTTGGTTATCGATGCTGTCTAGCAAATCACGTTGGTGGCTTTCGCGATCATCACCGATCACTTGTGCCGCTTCTGCATCAGAAAGGTTCTTAATACCTTGCTGAGATTTGAAGTGGAATTTCACCCAGAAACGTTCGTTATCAGCGTTGATGAAGCTGAACGTGTGGCTACCAAAGCCGTGCATGTGACGGTAAGTCGCAGGGATACCACGGTCACTCATTACGATAGTAATTTGGTGCAGAGCTTCCGGCAAAGAAGTCCAGAAATCCCAGTTGTTTTTCGCGCTACGCATGTTGGTGCGTGGGTCACGTTTCACCGCGTGGTTTAAGTCAGGGAACTTAAGAGGATCACGAAGGAAGAATACTGGCGTGTTGTTGCCCACCATATCCCAGTTGCCTTCTTCAGTATAAAACTTCAATGCAAAGCCACGAATATCACGTTCAGCATCGGCAGCACCGCGCTCACCCGCAACTGTTGTGAAACGTGCAAACAAGTCGGTTTTTTTACCTATTTCAGAGAACAATTTTGCCTTGGTGTATTTTGTGATGTCGTGTGTAACGGTAAATGTGCCGTAAGCACCTGAGCCTTTCGCGTGCATACGACGCTCTGGAATCACTTCACGATCAAAATGGGCCAATTTCTCCAAAAACCAAACGTCTTGAAGAAGTTGTGGACCACGTTTGCCCGCCGTTTGAACATTCTGGTTATGAGCGACAGGACAACCCGCAGCTGTGGTCAGTTTTTTACTCATGGTCTATTCCTTAAGGTTAAAGATATCGCATCGTTGCCACATCTTAGATTTAAGTGGATTCAATACTTTAAAAACCACTAAAACAATATGGATAAAGAATAGACCTGAGTTGGCAGAAAATATAATCGTTTATATTTATCGTTGTTATCTATGAAACCTATTGAACTTCACTGCGAATAAGCCTATGTATAACTTCGGTTTATTTAAAAATGGCATGGCCTAACCTCAGAGTTGAGGCAATGTTCCTCGCCGTTCTGGTTAGGTTCAATTCAGCTTCTCGCAGTACTTGCTCGAGTGACTGAGGAGAGCGCACTGTACCAAACAAGCTGTTCATTTCACCATATAAGGCTTCGACTTCTGTACCTAAAGAACCTGCAATCCCTATGGTCGGAATGCCTTGTAAGCTCGCACGTTTGGCAATGCCATAAGGCGTCTTTCCTTGCAGAGTTTGATTGTCCATTTGCCCTTCACCGGTAATCACAAGATCTGCGCCTTTCAATACTTCATCGGCTTGCAAAACATCAAGCACCATCTCAATACCCGGTTTAATCTGCATGTTAAACAATAAACCAAGCCCCATTGGAGCACCACCAGCCGCGCCATAACCAGTACGCTTGTGAAAGGGATCATCCCCACGAACACAACCTTGCGATTCAACTACTTGAGCAAAATTCTCAAGCGCCTTATCAAGCATCACAACTTGTTCTGGGCTTGCGCCTCCAAAATCAATTGCCCCGTTCCGAATGAAGAAGCAATCAATGGATCACGCTGCTCTGGTTTCAACAAGTCCAAACCCGATGCAGCAGCAATTTCAACCAGTGCCGTTTTGTTCGGGTTGCTATTGGATGACTCAAGCATCGCCCATTCAGCATTAACTTGTTGCCCTAACGGCCCTTCGACTTGCCTATGTCGCTTTTCACCAACAAGCCCTTGGAGCAATACATCCACAGTCCCTTCACCACCATCAGCCAAAGGCAATGTTACGTATTCAGCGTCTGGGAAGATTTCACGAAAGCCCTTTTCAATACACGCCGCCACAGATACAGCCGATAAAGATTCTTTAAACGAGTCTGGTGCAATAACAATTTTCATAGAAGTAAGCTCAATGCTTAACGAATATCTACCAAGAAATAATTCCAAAACAACAAAACCACTATATAGAAGACTGCTCAACTGTACGGATTTCCCTCTCTAAATTTGACCCTTCGCTCAGATTTCAACGCCACTATTTTATATTCAGTAAAGTTACTGTTTGCTCGAATTCCATAATTTGACAAGTTTATTCCGCCGAACTTATCGAATTTCATTAGATTTAGTCTTAGAAACCAGATCCTGAACACGCTTTTTGTTTCGCATTACGGAATCATGAAATCTTTTTGTTTCACTTTTTAACCAGTTAACAGTTATCAGAGAAAAACTTAATAAGGAAATATTTCGCAACTTTGCTCACAGAATATTTTCGGAATAACAACAATAATTGATTCCGCATTATGGAATTTAACTTATCGGAGAGCACTGATGCCTTTAGTATCTACAGAGAAACTACAACAAGAATATGAACGAATCCTTTTGGCTAGAGACATGAAACCAGAGATGGCAAGCAAGCTTGCTGCAGGTTTTGTTGAAATGGCAAACGAAGGCACTTACTCACATGGCATCAACCGTTTTCCGGTATTCATTGACCAAGTAGATAAAGGTCAAATCAAATTAAATGCCGAGCCAGAATGTGTTAACAGCATGGGAGCACTAGAGCAATGGGATTGTAACTACGGACCTGGCGTTCTTAATGGTCTTATCTGTGCAGAACGTGCAATGGAATTAGCACGTGACTACGGTATCGGCATGGTCGGTATGCGTAATTCGAACCACTGGATGCGTGGCGGAGCTTACGTATTAAAAATGGCTCGTGAAGGTTTCGCAGGGATTGCATCGACAAACTCAATAGCAGTAATGCCAGCATGGGGTGGTAAAGATCACCGTGTCGGTTCAAACCCTCTAATCATGGCAGTAGCTGGCGATCCACCTGTTGTTGTTGATTGCTCAATGACTCAATTCTCTTACGGCCAACTTCAAAATTTCGTCCTTGCTGACAAAGAACTGCCTGTCGTCGGCGGCTTCGATGATAACGGCGAACTAACCAAAGACCCACATGTACTTTGGGAAAATAAACGTCTACTTCCAATGGGCTTTTGGAAAGGTTCATCAATGGCAATCGTGCTAGACATGATGCTAACTGCCATCACTGGCGGCCACTCAGTACCCGCACTAACTGAAGATATGGGTGGTGAGTTTGGTGTATCTCAATTCCTTATCGCTATCGACCTAAGCAAGACAATGGACCAAAGCACTTACGCACAAGAGATGAAGCGCATTCGTGACTACGTACTTGAATCAGAGCCTGCAGAAACTGGCTCAGTGATGATTGCTGGTTCTGAAATTGAAAACTTCATCAAGAAACACGAAGCAGCTGGCGGCATTGAAATCAATGATGGAATTTGGGAACAGATTACATCTCTGTAATTTGCCAAAGGTAGGGAAAGCTTTATGCAAAGTGTATTTAAGAGTATTTGGAAAAGTATCGATGTCATCATGGCGGTCATTCTGACTTGTATGATTATTCTCGTATTTACAAACGTAGTTTTACGCTACGGCTTTTCTTCTGGTCTTCGTCCCTCTGTAGAACTATCTCGCCTTGGTCTTGTATGGATTGTCATGCTTGGTGCAGCCGTTGTGCTGCGCCGAGGTGAGCACCTCGCGGTTTCGGAATTCTCTGAACGACTATTCCCTAAAGCAGTACCCGTACTAAGACGAATTTGTTGGGTAATTGTATTGATATCAGTTGGCATGCTTTACGTTGGTTCATACCGTCAAATGATGTCCAACTGGTCAGATATTTCTCAACTAACAGGGCTTCCTTCAGCATTATTTTACTTAGCTGGCGTGGTATCAGGCGCGTTAATGGGTGTGATTGCCTTTGTACGAATCTTCAAACCAGACTGGCAGCTAGATAGCTTAGAAGAGGAGAAAGAATAATGACGTTAGCCATTTTCTTATCGGTATTGATTGTCTCAATCTTACTTGGTCTTCCTGTCGCATTTGCACTGTTGTTGTCTTCAATGGCGTTGATGCTTCATATGGACTTCTTTAGTGCAGACATTCTTGCGCAGTCTTTAATTAATGGTGTCGACAGCTTTACTTTGCTTGCCATCCCATTCTTCCTTATTGCAGGAGAAGTAATGGCATCGGGTGGTTTGTCACAGCGTATTGTCCGCTTAGCGACCACTTACGTTGGGCATCGTCAAGGTGGTTTAGGTTACGTCGCAATCATGACGTCGGTATTACTTGCTGGCCTTTCAGGTTCCGCTGTAGCAGATGCCGCAGCCTTGGTAAGTATTCTTTACCCAATGATGAAAGCAGCGAAATACCCAGAAGCACCTTCAATGGGTCTATTGGCATCCGGCGGTATCATCGCACCTGTTATCCCACCTTCAATACCTTTGATTTTGGTTGGTGTTGCTGGCGGTATCTCAATTAAAAACCTATTCCTAGGCGGCATTGTTCCAGGCCTGTTGATGGGTATGACATTGATGTTTGTTTGGCGTTGGACGGTTCGTAAAGAAAATCTAGCGACCTCAGAAAAAGCGACAAAAGCAGAAAAGCGCGCAGCACTGAAAGATGGTGTTTGGGCATTGATGCTGCCAGTCATCATCATTGTTGGTATTCGCTTTGGTATTTTCACCCCAACAGAAGCGGCAGTCGTTGCGGCGGCATACGCAATCTTTATCTCTACGTTTGTGTACAAAGAACTCACCATTAAGAAGTTCTATCACATCGTACTGAACGCAGGTCGTTCGACCGCAATGGTAATGTTCTTAGTAGGTTGTGCAATGGTTGCAGCTTGGCTAATTACTGTTGCTCAACTTCCTCAACAACTCGCAGAAATGTTAGGTCCACTAGTGGATAGCCCTCGTCTACTCATGGCAGTGATTATGTTGCTTGTGCTGTGTGTTGGCATGGTTATGGACTTGAGCCCAACAATTCTGATTCTTGTACCTCTATTAATGCCTGTCATCAAGATGGCTGGGATTGACCCAACGTACTTCGGACTCTTGTTCGTTATTAACTGTTCAATTGGTCTGATTACGCCTCCTGTAGGCACCGTACTGAACGTAGTGTGTGGTGTAGCTAGAGTTCCTATGTCAACGGCTGTGAAAGGTGTATTGCCATTCATCGCTGCGTACATGGCTCTGCTCACACTGTTTGTCATCTTCCCAAGCATTATCACTGTGCCAATGTCGTTTGTCATTGGTTAATCCTCGACGGAGAAAATAATAATGAAATCCCTACTAAAACTTACGTTACTTGCTTCAACGATTGCATTGAGCTCAAACGCGCTTGCAACAACCACTCTAAAACTGGCGCACGCTGCACCAGAGTCAGATTTGCAACAAGACCTATCTTTGTTCTTTAAGAAAGAAGTAGAAGCTCGTTCAAACGGCGAAATCAAAGTAAACGTATACCCACAAGGTCAACTGGGCAGTGATAAGCAAATGATCGATGGCTCACGCGCTGGCATCGTTGATTTAGCGATGGTTGGCCTAAACAACTACAACGGTCTAATGCCTGAATCAGCAGCATTCACACTGCCATTCATGTTTCCAGATCGTCAAACAGCCTACAAAGTACTAGACGGCGAACCGGGTAAAGAAGTGCTAGCGAACTTCGAGAAATTCGGTCTTAAAGGCCTTGGTTTCCCAGAAAATGGTTACCGCAACATGACCAACAACGAGAAGCCGATTCGTCTACCTTCAGATGTAAAAGGCCTACAAATGCGTGTTAACGGCTCGAAAGCACTGAATGACATGTTCAATGAACTAGGGGCTAACCCGCAGCAACTTCCAGTATCTGAACTTTATACTGCACTTGAAACAGGCGTTGTTGACTCTCAAGACCACCCAATTTCTGTAACGCTGTCTTTCAAATTTGATGAAGTACAAAAATACCTAAGCCTTACACAACACGCATACTCGCCACTGGTTCTTACTATGAACCTACGTAAGTTCGACAAGCTAACTGAGGAAGAGCAAAAAATCATCGAAGAGGTTTCTGCTGAAGCCGTGGCAATGCAGCGAGAGCTAAGTATCCAGAAAGAAGACAAGATGATTGCTCAGCTAGAAGCGAACGGTATGCAAGTAAACCGTGATGTTGATGGCGCAGCTTTCCAACAAGCAATTCAGCCAGTATGGAGCGCTTACATCGAGAAAAATGGCGATGTCATGATCAACAAGATCAAGCTAGCCACTAAGTAACGCGATTGAGTGCGATTGCCTAGCGCGTTTTTGGCTAAGAATTTAGCTAGGCAATCAACTCGTACTTCAACTCAATACAACATAGGCAAATACCATGTCTCAAGAACCAAACGCGTATCAAGAATTAAAAGAACGAGTGTTCGCAGCAAACTTACAACTTCCTAAATATGGCTTAGTGACTTTCACTTGGGGCAATGTCTCTGAAATCGATCGTGAACGTGGCGTGATTGCAATCAAACCGTCAGGTGTTGAATACGATGTAATGACGGCAGATGACATCGTTATTCTCGATTTAGAAGGCAACCGCATTGAAGGCAAGCTGAATCCTTCGAGCGACACAGCAACGCACGTTGAGCTTTATAAAGCCTTCCCAACCATTGGCGGCATTGTTCACACACACTCTCGCAATGCAACAATCTGGGCGCAAGCCGGCCGAGACATTCCAGCGCTTGGAACCACACACGCCGATTACTTCTACGGTGATGTGCCTTGTACTCGCCTACTAACGAAATCTGAAATCGAATCTGATTACGAGAAAAACACTGGCTTAGTGATTATCGAAGAATTCAACCAACGCGATATCGATCCACAGGCAATGCCAGGTGTCATCATCGCAGGCCACGCACCATTTACATGGGGCAAGGATGGTTCAGACGCAGTGCACAATGCTGTCGTAATGGAAGAGATTGCAGCCATGGCAACAGCTACTCGTGCCATCAGTCCAGAAGCAGCAATTCAACCAGAGCTACTCGACAAGCATTACAACCGTAAACACGGTAAGAATTCATACTACGGACAGAAGTAAGGCCTCGCACATGCACAAGTCATCACCGCATAAGTTCTATAAACATAAATTGGATAAGCACAAGCTATTGGCGTTAGATCTCGATGGGACGGTGCTCAACTCGCAGCACACTATTAGCCAAAAGTTAGTCGAAGCCATCAAGCAAGTCGCTCAACACACTCATGTGGTTATCGTTACGGGTCGCCATCATGTCGCGGCAAAACCTTATTACGATCAGCTTGGTTTATCGACGCCAATAATTTGTTGCAATGGCACTTACATCTTTGATTACCAGAACGATACGGTCATTCAAGAAAACGCAATCGACAAAGAAATTGCGGCTGAGTTTATCACCCTATCTCAAGCTCATGATCTAAAGATGGTGATGTATGTGCGTGATGCAATGCTTTACTCGAGAGCACGCCCTATTGAATACATGGAAGCGCTACTGACGTGGTCTCAAACCTTTCCAGAAAGCCAGCGACCAAACATTCAAAAGGTCGACGACTTCCAACATGAAGCACAAATTTCAGAGTATGTGTGGAAGTTTGTCGTTGAAGGTGAAGTAAACACATTCGCAGAAATTCCTTTTGTGAAAGAAAACTTCAATGGCGAGCGATCTTGGATTGATCGTGTCGATTTCGCTGCAACAGGTAATAGCAAAGGTAATGCATTGACTCGCTACATTGAGCCGCTCGGTATCAGCCTAGAGCAGTGTGTCGCGATTGGTGATAACCACAATGACATTTCGATGCTTAAAGCAGTAGGGCTTGGCATCGCAATGCAAAACGCAGATGACACCGTAAAAAGCTCAGCCAACCTGATCACGCCTAAAAACAATGATGATAAGACAGGGCTAGCGACGCTTTTGCAAGATCTATTTGGTGCCCATTAATTTAAAGCATCGGCTTTATTAAGCTGTTTATATTTAAAGAGAATTTTTATGTTAGTCGGAAATACTCAACCTACGCAGATCAGTAAGTCGTACCCTGTCGTTATTCAAAACGTGCTTGAGTACTTGAACAGTCTCGACCAAGAAAAACTCGCATTAGGTCGCCATGAACTCCCTGGTTTTGATTCAAAACAGGCATGGTTTGTTGTATTGGAATATGACAAAGAGCCTCTAGGAAACTTCCAACCTGAAGTCCATAAATACCATTCTGACTTGCAGATCATTCTCGAAGGTTCTGAAGTGATGGCATGGGCGATCGACACTGGCGAACACAGCAACGCACAACCTTATAACCAAGAACGTGACCTTCAGTTTTACGAATACCCAGGAATTGAACTCAGCTTCATTCATGCAAAACGCAATCAATTTTATTTATTCACACCAAATATCGTGCATATCACCAATATTGAAAATGATGACAGCCAACCCGTTAGAAAACTGGTGGTGAAAATTCACAACGATTTACTGGAAGCCAAATAATGAATTACTACATTGGAATTGATTCTGGCGGCACTTTTATGAAAGCCGCGTTGTTTAACGCAAAAGGTGAACAACAAGGTCTTGCCCGCGTATCGGCGAGCGTCATCAACGAAAAACAAGGTTGGGTAGAACGCGACCTAAACGCACTATGGGGTAACGCTGTCGATGTCATTAAGCAGCTTTTAGAGACCACAAAAGTAGAACCGACCTCTATCAAAGGCTTGAGCATTTCAGCCCAAGGCAAAGGCGTTTACCTTCTTGATAAAGAGGGACAAAACCTCGGCCACGGCATTATGTCTTCTGACTCGCGTTCACTGCCTATCGTTAAAGAGTGGCTAGAACAGGGTAAAGCACAAGAGATTTATCCAACCACACTGCAAACACTGTGGACAGGTCACCCTGTATCGATTATTCGCTGGATCAAAGAGAACGATGCCGAACGATACAACAACATTGGCGCAGTGATGATGTCTCACGACTACCTTCGTTATCGCTTAACGGGCGAAGTCGCAGCAGAACTGACCAATATTTCAGAAAGTAATTTTTTCAACTCCATCACTGGTGAGTATGACAAAGCCCTTCTGGAAACCTTTGACATCGAAGAAATTTGGGATGCGCTACCACCCGTTGTAAAACCTCAACAGCAAGCAGGGAAAATCACTGCGGCCGTTGCTAATGAAACCGGACTAGCAATAGGTACACCTGTGTTCGGCGGTTTGTTTGATGTTGTGTCTACCGCGATCTGTTCTGGAATCAACTCTTCAGAAGATACCCTGAATTACGTGATGGGAACATGGGCGGTAACGTCTGGCATATCAAAGAAAGTAACGCAAGAGAGCCACAACTTTGTTTACGGCCATTACGCCGTCGATAACGAATACATCATTCACGAAGCGAGCCCAACCTCTGCGGGTAATTATGAATGGTTCGCCGACTACCTTGGTGAAAATGGCCAGATTAACCACCAGCAAAATCAAGCGTTAGTGGAAGCATTAGACACGGCATCAAGCAGCCTCTATTTCGTGCCATTTCTTTACGGTTCTAACCAAGGTCTCGGCTTGAAGTCAGGCTTCTACGGGCTGCAATCGCACCATACAAAAGGTCACCTGATTCAAGCGATTTGGGAAGGTATTTTGTTCTGTCACAACATACATCTTGAACGTATGCGCCAGCGTTTTCCGAAAGCAAACGTATTGAAAGTGACCGGCGGCCCTGCGTCTAGTCCTGTATGGATGCAAATGCTGGCTGACCTAACCGGTATGACGGTTGAAATATCAGACGTTGATGAAACGGGCTCATTAGGCGCAGCCATGATGGCGATGGTGGGAGCAGGCGAATTCACATCACTAGAAGAATGCACGCAAGCCATTACCAATTCTGCATCACGTGTTGAACCAAATCCTGAACATTACGACCTATACCAAACAAAATATAAGCACTATCAAAGACTGGTGCAGTTGTTCAAACAATTTGAGGATGAAATGAATGTCTAAGCCCTTATTACAAATGGCACTTGATGCCAATGATATCGACACTGCATTAGCCTCAATAGAGCATGTTGCAGATAAGTTAGATGTGATTGAAATCGGGACGATTTTAGCCTTCGCCCACGGCGTAGATAGCGTAAGAATCCTACGAGAAAAATACCCAAGCCACATCATTGTGTGTGATATGAAAATCACCGATGCCAGCGCTATTTTAACGCGTCTAGCAATGGAAGCGGGGGCCAACTGGGTAACCGTGAGTGCAGCGGCTCATATCGAAACAATACGTTCAGCCAAAAAAGTGACTGACGAATTTGGTGGCGAGGTACAAATTGAGCTCTATGGACACTGGACTCTAGACGACGCAAGAGCATGGGTCGACATGGGTATTAAACAAGCAATTTATCACCGCTCACGTGATGCTGAGCTCGCAGGTGTGAGCTGGACCGAAGAAGATTTGATAAAAATGCAGAAATTATCGGATATTGGAATTGAACTATCCATAACTGGTGGTATTGTGCCAGACGATCTGCATTTGTTTAAGAATCTGTCTGCAAAGTCATTTATTGCTGGTCGTGCATTAGCCGGTAGCAATGGCCGTGACATCGCAGAAAACTTCCATACTGAAATAGGTAAACACTGGTAGCACATATATGAGTGAGCAAATTAAATCGTTGTCTAAAGCACTGACTGTATTGGAATTCCTTGGGAACTACCCGAATGGAGTTTCTCTACAAAAAGTGTCTGAAGGGACAGGCTTCAACAAGTCTTCTGTCCACCGTATTTTAGCGACGTTTGAAGCCTCTGGTTATGTTGCTCAAATGTGTTCAGGTAAAGAATATCGCTTAACAATGAAGTTGGTTCAGCTAGGACATGCTGCTATCAACTCTGATGTCACTGGCACGGTTAAGCCATATCTATCTGAACTGCTCGACGATGTGAATGAAACGGTTAACTTTCTCTCTTTTGATGCTGACAACATCATTTTTAAAGACAAGTTCGAACCCGTTAACTCTGCCTTTAGAACTCGAACCTACGTCGGGCTGCATTCACCAATGTACTGCTCTGCTGCAGGTAAATGTTACCTCGCATTCAGCTCAGAGAGCGTTCGAGAAACCTACTGGCAACGCAATGTCAGCACGATGAAGCCGTTAACTGAGAATACGATTCTCGATAAGTCTCAGTTTTTTGATGTTCTCGATAAAATCAAAGCGCGTGGTTATGCGCTTGATGATGAAGAGAACGAAGCGGGTATCTCTTGTGTTGCTGTTCCTATTTTTGACAAGAACAAATCTCCTGTATACGCGGTAAGTGTCTCGTCGCTTACGCCCAAAATGAAAGCACTCGGCTACGAAGAAATTGCTAGCAGAATTCAAGACATTACAACGCGTATAGAACAACAACTCTTTTAAGGAAAAAGAATGTTTGATTCTAAAAACAAATTCAGATTAGGTATTTACGAAAAAGCGATGCCAACTTTCCTTACTTGGGAAGAGCGCCTGATTCACGCGAAAGAAGCGGGCTTCGACTTTGTGGAAATTTCTGTCGATGAGACCGATGAGCGACGCGCTCGTTTGGATTGGTCTGATGAAGAAATTTACGAGCTTCGTCGCCTTTGTGAAAAGCACCAAGTGCCTTTCCAATCGATGTGTTTAAGCGCGCACCGTAAATTCCCATTTGGTTCTATGGATGAAGCTATTCGCACGGAATCGCTGATCATCATGGAGAAAGCGATTTCATTAGCATACAAACTGGGTATTCGTTGTATTCAAATGGCGGGCTACGACGTGTATTACGAGCCGCAATCCGCTGAAACTCACGCTCGCTTCATTGAAGGCATGCAACAAGCCACCAAAATGGCGGAGCGTGCAGGCATCATGTTAGGTGTGGAGATCATGGATACCCCGTACCTTAACTCTCTGAGCAAATTTGAAGTACTTAAGCGTGAAATCCCATCACCTTACTTCATGGCTTACCCAGACGTAGGTAATATTTCTGGTTGGAACTACGACGTGTGTACCGAGCTAAAATTGAGCCGCGATCACCTAGTACAAGTTCACCTTAAAGACACGTTACGAGTTTCAGAAACCTGTAAAGGTCAGTTCAGAGATCTGGTGATTGGTGAAGGCCAAGTCGACTTCCCTGCTATTTTCAAAACACTCGCTGAAATTGATTACAGCGCACCATTAGTGATTGAAATGTGGGCTCAAAATGACAACTGGTTAGACGATATCAAACAAGCAAAAGCAACGTTGAAATCTATCGCTAACCAATCTGGCTTTGAACTGTAAGGAAACGACCATGACAATTTTTCGCACCGCTTTTTTCGAAGCTGATTAAACTGAAGAACAAAAACAAGACTTCTACCAATACATGGAAAACGAAGTCGCGCCTATTATTCGCACGTTTCCGAATAACCAAGGGTTAACGCTGAATAAGCCTGAAGCGATTGAAGCTGAAAGCCATAAGAACCTGCTGCTTATGATGCAACACAGTTACGAGAACGAGTCAGCAATGGCTGCTGCTTTAGATTCTGAGCAACGAATCAAAAGTATGCATGCGACCAAAGTGATAATTGAGAAATACAATATTCATGTTCATCACATCAATTTTGTTCGTGATTAACGGCTGAATAGGCAATACACCGTAAAGTCTCAATCGAAAAGCAGAAGATCATCTTCTGCTTTTTTTATCGCTATTGATAAGGAATCACTATGAAAGTATTCCCGTTAAAAGATGCCCCACTGGTTTTGCTGTCTCTGATATTTTTTATCTGGGGACTCATTACCGTTTCAAGTAACTCCCTCATTCCCTATTACAAAGAAGCTTTCTCTCTCGATTATAAAATGGCGATGCTCTTCCCCATGGCCTTTTTTATAACGCGAATAACAGTTTCGCTTCCAACGTCATTTGTGATGGCGAAAGTGGGTTATAGAAGTACATTGAAGTTCTGCTTGATGTGGTGCCTTTTCGGCTGCCTAACGATGGCATATTTGGTCCGAGGAGAACAACTGGTTACAACCCTGCTTGGTATCTTGTTGATGGCTTCAGGAGTATCGGCCATTCAAGTTGTGAGTTCACCTTACGTATCACTACTCTCGACACCTGATAAGAGCGTTATACGTCAAAGTGTGGCGACAGCATCGAACTCCGTTGGCACTGTGCTTGGCCCGTTAGTACTTACCGCAGTGATCCTCGTGGCGACAAGTTTTAACGTCGACAACACCGCCCATCAAGTGTCGTATCTGTTCTTACTCATCGCCCTGTTCTTTTTCGGCTTGTTGGTATTTTTTAGCAAAATGACGCTTCCAGATATCAAACCAAAACAGATGACCGGCTTTTGGCGAGGGTTAACACTTCTAATTAAAAATCAGCAATTTATGAAGTTAGCGTTGGTACTCTTGCTGTACATAGGTGTCGAGGTCAGTTTTGGAACCTTTACTATTACGTACCTTGCCGATCAGCAATATGGCGGCCTTGGTTTGGTATCCGCAACACAGATCATCGCTCTTTATTGGGTATTCATGTTTGTTGGCAGAGTGCTATTCGCAAAGTTCGGCAATACAGTAAACAAACATTATCTATTCTCACTGTCTTGCGTAATTGCAGCTTTGATTAGTGCCATTGCGATGTATCAAAATCATGTTTGGATAGGCTATTTAATGCTTTTCATCGGGCTATGTAATTCAGCTCTCTACCCTATCATTTACGCACAAGCGCTACATGCGTCCGGTAAGCAAAGCTCACAAGGGGCAGCGATTCTAATCATGTGTTCCATTGGAGGGGTTATTTTGCCATTCGCACAGGCGAGCTTGATTGATGAGATGTCGCTGAGCACGAGTTATATTGCGCCTACATTAGCGTATCTATTGATGGTGGCTTTGTATTGGGCGAGCTTAAAACATCGTATTTGAACCATCGGTTTGATACGTCGCTTGGCTTGAAGAAGTAAAGAAGTTTAGGGGGCAATCGATAGCGAGAAATTCGGCCTGAATGGCTTAGAGGTGAGAAAAAAGATACAGAGAATGGATGTAATGCTTCTGATATTAATTTGTGTCAGTGAGTGGCTAATCACCACCACTGATCACACTTAACGCAGGTTTATTTAAGAAATTAAACCCAAGCAGAAGCAACAAGTAGGATAATTGCACCCATGATAACGGTAGACTTAGCAAAAAATAGAACTTCATTCATTACTGAAGGTTTTGCTAGTGATGCGTTGTTTTCATTTGTGATTACTGTAGCGTTCATACTGTGTTCTCATCGTTGTGTGATCTGAGGTCAATTTTGCGCCATTATGTGACAAAAGTCAATAATAACTGTAGTTTTATTACACAACAATCTAAACTCCAATTGAAGAGCACACCAACCAAACAACGCCTCGAAACCTCTGCTTACTCCACGTAATTTTTCATTCAATCAACATCCATTAGATACAAAAAAAAGCCCGAAGCCTGATACACAGAACACTTCGAACCTTTGTACGGCAATAGGTACACAACTTAATTCAATTGAGCCAACTCCGAGCGCATTGAACCGATGACTTGTCCATAATCTTCACTATCAAAAATAGCCGAGCCAGCAACAAACATATCCGCACCCGCTTCAGCAATCTCTTTTATGTTGTTAACTTTCACACCGCCATCGACTTCTAAGCGAATATCACGCCCAGATTCATTAATGCGTGATCGGATTGAACGTAGCTTATCAAGCGTAGCTGGGATGAAAGATTGACCGCCGAAGCCAGGGTTCACCGACATCACTAATATCAGGTCAACTTTATCTATGATGTAATCAAGATGACTCAACGGCGTTGCAGGGTTTAATACAACTCCGGCTTGGCACCCGTGCTCTTTAATTAACTGTAAAGTACGGTCAACATGCTCTGACGCTTCTACATGAAACGTAATCATCGTCGCACCCGCTTCAGCAAATTGAGGCACCAGTTGATCAACAGGCTTTGCCATTAAATGCACGTCAATCGGCGCTGTAATTCCAAAATCTCGTAGTGCTTTTAATACTGGCGCACCAAAAGTCAGGTTGGGTACATAGTGGTTATCCATAACATCAAAATGAATAACATCAGCCCCAGCCGCGAGAACACGTTCTACGTCCTCACCAAGGCGAGCCAAATCAGCAGAAAGAATCGAAGGTGCGATAAGATATTGTTTCATTGTTTTCCTAGTTATTTTTGTATCGTTAAATTCTGTTTAGCTAGCTGGAACAAACTGGGTTATGCGCCCATCCTCGACCATATAACAATCCATACCTGCAGCCGTTGCAGCGTGTTGCCCAATGATCGTATCTTCAAATACCACACAATCCGTCGGATCAAGTTCTAGCTGCCTTGCGACTTTCAAGAAAGTATCTGGGTTAGGTTTATGATTTTCTACGTCATCCGAAGTCACTATTGTGCGTATCATTGAAGGGATGTCCGTCGTCTTGAGAATCGCCCTCGCATGCTTTGCCTGCGCACCAGTGCCAATTCCAATTTTTTTCAATTGATACTGTTGCTGCAAGAGCGCATAAGTTTCAGGGATAACATCCCCTTTGTGCTCAATAGCCTCAAAGTTAGCGATTTTGTCCGAAGTAATTTGTTGAGCATCAAGAGTTAGATCGTAACGCTTAAGGATCTCTTGAGTCACTTTTCGCGATGGCATCCCACCAAGTTGATCGAGCCACTCTTTGTCGTAGGGAATACCAAACTTCTGACAAGTTTGTTTCCATGCATGAGCGTGTGCCACCATAGAATTGACCAGAGTCCCATCGAGATCAAAAATAATTCCTTTATATTTATCTAACTTTGGCATCGTCAATCTCTCATATTGTTTTGAGACTCATACTACTAATCACCATACATAAAACCTATTCATGATCGCCTTAATATGATCTTATTCAACAATCCGACAATTAAACGAATTGATGCAAAAAAAGCCGTTGTTTTACTATTGAAATCATATTTTGAGCACATCTCACCCATTTTTGCTTAAACCAAGTAGAGTTGCATAAATTGAAGATGATATAGTCCACGAAAATCAAATACCTTGGACACGACCATGCATTCTAGCGACATCATCAAATTGGCAAATTTAGGCGTTAATATCGAAATTTCAAAAGACTCTTCATTGCATCCTTCTGATGCGTTGGAAGTGGTAAAGATTGTTGCTGAAATCGGTAGCCAAATCGTCATCAAGAAGAAATACCATACGGACTACCTAATTAAGATGGCTGAAGTAGGCCGTGATCATGTGACTATTGCTGTTTAAGAACAGCCACTATTTCGAAATTGACATAACCTCAGCTTCAACAGTTTAGAGCGACATGTTGATATAAAAATGCAGCATATTGGGGGGCAATATGCTGCATTTTCTCTTTTCGTTAGGAGCATTGAGAACGCAAAGAGAAACGGGTTAATCATTCTAAGTAGAGCTAGTGGTCAAACAACATCGGAACACCCGTTTGCACACATACCTCGTTCAAACGCTTTTGTGCCGTCAGAATATTCTCTTTCCAACGTTCATCTTGAGCCCACATCTCAATCACGAGTGGTACGACGCACTCAGTCTCTTTCAACGTTTCAAAAATGGCATTAAAGTCGACTTCACCATCACCAATCACTAAGTCTCGAAATTGACCTTTGTATTCGTCAGTCACTTTATAAGTGTCTTTGAGGTGGATCTGAGTGATATGAGGCTTGCTCAACTTTAGTTCCGTCACTATGTCGTAATTCCAACCGGAGATATTACCCACATCTGGATACGCCGTGAAATACGGTGAATTGACTTCACGACTCAGCACTTCAAACTTGCTCAAAGAGTTCAAGTAATCGGTATCCATGATCTCCACAGCGAGCATAACGCCCGACCTTTCCGCCAACTGCGCAGAAAGCTTCATGCCTTCAATGAACCTCTGGTGAGTCACCTTATCCGCAGGCTCGTAGTAAACGTCATACCCAGCCAATTGGATGGTACGAATACCCAATTTGTAAGCGAGTGAGATCGCTTTTTCCATATGGATAGCCGCTTGTTCACGAATCACCGGATCTGCAGATCCAAATGGGAACTTGCGATGCGCGCTTAAACACATGGATTGCAGCGGTACACCATGCTTTTCACACAGGCGACGTAAGACATACACTTCATCGTCATTCCAATCCAAACGGCTACGGCGCTCGTCTGATTCATCTACCGATATCTCAAGAAAATCAAAGCCGAGCTCTTTGGTTGTTGCCAGTTTGTCTTCCCAGCTGAGTTCGTTAGGTAGGGCCTTCTCATAAAGCCCTACTCGGTGGCGTAATAAGTTTTGGTACATAACGCCTCCTAATTCCAGTAACGGTCGATCTGAGCTTTTAGTGCTTCTGCTGTTTCTTTACCTTTTTCACCCGCAAGTGCGCGACCTGCAATAAAGGTTTTCGCTTTAATGCCTTCAAATAGGTAAAGGTCTTCAGGCACGATGCCACCTGTGATAGAAAGCTCGATGCCCATTTTAGACAATGCACGCATCTTCACAAGATCTTCTTCAGTCCAGCCCACACCAGCTAATTCAGCGTCACGAGAACGGTGATAGATAGCTTGAGAGATACCTAGGTCGACCCAAGATTGAGCATCGTCCATTGTCCAATTGCCGTAAATTTCGATTTGTATTTCACCGTTAAATTCGTCAGCGACTTTCTTACACGCACCAATGGTTGCGATGTGTGCAGCCGCAGAAACGGTTATCCAATCAGCACCCGCTTCGAATGCCATTCGAGCCAAAATTGCGCCGCCATCGGTGGTTTTCATATCGCACACAAGGATATGGTCTGGGTGGTTTTTACGAAGGGTAGAAACCGCTGTCATCCCTTCAGCAAAAGCCAAAATAGTGCCCACTTCAATCACATCAACAAAGCTTTCAACGTTGTTTGCTACTTCAATTGCGGCAGGAAGATTTGTTTGGTCTAGGGCGATCTGAATCATTGGTTTAGTCATGTTGTTATCCTTTAATTTGTTCACGTATTAGACGGGCTAAGCCATCATGGTTGTTATCTGTTGAGCACACGCGTTGAACGTGTGATTTGACGATGTCATCAGCATTGAGCATCGCTACACCGAATCCGGCGTACTTAATCATGGATATGTCGTTGTGGTTATCACCGACGGCAATGACGTCATCGGCGTGATAACCGAGTTCTGCGATGTATTCAGCAAGGCGTAGGCCCTTACTGTTACCTTTTGCAGCAAAGTCGATTCGGTTTGACCAAGAACGCTCACCGTTGAAGTTCTCTCCTATCCATGGGTGTTGCATTAAACGGTCGACGGAATCTTGGCTCCCCTCTACCACAAACTTCCAAACGTGTTCAGCTTGTTGAGCTGTTTCTATGAATGATTCCACTTGGTAAATTTGTGGGCGATGTTGCTCTGGTGCCGTTTCAGCCCAGCTTTCCAATGCCAACATGTAGGCAAATGGGTTGTACTGTGAGTACGTCATGGCATGAGTTATATACATCACCATCTTGAGCTGAAACTCGTCAGCCATGTTAATGAAAGTAAGTGCCTTATCTTTCTCTATGGCGTTTTGAGTCAATACCGTTTCAGTTTGATAGTCATAAACATAAGTGCCGTTACAGCAGATGATTGGAGTATCTAGCCCCAATTCGTAATAGTAAGGTCGTGCTGCTGTGTGGTGTCGGCCAGTAACAATCATGACGTGACAACTTTGTTTGGCTTCTTGAATCGCCTTTTTTACTTCTGGATGAATCGTGTGATCATCCTTTAACACGGTTCCATCGAGATCTAACGCCAGCACTTTATACATAGAGTCCTCTACTTATTCCCTGAAGTCGGGCCTAATCAATATTGAAACTACTTAGAGTCGAAGCTCGTAACGGCTTACTTAAACGGCTTATTTAAACAAAAAGCCGATTTACTGTTGGCCGTAATAAGCATTTTCACCGTGCTTACGTAAGTAGTGTTTGTCGGATAGTTCTGGCTGAATTTTGATGCCGCTATTCAAGGTGCGCGTTGCCAACGCCATTGCCGACACTTCTTCTAATACCACCGCGTTATGAACGGCGTCGTTGGCATCTTTGCCCCAAGAGAACGGCGCATGTCCTGCAACAATCACACTTGGAACGGCCATTGGATCGATTCGACGTTGCTTGAACTCTTCAATAATCACCAAGCCAGTATTTTTCTCGTACTCTTCAGAAATTTCAGAGTGAGACAATCGACGTGTACATGGGATGTCACCGTAGAAATAATCAGCGTGAGTGGTGCCTAAGGCTGGGATGTCGATACCCGCTTGTGCCCAAATGGTGGCACTGCGTGAATGCGTGTGAACAATGCCACTCACTTCAGGGAAAGCTTTATAGAGCTCTAAGTGCGTTGCGGTATCGCTTGAAGGATTGAGTTTCCCTTCAACAACCTTGCCTTCGAGATCGACGACCACCATGTCTTCAGCCGTCATATCACTGTATTCGACACCTGATGGTTTAATCGCTATCACTCCGTTAACACGGTCAAACTCAGAGACATTACCCCAAGTAAATGTCACCAAACCGTATTTCGGAAGTTGCAAATTGGCTTCTAAAACACGTTGTTTCAATTGGCTATATTTAGACATCGTTGCCTCCTTACGCCGCTTCCGCTTGAAGCAATGCAGCATCAATTAAACGCGCCACTTCTTCTGGGCTTTTGCACGCGCGAAGTTTTGAGAAGTCTTCATCGAATTCAATCAAGTTCGCCACTTGCATGGTGCCTTCGATGTGCTCTTCTGAGTCCTTACCCGCTAGTGTTATCAGCACATCTACAGGCTCATCAACACCTTCAAACGTAATTGGCGTTTCAAGCACGGTTAGCGCAAACCCAGTACGAATAACACCGTCTTCAGGGCGGCAATGTGGCAGTGCGAACGCATCGTGAATACAGATATAAGGGCCTTCTTCACCAATCGCTTTGGTAATCGCGTCGTAGTAACGCTCTTCTGCAATACCCGCTTTCACCAATGCATCAGTCCCAAGCTTGATCGCCGCTTTCCAGTCAGCTGCTTTTGCGTTCAGTAGGATAGAGTTATTCTTGATAAGAGATTCTTTTAAGTTCATGTTATTGCTCACTTATATAATTGTTTTTATTGGCTCAGCAGTGCGACACCACTGAGCCGTTTTTAATTATTTATGGAAGTTGTTCTCGATGATGGAAACAAGTTCGTCGCCGAAAGTTTTCACCATAATCATGTTCTTAACCGCTAACTGTTGCTTACCTTCCGGCAGACCCGTGATCTTCGCTGCAAGAGCAACCGAAGTAACGATGATGTCGAATGAACCAAGGTGTGATTTGTAATCAGTGATGGCGCTGTTAAAGGTCGAGCTTGGGATGCCTTTCTTGTCCAAATACTCTTTGATTTTCTTAGAGCACATCATTGAAGAACCTTGTCCTGAGCCACAGCACACTAAGACACGAACCGGTTTCTGGTCAGCGGCTGGTGAGATTCGAGTTTCTGATGTTGTAGAAGCTGCCGTTGTTGAAACAGATGGTGCTTCAGCGGTTGCTGTCGATTGTTGTGGAACCGCGACTTCAACCTCAATACCTTCAGGCGTTACTGCGGTCATTGTTTCAGCAGCAGCTTCTGCGTCTTCTTCAGCTCGTAGTTGCTTAGAAGCGAAGTACATGTAGATGCCAGCCAAAGCCAAAATCACAAAGAAGAACATGCTAGAGCTTGAGATACCTTGCATGATTGGTGGGAATACCAGAGCCCAGTCAGCCATGCCCATCCAGCCATTAAACTCAGTACCTGATTGAGCGAAGATATGGATTGCCCACGCAGAGCCAACCACTTCGATGATGCCCATCACGAAACAGATCTTCATCACCGCTTTCCAGCCACCAAAGTGGTTAGCAAACACACCGATAGTGGCGTTCGAGAAGAACATTGGGATAAAGCCAGGAATGATCATGATTGGTGCGTCAAACGCTAGCATTGCAAGAACAGCGGCGAATTGACCCACTGCGCCCCACATGAAACCAAATACCATTGCGTTAGGAGAGTAGGCGTAAATAGCAGCACAATCGATTGCTAAAACAGCGTTAGGAATAAGGCGTTGAGAAATACCGTTAAATGCCTCGGACAGTTCCGCAACGAACATGCGAACACCAGTAACGATGACTTGAATGGCAACAGCGAATTTCAAACCAGTTTCAAAAATGTAGATAAACCAGTGCGTTTTACCTGCCATGTCCTGAAGGTTATCAAGACCGAACGAAAGAAGAATAATGCCGAAGAAGCCAGTCATTACTAACGTTGTTGCAGCGATACTGTCGTGGAAAATGTGTAACCACTTAGGCAGTTTGATGTGGTCAACACTGTCGTTCTTGTCGCCAAGCTTCGGTGCAACCTTGGTGGCTACCCATGAAGCAAACTGTTGTTGGTGACCAATCGAGAAACCCGCACCACCAGTGACTTCTTGAGTCGGCTTGAACATGATGTTTGAGGAGATACCCCAGTACAACGCCATCAATATTGCTGAATAAATAATGGTTTCCCACATACCTGCACCAAGCACGAAGTAGAAAACAGCAATGAGGCCAGCTTGCTGGAACATGATATGCCCAGTCAGCATGATGGTTCTGATACCCGTAATACGTCGGAAGGCAACAAGTAGAATGTTTAGCCCAAGAGCCAGTAATACTGCATACCCAACCCAAGAGTAGTTGTCGCCCATGGTTTCCATGGTGGACATCATGGAGGTGTACGGGTCAATTACCGATCCCGTTAATCCATGTATTTCACTCATTTTTTCAATAACCGGTTTAAAACCCGCTACCAATGTTCCTGCACCTACCTGCACTATCATGAAACCAACGATGGTTTTAATAGAGCCGGAGATAACAGTTGTTGCGTCACGTTTTAGAAGGATGTAGCCGAGACAAGTAACAAGACCGAGTAGCAACGGTGCTTTGGTCATTACCTGACTGTAAAAAATATAGAAAATATCGTATAAGAATTCCATATCTTTACCCCTGATTGATTTTTAATTTTAATGATTTGTAGGATGTGATGATTCTAGTTTTGCTCACGAACTAGACTTTACCAATCAAAAGTAATCATTCAATGCTCACTTGTGATTACTTTGATTTATATCAATTAACCACACCCAGAATGTGCTTAATTGAGCTTTAGATCACACGCAAAAATAGTAAATACAATAAAATCAAATACTTATAAAACATTGTGATTAATGTCTGGTTTTTATAGCGATGTGGTTTGACAATCATGATGGTGATTATTAGAATCAAAACAAATCAAAAGTAATCATTAAATTGTCACAACGACAAAAAGAGTGATAAATATGAATGAAGTACAAAGACATAACGGCATCTTGTCGCTGTTAGAAGATATGCAGACAATCAACGTCTCTCATATTATTGATAAATTTAGCGTTTCTCCTGCTACTGCTAGGCGCGATATCGCTAAGTTAGATGAAGTTGGCCGACTTAGAAAAATTCGAAATGGTGCGGAACGAGTAGAAACTCAGAAGAGAAAGTGGTCACCACTGAATATCAACAGCACTGAGTTCTATGAAGAGAAATCAGAGATTGCTCAAGCAGCTGCAGGGCTTTGTCAGGCTGGCGATACAGTCGTGATCAACTGTGGTTCGACGGCTTTCCTACTCGGTCAGCAATTATGTGGCGATGACGTTCAAATCGTAACGAACTACTTTCCACTCGCAAGCTACTTGATCAACGAAGATCATGACGATGTCATCATCATTGGTGGTCAATACAACAAAGCGCAGAACATCTTTCTAAACCCTGCCCCTAATTCATTAGGCGGCTATGCGGGAAACTGGATGTTCACCTCAGGTAAAGGCTTAACCGATGCCGGGCTGTACAAAGCCGACATGTTAACGGCCGTAGCCGAACAACAAATGCTCGAACAGGTCGATAAGCTTGTCGTCGTGGTCGATAGCTCAAAAGTTGGACAACGTACCGGAATGCTCTTTTGCAGCACCAAGCAAATAGACATCGTCATCACCGGTAAAGACGCCAATCCCGAAGTCGTAAAACTGATTGAAGCTCAAGGGACGCAAGTCATCCTAGTTTAAATCGCAGGGCTAACTAGCCCACCAATAATAATAAATTTAGCTCAGTGCCTTAATCCAAATTAAGGCGCTCGGCTCCCTACATCCAAAATTAATCAAATTATTGAAATAAAAGGTATTATCATGAGCAATGTAAACGAAATCACTCGCGAGTCTTGGATCCTAAATACATTCCCTGAGTGGGGCACATGGTTAAATGAAGAGATTGAACAAACAGTTGTGCAACCGGGTACGTTTTCTATGTGGTGGCTAGGTTGTACAGGTATTTGGCTAAAATCAGAAGAAGGTGCAAACCTATCAATGGACTTCTGGTGTGGTACTGGTAAAAAAACACAAGCCGTTCAAAAAATGAAAAACCAGCACCAAATGATGCGTATGGGCGGTGTGGAAGCACTTCAACCAAACCTACGTACCGCGATCTTCCCATTGGACCCTTTCGCTATCAAAGAGATCGATGCAGTTATGGCATCTCATGACCACGGCGACCACATTGATATCAACGTTGCAGCGGCAGTTCTACAAAACTGCGGCGACCACGTTAAATTCATTGGCCCTAAAGCGTGTGTTGATTTATGGATGAAATGGGGTGTGCCAGAAGATCGGTGTGTTATTGCTAAAGTTGGCGACGAGATCAAAATCAAAGACGTGAACATCAAGGTTCTTGACGCATTCGACCGTACAGCTCTAGTGACACTTCCTGAAGGAACATCTTCCCTAGACAAAGAAATTCTAGACGGAATGGACGACCGTGCAGTGAACTACCTAGTAGAAACAACAGGCGGTTCAGTTTACCACTCTGGTGATTCTCACTACTCAAACTACTATGCTAAACACGGTAATGACCACAAGATCGACGTTGCACTGCTTTCTTACGGTGAGAACCCACGTGGCGTAACAGACAAAATGACATCTTCAGACATTCTTCGTGCTGCTGAGTCTTTGAACTGTGAAGTAGTTGTTCCGTTCCACCACGACATTTGGGCTAACTTCCAAAATGACCCGCGTGAAATCGAAATGCTGTGGAACATGAAGAAAGAACGTCTTCAATACGGCTTCGCACCTTTCTTCTGGCAAGTTGGTGGTAAATACACATACCCAACAGATAAAGGCCGCATGCACTACCAGCACTTCCGTGGCTTTGCAGACATCTTCACAAATGACCCAGAACTGCCATACCGCGCATTCTTGTAAACATTAAGAAAAGCACTAACTAGGGAGCAATGCGCTCCCTTTTTTTATCATCGAATAAGGATGTTGATATGGTATTACGTGAGTTCAAAAAACATTTCAGTCGTGGCGACCTGAAAGCAGCAATTGGTGTCGTGTCCCCTGGAGCTAATGGTTATTACTTAATGGTCAAAAGTCATAAGTGGGGAGTAAACAGCTTTCTTGAATCCGACAGAAAAATGCAACCCAGGGTATTCAAGACTCAACAAGCTTTGTTGAACGCCGCTAAAGCGATCGGCTTTCCTTACCACTCGATCGATATCCAACATCTCTAACCGCTCATATTCCGATTAAATTAAGATCGGAGAGAGCCGTTATTCCAGCGGAACAAGCAAACCATTCGCCTAGCGAATAAAAGAAAACAGAAAGCATTTATTAATCCACTCGATAAAAATAATTCTTACAATTAAGCGTTTATATTCATTAATAATATTGGCGGCGGGCGGCATAATAGCCGCGAATCCTTCTAACGAGTTTGGTTATGTTCTACAAGCGTCTTTTGGTATTGGCTTTACCGCTTACTTTTGTGTTTCCCATCCATGCTGAAACGTTTGGTGAGCGAATGGCGCGCATCGAACAAGAGAATGTACTGGCGAAAACCATGAGTGAAGAACAAGTTGAATTGATACAAAAAGTCGTACAGACCAACCACTGCGCTAAAGTGGCGTTAACCCATCACCAACGCATTTTGGGCCAATATAAGGTTGAGACATCTTCTTCTGAGTTATTCGTAAAATGGCGTCAACTCGGTAAGCAGTTAGACGCTCAATACGAGATGGATTACCCCGGCTACCCTAAGCACGCTTTTCAAGAATATCCTGCGGCTTCAGGCAAAGTCGATGGCTACCTTTTTGCTCTAATCGACAATGGTTTAAACGAGCAATCGTGGATCGCCAAAGAATTTAAGCAGTGTAAAAAGAATAAGCTCATATCCCGAACCTAAGCTCTAGTCTGCTCTGGTTCGAGAGTGCTCACTCGCATTAGTTCTAATAAAGTAAGAACAGCCCTTCATAACCGCCAATTTCTATTTCACTCACATAGTCACCAACGTTACCGTTAGCATCAACAGGTTTCATTGGAACATCCAGCGCGATGGTGAGTTTTGCCGCGTCATAAAAGCTCGGATTCTTACCGTGGAAATCCGTGCGATACAACACACGACCATTGCTGAACTCTCTCGCTAACACCATGTCCTCAGGGCCACCAGCAACCACCTGATTTTCAGATTGATACATAAAGTACGTGAACGTCGGTAGAACGTGAGTGATACCATTGGGCAGATCAGCATGCACCATTTCGTTCATCGAGGAATCGCCAACGATGGTGTAGTCAGCAGGCTGAGGTGTCGTTGTCGAAAGCATCAAAGGAATCGGCGCAAAGCCTTGTGGGATTTGATGACTCGGCTCTCCCAAGTCAACGGCCAATAACGAACTGGGTTGGTAGGCGATGTTTTTAGGGACACCACTTTGCCAGAAAGTGTCAGCCGTCGTATTGCCACTTCCATAGACGTAACCATTGTTCCACTGATTAAAGTAGCTATGTTGAGCGTGTCGATTGAGGTGGTAGATCGCTAGGGTCGAGTATTGGTCTTGCTTCCAATTATCTTCACTATTTCCAAGATACTGAACTCGCCCATAACGCGTTGTCGCCTGAAAAATAACACTTTGCCCATTGTAGGCGAGCGCAGAGTTATCCCAGAATTTAGAGATTCCCGAGTAACCACTAAACCCAGTAGATGGAAAAATGTAGTGCTCGCGTAAATACAGAGATCCCGCCTCGCTAAGATGAGACTGTCCATTTCGACCCAGCAAGTTCGCGGTACCGATATTCAACCCAATCGACGCATCACTTTCTAAAGCAGATAGATTTTTCAGAAACGCTGAAAATTGTTGCTTATAGAGATCATCCGCTTGATTAGAACCCGCAACTGCTCCTAACTCTTGAACATGCCCGCCAGAATGAACATAGAACTGGTTCGAACCAATGAGTTTATTTGTGTCGTCGTTGTACGCACCATTCAAACCTTGGCTTGCCCAACTTTGCTTGTAGTAGCGATGAATGGCAGATAGATAATCCGCGTTTGCGACGTTTGTTAACGACCAAGATGAGTTAGCGCTCCACATTCGACCAAATGGCACCACTCTTGATTCCCAACGAAAACGCGCTGTTGCGTTCTTATTGGTTCGATTTCGATACTCGCTTGGCGACAAGTAGTTATCGCCATCTAGGTCTGCAGACACATCAAAACCGCGGATTTTTCGCCATTGGCTGATAGCATTGCCGTCCGGTGTTGTAGTCGGAGCGTCGGTTAATTTGACGGTTGGAAAACTGTTTTTGAGTTTCACTTCTTTTAAACGCGGCCTGTCGTCGGCGTTCTCACTTTGCCAACGAACTCTCACAACGTATAAGCGCCCACCATCTCTCAAAAAGGTTGAACCAAAATACTGGCCGCCACCATAGCTCGCACCACTGCCATCATGAGTTGTGGCTCTTACCCAGTTATCCGGAAGGTTCCAAATCACCGATTGGTTTTTGGTCATGCTGAGCGTTTTGTCTTTCTTTACATCGAGTCTTTCCCACTGTGAAACCCTTCCCTGAGAATCAATAGCCGTTGGGTATTCAATCCAGAATTCGCCGCTGCCAGCAAACTGTGAGAACTTAAAGGTCAGCCGTTCGAACTGCTCAGCATGATAGACATACAAAGCCCCGCCCTGTTCGAAATTCTCAAACACATCGGCATCCCACGGAGGCTCTTGATACAGCCAAAAGCCAGCATGGTCTTCATTGGCTGTATAACCCAAGATCATAGGCTTTCGGTTTAAAAGAGTCTTTTCGCCATGAGTTTTATCAACTTCGGCAATGACAGTATCTTCAGAAAAGTGCAGGAAATAGTCTTCGAAATTGAGGCCTTCTAACTCAGCTTGGTTACGGAGATCGTTCTCCAACCAACCCGAGTTCATCGCCATGACTTGGTTGTACATATAACCAATTGTCGTGGCCCGCTCATTGTCGGCTTTGTCGGCATAAGCTCCGAACACAATATCACTGTTGGAAATTTCCCAATCAATGGCGGCATTCGTAGATAGTGGGGAGCCCGAAAGATCAACACCAACTTCATGTTGCCCTGGCAGCACAACCGCTGTACCAACAGCAAAAGCGTAACCAGCGATTAAACATGACGGTATGAGTGCCAGCAGCCCAGAAATGTAGGTTTTCATGATTCAAATTTCCTAATCGATACTGTCATGCCTTAAATCACAAAACGAAAAGTCAGCCAACTTACGTGTCAATTTAGGAATCAAAATACGAAAAAAGTATCGACTACATGGCTCTATTGTTCAAGTGCTCGTCTGTCTTGTTTCATCGGTGGCAAGTAAAACGAGCAAATGCCGATTCAAAATCAATGCATTAAGGAAAATATAAGTTTTTGTGATTTTAATTTTATTTGGAAACCAAGTATCTCCGGCTAACGAGAAATCAGCTCAGATTTTCTCAAAATGAGAATAATACGGTTTGGAAGATGAGAAGTTATCAGAGCCTAGAACTCAGAATAGGACTTGGATTTGCTGTATCGAATCTCAGTTTGAGCGCCACACTATTGAAACTCAATTTGGATAGGCTGTCTAAACAAGAACGATGACAACGCTCCTTAAAGCCTCTTGTTCCACTTCCCTTGATGGTCGCGATCGCAATTTTCTTGCGTATCGTAGCTAACATGCTTATCGATATTCTTCAGTTGAATTCCAACTTGATTGAACGCTTGTTGAATAGCCCCTGAGACACTCTGTTGACCTTCGCCACTTAAGAAGTTCGTTCTATCCTGATTGGTATCGAATACACAGACAATTTTCAAACTTTGCGGAAAAGAGGAAAAGTTGACCGAGTGAGTCACCCACAAAAAACCATCGAAGCCTTTCAGCGTGTCTTCACAAACGTCAGTTAACACGTCTCTGATTTGATTCTCGATTTTCTTATCTGATTTACGCATGCGGCAAAGGTCCTATTTAACACCTTAAAAAATAAGGTTTTTCGGTCAGTTTCGTACTACCTGATATTGGACACTGTGGCGGTTTCAAATGCAAAGTATTTATTGGGGAGAGTCGACTGGAAGATATAGAGGAAACGCCTCATGTTTGATAGCTTACGAGGCGATCAAACATGAGACGAGTATAGAATTTACTAAAACATTAGCTCGCCGCTTGTTCCCAATCAGTTAATAACTTCATGATTACGCGAGAGTCTTGGTGGGTTGCCATTGGCGCAGCAAGTTGTGTATCACCTTGCTCAACCGCTTGGCGGATATTGCGCACTTGATAATGGAAACCATCACCTTGCGCTTCGACTTTCACTTCACGTATCGACGTTTCATAGATCTCTACCGTAAACGTGTTTTCTGCCGTCGGTAGCCATGGATTAGTATCTAGCGTGATACAGCCTTTGCTGCCTAGGATCGTAAAACCATGCTTTAAACCGTGGTCTTCAGCAGTGTGGATTTGTGCGGTAAAACGGTCGTTGAAATGCATCATCGCCGACGATTCACAGATATTGCCATCTTCGCCTCGTCGACCGATTGCTGAGATCTGCACGTCATCGAACACGCTCTCACCAAATTGCTGCTGCGCAACAGAGTGAATCAGCGACATTGGGTAACAGCCAAGGTTGTATAGCGCGCCTTTGCTCGCAGGATTCACGAACTGATCAATCGCCGCAACGTAGGAACCTTGAATTGAACGCACTTCGCCAATCTCACCAGTTGCCAGTTCTTGATGAAGCTTGGTGATAAGTGGATGGTTCAAATACATCAAACCTTCAGCAAAGAATACGCCCGCTTCTTTCACGGCTAGTAAAGCTTGCTCGGTTTTTTCCATATCTACCGACAAAGACTTCTCACACAAGATCGCTTTGCCTTTTTGAGCCGCTTTAATCACATACTCATGATGAACGTGGTTTGGTAGAGCAATGTAGATAATGTCGACCGACTCATCTTCAAGCAAGGCTTCATAGTTGTTGAAGGTTCGTGTTGGCTGGTATTGGGCAGCAAACTCATTGAGTGTTTTCTCTGTGCGTCCAGCAACAGCATACAGCTCGCTTTGAGCATCGCCTTTAATTGCATCCGCCATTACACCTGAGATAAAACTGGTTCCTAGAATTCCCCATTTCATGTCTTAGCTCTCCTGCTCTTGTGCTTTGATAGGTCCACGTTGTGTTTCAAATGCTTGCACTAATTCCGTTATATCACGCTCAATAAACGCTTGGGTATGAGGCATACCAAAGTGCTGATTGATCGCTTCACGGTTTGCGTATTGCTCAAGCAAGATCACACGATCGCTTTGGCTTTGATCATAGGTTGCAATTGCTTGGAGGCAGCCCGGTTCGCTTTGCATGTCTAAACAAAACTGTTCGATAGCTTCGAGCGCAGCTGCTCGTTCTATGTTGGTTTTGATCTTAAGTTCGGCAGTAACAAAGATAGTTTCATTCGTTTGAGGCATTGCACGCTCTTATTTTAGTTAATTATCGGTTTGCCATTAATATAATTAACCCCTAATAATTGATAAACTCACGTTTTGTTTATTGTTTATCAACCAAAAGTGTTCAATGGATAAGTTAACCAGCATGAAAGTCTTCGTCTATGTGGTGGAACAAGGTAGCTTTCGCAGCGCCGCAAACCGCTTCAACCTGTCGGCGACTATGATAAGCAAACATGTCCATTCCTTAGAAGCCAGTTTGAAGTCTCAGCTGATCCACCGCACCACGCGTAAGCAATCGTTAACCGATTCAGGACAACTTTACTATCGTGAGTGTAAGCGAATTCTCGAAGACATCAGCAATGCAGAGAACCTGATTCAAACCTTGGAAAATCAACCACAAGGCACGGTAAAAATAAACTGCCCTGTCACCTATGGAAACAAGGTACTCGCCCCTATCGTAGCTAAGTTCCTCGCACATCACCCAACCATAAACGTCGAGCTGATGTTGAATAATGACCTTGTTGATCCTTATTCATCTGACATTGACCTGATTGTGCGAATTGGTGACCTATCCGATTCAAGCTTGGTCGCAAGGTATTTAGGGGATTATGAGATGTGTTACTGCGCGGCGCCCGCTTACCTAAACCAACATGCTGAAATCAGAGTATTGGAAGACTTGGCGCAGCACCCATCGCTTGGATTCAGTTACAGCAGCCAAGCTCCTCACGCCACACCGAATAAAGAACGTGTGCGCTTGATGTCGAATAATGGTGATGTGTTGCGGTATGCCGCCCTGCAGGGTGTGGGCGTGTTGTTGCAACCGACTATCTTAGTCGCAGAAGAGATTGATCGTGGAGCGCTGTTGGAAATCCTACCCGGCATGGCGCCGTTACCCAAGCCGATTCACTTGCTCTACAAAACCAAGCAACTGTCGTTGAAGAACCGAACCTTTGTTGAGTTTTTATTAGCCTCTCTTTCCAAGTAACTAAGCGTTGACTAATTCAAAAAAGGCTTTTAAGTAATGAAGGATTTCCGGAACAACAAAGACCGCTAGACCGTTTGCCAATGGCTCACCAAGCGTTTACCAAGATCAGAAGGTGTAGTGTAATGGACGATCATCTCATCACATTGGTTGAACACCATGAAGTGTTTAAGCTCATCGCATAAAGCGTGAACCAATGACTCATGGTTTCTAATTCGCTCTTCAACAACCAAGTTGCGAATATTGAGTAAACGGGTCTTCCTGTCGACCTTACAATCCATTCGCGCCACCAGCTTACCTTGCCACAGAATCGGTAAGCTAAAATAACCAAACTGACGCTTGGCCTCTGGAACATAGCATTCTAGGAGGTAATCAAAGTTGAACAATGATTGCATTCGCTTTCGTTGAATCAGCAGGTTATCAAACGGAGACAGTATCTTAAGCTTGGTTCTGGAAAGAGGTTGATTCAGCAGTTCAAAAGCACCTGGCAGGACATAGTAATCAGAGCCTTGAATATCTACTTTCAGAACCTGCTTATCTTCAAGCATCTGTTGGAGTGCTCTCTGAATCAAAGGCTTTGTGTTCTTGAGTAGGTAGCTCATTTCCGACGCTATTCCAACTCCGTTAGCCTCTAAATAACGTGTTATCAGATGCTCGATGTACTCTTGTTCTGTCGGCTCAGAGGTATCAATTCCGCTCGGTAAAACTCGCTCGGTTAGGTCATACACCTTATGAAAGTTAACTCGGCTTGGCACCATTAAGTCGCCTTGCATGAACAATGTTTCTAATGCTTGCTTGGCCGGTTTACCGCCCCAACCGCCGGGGTTTGGCCTATCCCCTTCAAAATCTTTCGCCATCAACGGCCCTTCATTCTCAATACGTTTGAGAACATGAGCCATCAGTGCGTCATCCTTTTTATACCAATGCTTGAGCTTACCGCTCGCAAAACCATTCTTGCGGTGTAGGCTGAATCGGAAGTCACGCATGGGTAAATACGCGGCGGCATGCGACCAATACTCAAATACTTCTCGACGCTCTAACAGCTTATCAAGATTGTTCAGTTGGTAGTCTTGATTTCGATTCCACAACGTATGATGGTGAGCTCGTTGAATCACAGAGATGGTATCAATTTGCACATAGCCAAGGTTTTCAATCGCAGACAACGTGTTCGCCAAAGCGCCCCCATTGCGTTGCTTTTTAGGTGGCAACTTCTTAGGCGGCAGCTTTTGCGAAAGCAATACCAGTTTTTGCGCTTGAGCGAGTGACAGTGATTCCATGAAATTCAGACTCTAATTGATAGCAATGATCCGTTTATGATTCAGCAATAAGCTCTTGAAGAATCTGCTTGTAGGTTTCTACCGTCTGCGCGCCCGTTACTGCACTCTTACGGTTGAACACCACAGTAGGAACCGCAGAGATCCCCATGCGTTGCCATTCAAACTCTTGCGCTTCAATTTGCTTCAAGTTGTCGGTGTTCTTTAGGCGCTTCAGTGCCTTCGTTGAGTCTAAGCCAACCGCTTCAAGCTCTTGTGCAATGACTTCAAGATCGGACAGGTCTTTTTGCTCTGTGAAGTGAGCAGCAAAGAAGCGTAGCTTTAACTCAGTCTGTTTGCCGTGCGCTAGTGCAAAATCGAGAAGTACATGTAGATGACGTGAATTGACCATTCTCATACTGTCATAGAAATTGAAATCGAAACCAACCGCTTGGCCGCGAGCCGAAAGCTGTTCTCGTGAACGTTGGCTCTCTTCTGCGCTAGAACCGTATTTTCTCATGATATGGGCACGCAGGTTTTCGCCCTCTTGCGGCATGTCAGGGTTAAGCTCAAACGGCTGCCATTCAAGTTCAATCTGGTCTTCTAAACCAAGTTCCGCAACGGCTAGCTCTAAGTTTTTGTAACCGACTACGCACCACGGGCACATTACGTCAGAAATAATATCAAGTTGAAGTTTCTTGCTCATAATCATTCCAAATATCGTTACTAAGGCGTATCCAATTCAAAGTGAATACCCATCTTTCTGGTTAGACTACAACAAGCTGAACACTCGTTCAAATTTAACTCAATACAACAGCAGCCAACAAAAAAGCCAACTCATTTTCACGAGTTGGCTTTGATAAAAATCGAATCTAGCTTAAGAGCGTTACGCTAGCAATTTCTCAAGTACTTGGAACACACCCGCGTCAACGTTACTTGGCGCGCCAAAACGCGCGATCTCTTTTAACTTTGGATGCGCGTTTTCCATCGCGTAAGAGTGGTAGCTCTCTTTAAGCATTTCCAAGTCATTTAGGTAATCACCAAAGCTCATGGTCTGCTCGTAAGTGAAACCTAATGTGTTCTGTAGATGTTTAATCGCCGCACCTTTTGACGCTTCAGCGTTCATCACATCTAACCAAATTTTTGCGCTTACAACCACTTGGTAGTTCTCACCGAATTTGGCATCAATAGTTGGGTTCACTTTCTCTTGTGAACCGTCGAAGTGACAGATAGCCACCTTGATGAAATCGTCTTCTACCGCCAGTAAGTCTTCTACTTGCTCACGGCGATGGTAGTACTTAGAGATCTCCGCCAGAGCACGCTCATCTTTGGTTTCGATGTATGCCGATTTCTTACCGCATAGCACCACATGCGCGCCTTCAATAGCTCGAGCTTCTTTAATGATCTCTTTAATGGCATCGGTATCAAGCAAGCAGCTGTAAAGTTCTTGGCCTTTGTGCATCACTAATGTGCCGTTTTCAGCAATAAACATCATGCGATCTTTAAGCGGGGAAAATGTTTCTAGCAAGCTGTAATACTGGCGGCCAGACGCGGCAGCAAAAATAATATCTTGCGCTTCTAAGCGCTCATAAAGATTGAAAAACTCAGGGTCGAGCTTTCCATGCTCATCGAGTAAGGTGCCATCCATATCAGTCGCGATAAATTTGATGTTTTGTTGGGGCATGTCGGGCGTACCTATTATTGGATTATGATCATTCGTTATCTTGAGTAACGGTTCTGGGTTCGATTATATCGCTAGAGTCGCTGGTGAATACAATGCTTATTTTACCGCCTGTCAGTCACTGTTTCACATCTTTCCAAGGCAAACGCTAACAGAAGCGCATTCCAGTTTGAAGGGTTAAGTCCTACATACAAGATATGCGCTAGATCACACTCCACTATATTCTTTCCCGTCTCTCCATCACTTTATTCCGACCACAGTCATTATGATTTTAGCTATTATTACGACCTTGCTTTGCATCGTTACCGTCAAGTTTCTAATCACACTTGCGAACTTAGAGCGCCATCGTATTCACATTGAACCTAAAATATCGTTCAAAAGAACTGAGTGGCCGACTGTTTCCGTCATTATTCCTGCGCGAAATGAAGAAGACAATATTGAAATCAGCCTTGGCTCTCTATTGAAGCAGAGCTACCCAAAAGACAAGTTTGAAGTCATTGTTGTTGATGACTTTTCTACTGACTCAACCCGTGCAAAAGTAGAAGCATTGATCAGTAAGTTCGACGTTAACGCGCGCTGTATTTCAGGTAGAACGTTACCGACCGGATGGCTTGGTAAGAGCAATGCATGTATGGCTGGCGCACTCAACGCGAGCGGTGAATATGTGTATTTCATTGATGCAGATACCGATTCAGCACCCGCGATGCTACAGAGCGTTATCGACTTTGCTATCCAACAAAAAACTGATCTCTTATCGTTTAATCCAAAACAAACTTTTGCGTCTGTGGCAGAAAAAGCGACCTTGCCGGGCATCTTTCTATCGATCGCATCTTATATGAACTTTAAAAACTCGAACGACATGACTAAGGAAGAAGCGATTGCTAACGGTCAGGCGATGTTGTTTACCCGAAAATCCTACGACGCAGTCGGTGGACACGCCGCAGTAGCAAACGCGATATCGGAAGACATCGCCTTTGCAAAAGTCATGAAGGTCAATGGATTTAAGATTTTCTGGGCATTTGCAGACAAACTAATGAGTACGCACATGTATTCAGACTTCAACTCAATCTGGGCTGGCTTTTCCAAAAACATGAATCTTATTGTGAATTGTCAATCGCAAGCACAAGCTTTAAAAGTCTTCATCAAAGCCAACATCATCGCATGGGCGGGACCGCTTTTGATGCTGGTATCGGCGAACGCCTTCATCAGTGACATGTCTGCCATTCATGCTTATTCACTCATTGTCAGCTCTGTGATGCTCTTGGTGTCGATCGTCACCTACTTCATTTTGGTTAAGGAACTGTTTGTTCCCGCAAAATTTGCGTTAACCGTACCCTTCGGTATTTGTGTTCAAAGCCTACTCGTGCTGAACAGTTACCGCTTATCTAAAACCAATAAAATCAGCTGGAAAGGGCGCTCATTAACATGATGAATAAGATTATTACTTTGCTTCTTCTTGCTTGTTCAGTTTCGGTGTTTGCATCAGACACCGATGGCTGGTCACTGGCACGCGATAAAAAAGGCATCGAGGTTTATAACCGTAAAATTGAAGGCAGTCACTTTAAAGAATTTCGAGCAGAAGGCGACATCAACGCGTCCCTCACTTCTATTATCGCACTCTTTATCGATACCTCTGTTGGCACGCAATGGGTAGAAAACATCGATGACATGGAAGAAATAGAGCATTTTAGTGCGGCGCACACGATCACCAAAACCTATACCAAGGCACCTTGGCCAGTTGCCGATCGTGAAGCTATCGTAGAGAACGTCATCACTCAAGATCCAAAGACGATGGTTGTCACCATTGATCAGCATGGTAGGCCTGATTACCTGCCAAACAATAATAAAAAAATCATCAGAGTGGCTGAATTAGAGGCGAGTTGGATCCTGACACCAATCGACGAAAACACCACCCATATCTCTTATCGAGTATTGAGTGATCCAGGTGGCGATATTCCGTATTGGCTCATTAACATGGTGGCCGTTTCTCAGCCTTACAACACGCTTCGCGGGTTATCTAAGATGTTGGATTCTGGTGAGTACACCGATCGGCGCCTTGATTTCATCGAGAACTACACGTCACTTTAACAATGCAATGAATACTCTAGAGGTCTATATTGTGAAATTTCCATTCTCTCCAATCGCAGCGATATTGCTTGTAGCATCAAGTTCAGTATTTGCTAATCAAATCATTGTCGATACTAAAGGTGTTGATGAAACACAGTATCACGCCGATCTGTATGAATGTGAGCAATACGCTCAACAAGTGAAGCCTGAAGAGGTCGATTCTCTTGGCAGCGATATTGTCGGTTCAACCGCTAAGGGTGCAGCGCTGGGTGCGGTTGGTGGAGCCGTCTCTGGCGGGAGTGGTCATGATGGTGCAAAAATTGGTGCTGGCATCGGTATTATCAGCGGCGCTTTAAAGCACGGTGCTCAAAAAAGACAATCCGCCGAGCTATCTGAGCAGCAGAAGTTTCAAGTGAATCGTAACTGTATGATCAACCGAGGCTATACCGTTCTTAACTAGCGGATAACCGAGCAAAATGGCGTTTAATCGATGTTCACGCCATTTTGCGTAGCTGAGTCAAAGCAGAGTTCAACCATAGTCCCTGAATCGCCACCTTAAAGTTCGTTCAAATAGACAGTGAGCATTGACCCCTATTTAAAATAGGCTTATCATTAATCGTCTTTTAACGATTAATGAAAGTGAGACGTCAATATGAACTCAACTTGCTCGACATCTGGTGGCTGTTCTCTGCCCATCGAACACGGTGATGCTAAAGCAGAAAAGCAAATGGCCGCACTGGCGAAAGCACTCGCTCACCCAGCAAGAATACGTATATTGAGTATCCTTTCCACGTTAGAAAAATCGGGCGGCTGCTTGAACAGTGATCTGGTGAGTGAATTGGGTTTAGCTCAATCAACGGTATCAGAGCACTTAAGAATATTGAAAGCCTCAGGTTTTATTACGGCTGAGTCGATTCCGCCGAAGATGTGTTACCGCATCGACCGCGACAATATTCAACGCTTCGAATCGATATTTAACAGCATTTTAAAATAGAAGTTCACGCTTGAATGATCGGCTTTGATAGCCTTTACTTTTAAGCGTGTTTTTTTGCCACAACCAATCGTTTTTCGACGATTTACGATATCAACTAAGAGAGATTATCATGAAACCAAAGTTAGGTTTTCTAGATCGCTACTTAACACTGTGGATTTTTATTGCCATGGGCCTTGGTGTACTACTCGGCACCCTATTCCCACAGATCGAACAGTGGAACGATTCAATGTCTGTTGGCACCACTAACATTCCGCTTGCGATTGGCCTTATCTTAATGATGTACCCACCTCTGGCTAAGGTTAACTACAACCTGCTAGGCACTGTGGTAAAAGATAAGAAAGCCATTAAGCTCTCTTTGATCATGAACTGGATCGTTGGTCCAATTCTGATGTTTGCATTGGCACTAACTTTCTTGGGAGACCACCCAGGTTACATGGTTGGGGTGATTCTGATTGGTCTTGCTCGTTGTGTGGCGATGGTTCTGGTTTGGAACGACATCGGCGGCGGTAACAAAGAGTACGGCGCGGCATTGGTTGCTCTAAACAGTGCATTCCAAGTGGTGAGCTACAGCTTTATGGCGTGGTTGTTCATCAGCGTTCTTCCACCAGTATTTGGTTACGAAGGCATGTTGGTTGATATCTCGATGATCGACATTGCACACAGTGTACTTATCTACCTAGGTATCCCATTCCTAGCGGGCTTCCTAAGCCGTAAGATCCTTGTGTCGATGAAAGGCGAGCAGTGGTACAACGACGTATTTATTCCACGCATCTCTCCAATCACACTGATTGCACTACTGGCAACCATCGTTCTGATGTTCAGCCTGAAAGGTGAAATGATTGTTGAACTGCCAATGGACGTTCTATTAATTGCGGTTCCACTGACTATCTACTTCACTGCGATGTTCTTCATCAGTTTCTTCATCGGTAAAAAGATGGGCATCGAGTACGACAAGAACGCATCAATTGCATTTACAGCAACAGGTAACAACTTCGAGCTAGCGATTGCCGTGGCTATCTCAGTATTCGGTATCAACTCAGACCAAGCGTTTGCAGGCGTTATCGGTCCACTGATTGAAGTCCCTGTGCTGATTTACCTTGTGAACGTGGCGCTTAAGATGAAAGACAAGTACTACAACGGTCAGACGGTTAAACCTAGCGTATAGCATCTACGTCTACACCTAGAACTAGAACTAACAAAAAGCAGCATCACTTTGAACAGAAAGGGTCACACGTTAAACGGTGAGCCTTTTCTTTATTCAGTTTCGTCTAATAGGCCTTTCAATGCTTGTTCAAGCCAAAGTAATGCAGGACCTTTTGAGCGTGTTTTAGACAGAACAAGATCAACCGGAGGCGACCAAGTTTTATGGTCAAATGACACATTCACCTCTACCAAGCGCTGTTTAATAAGCTCTTCTTCAACAAGGTGTTTCGGTAAGTATGCCCAACCGATATCGCTACCAAGAATCATCTCTTTAATGACGATAAAGCTGTTTGACCACCATACCTTTCCGGCAATCAGCGGAAACTGATCCATCACCTTACCTTTGTCTCCCCTCAACATTAACTGACGATGCGGGAGTAAGTCAGAGAGTTTCGCCACACCTGTTTTTGCGAGCGCATGACTTGGATGACACACAGCAATAAACGGTAAGTGACCGATAAAGCAAGGCTCAGAACCGACATCAAAAGCCAAGTTAGTAAACATTAATCCAATGTCGGCCCTCTCTTCGATAATTAACGGATTGACCTCTGTCGTGGTACACGCAACCAGTTCCACTTCAGTCGCAGGGAATTGTTGACTGAACTGACTAAGGATCTTAGATAGATTCGGGACCAATAGTGAATCATCTAATGCAATTTTGATGAGCCCCTCTTCACCACTGCCCATCGCACTAACCGTCACATTCAGATCTTCAACCTGAAGCACGATCGCTTTCACCTGTTTAAATAACTGCTCGCCCGCTTTGGTTAGTGAAGGCTTTCGAGTCGAACGATCAAAAAGCTCAACATTAAAATCTATTTCAAGATTACTGATGCCTTGGCTCACCGCCGACTGCACCTTCCCCAAATGACGAGCACTGGCAGAAAATGACCCTAATTCAACGGCATACACAAACATTTTCAGTTGTTCAATGTTGTACATTCGGTGTCTCCCAAAACTTACTATCACTATATGTGATGCTAACTATCTTTATATTATCACTTAAGTAGATATTATTTAGCCAAGTCATTAGCCCATCGGCGGCTATTTAATCGTAAAGAGAGTTAGAAAAATGTCACATAAAGAACGCATGTTGCACATGGTGCTATTTGAATTGGTTGCTTTGGTTTTGATGGCAGGGCTTGCAACCTATATTACAGGAAACGGCGCAGGTGAAATGGCAGGCTTAGCGCTCGCAATATCATTGATAGCGATGGCTTGGAACTACGTTTACAACTATGGCTACGACAAAATTTACGGAGCAGACCGAAGCAAAAGAACCACGAAAACACGTATCCTGCACGGATTAGGTTTTGAGCTTGGCTTAATGACAGTGACTCTACCTGTCTTGATGTGGGTTCTACAACTCGACTTCCTAACCGTACTGATCATGGACATCGGCCTAGTTATCTTCTTCGTACTTTACGCGATTGCGTTCAACTGGGCGTATGACTCAGTTCGAGATCAATTGGTTGCGAAAGGAAAAGTTGCAGCTCTGGTTTAGAGCGGTAAGTTCGTCTCGTATAACAAGAACATACACCCAAATTAAAACTGCCAAACTACAACATAGTTGGCAGTTTATTCATTTATGCATACAAGCTCATTTGTTAACGCCCTTGTTACATAGCAAAAACATCACACAGCCCTCCCTAATTAAGTCTAATAATCCGCCACTCACGAAGTAGCATCACAAATCCAAACATAAACTCCTCGTACCAGTTGCGCATTCATTTACATATAGGTAGTTTGAGCGGCTTCGCAACCTATCAATTCGAGCAATGACGTTCATGCGAGCATCTTTTTCGAGCAAAAGTGTTCGGATTAACATTTCAAGTGACTTTAATTAACAATTTTATGCTCAAACGCTCACTTTTGATGTTCGTTTATTTTCGAGTTCGCAAATATATGCACAATACACGTGCTAGATAAGCAAAACTAAAAAGGACTCGAACATGACAACAAACAAACACCCTTCTTTATTTGGGCAATGCTTGGCTGAATTTATCGGTACAGGATTACTCATATTCTTTGGCGTTGGCTGTGTGGCCGCTCTGGTATTAACTGGTGCGACATTCGGACAATGGGAAATCAGCATCATCTGGGGCTTCGGTGTTGCGATTGCAATTTACTGTACTGCCGGCGTTTCAGGCGCACACATCAACCCAGCCGTAACGATTGCACTGGCCATGTTCCATGGCTTTGATAAAGCGAAAGTGGTGCCTTACATCATTTCGCAACTGCTTGGTGCTTTCTGCTCTGCAGCATTGGTTTACAGCCTGTACAGCAACCTATTTACTGACTACGAAATCGCACATAACTTCGTTCGTAGCAGCCAAGACGCACTATCAACTGCTGGTATCTTCTCGACTTACCCACATGCTTCACTTTCTTTCTTCGGCGCTTTTGCTGTGGAATTCGTGATTACTGCAGTGTTGATGTTTGCCATTTTAGCGTTAGGTGATGAGAACAACGGCGCATCTCGCGGTGCAATGAACCCTCTACTGATCGGTATTCTTATCGCGGTTATCGGTGGTTCTTTAGGTCCACTGACGGGCTTTGCAATGAACCCTGCTCGTGACTTCGGACCAAAACTGTTCGCTTACTTTGCAGGTTGGGATTTCGCACTAAGCGGTGCTCGTGATATTCCTTACTTCATCGTTCCAATTCTTGCTCCAATTGCTGGTGCGTGTTTTGGTGGTTGGTTGTACCCACGTGTTATCGGTGCTTACCTACCAGTAGAAGGCCAAGGCTGCACAATTCCAAACCAATGTGAAACAGAAGAAGAAGCTGAACAAGCTCAAGCTTAATCCCTAAGCGACCTTACATTTACTAAAATATAAATAACGAAAGAAAAAGGATTCTTACCATGACCGAGCAAAAATACATTGTTGCCCTAGACCAAGGCACCACAAGTTCTCGCGCTGTAATCCTCGACCACGATGCAAACATCGTTAGCTCTTCTCAAAGAGAATTCACTCAGATTTACCCGAAAGCAGGTTGGGTTGAGCACGATCCAATGGAAATCTGGGCGACTCAAAGCTCTACATTGGTTGAAGCTCTTGCTAAAGCAGGCATCCGCAGCGATGAGCTAGCGGGCATTGGTATCACGAACCAACGTGAAACCACCATTGTTTGGAACAAAGAGACAGGCAAGCCTGTTTATAACGCAATCGTATGGCAGTGTCGCCGTACTGCAGACATCTGTGAAGACCTTAAAGCACGTGGCCTAGAAGACTACGTACGTGACAATACAGGCTTAGTCCTTGACCCGTATTTCTCAGGTACAAAAGTAAAATGGATTCTAGACAACGTTGAAGGCGCTCGCGAAGACGCTGAAGCTGGCAAATTACTGTTCGGTACCGTTGATACTTGGTTGGTTTGGAAGATGACTCAAGGACGTGTTCACGTTACGGATTACACTAACGCGTCACGTACTATGTTGTTCAACATCAACGACCTATGTTGGGATCAAAAGCTGCTTGATGAAATGGGTATCCCGTCATCAATGATGCCTGAAGTGAAGCGTTCTTCTGAAGTTTACGGTCAAACGAACCTTGGTGGTAAAGGCGGTACTCGTATTCCAATCGCGGGTATTGCGGGTGACCAACAAGCTGCACTTTACGGTCAAATGTGTGTAGAAGCAGGCCAAGCTAAGAACACTTATGGTACTGGTTGTTTCCTTCTAATGAACACAGGCCAAGAGAAAGTCACATCGAAAAACGGCCTTCTAACCACACTGGCATGTGGCCCTAAAGGCGAACCTGCATACGCACTGGAAGGTGCGGTATTCATGGGCGGCGCATCAATCCAATGGCTACGTGATGAAATGAAACTACTGGCTGGCGCAGAAGACTCTGAGTACTTCGCAACGAAAGTGGATTCTTCAAACGGCGTTTACGTAGTCCCTGCGTTTACTGGTTTAGGCGCACCATACTGGGATGCTTACGCTCGCGGTACGATTGTTGGCCTGACTCGTGGTGTTAACTCTAACCACATCATCCGTGCAACACTGGAAGGTATTGCTTACCAAACTCGTGACGTATTGGATGCGATGCAAGCGGACTCTGGCATCAAGCTAGCAAACCTACGTGTTGATGGTGGTGCAGTAGCGAACAACTTCCTAATGCAATTCCAATCAGACGTACTAGATACAGAAGTTCACCGTCCTGAAGTAACTGAAGTAACGGCTCTGGGTGCAGCATACCTTGCTGGTCTAGCAGTTGGTTTCTGGGACAGCATCGATGAGCTTCAAGACAAAGCAGTACTAGACCGTACGTTCTTGCCACACCACGATGAAGAAAAGCGTAACCGCCGTTACAAAGGTTGGAAGCGTGCTATCAAGTGTGCACAAGTTTGGTCTGAACTGCACGATGACGACGAAGAGTAAAATCGAGCGTTCGAATAATCACTCTCTTATCGATTGAATTGTTCGTTCCTCAGTAAACGAAACTAAAAAGAGCACTATTTTGTGCTCTTTTTTGCGTTTGGAGCCAATTTTTCATGTTTTGATCAACGTTTTTGCGGTTTGGACATAATTCCTTACTATCATTACTTCTCTCTCCTCATCAATTCGAGCACAATAGCGCGAGTTAATATTTTCGATTGTGACGCGCTAGAGCCCATAGCGTGCAGGGAGTGGTAAGTTAAGTGAAGCAGATACCAAGACACCAGCAGATTGTAGACCTGGTAAAAACACAAGGATATGTGAGCACCGAAGAGCTCGTAGAGAAGTTCGATGTTAGCCCACAAACCATCAGACGAGACCTCAATGAGCTGGCTGATAGCAACAAAATCCGTCGTTATCACGGTGGTGCAACCATTCCTCTTAGCTCAGAAAACACCTCTTACAACACGCGTAAAGCGCTTAACTTCAATGAAAAAGATGTGATTGCCGACGAGCTGGTTAAACACATTCCAGATGGTGCAACCTTGTTCGTTGATATCGGCACCACACCAGAATCGGTGGCACGCGCGCTGAACAAAAACCACAAACAACTCAGAGTCGTGACTAACAACATCAACGTTGCCAGTATCCTGCTACCAAACCCAGAGATAAAGGTTATCTTGGCAGGTGGCGAAGTGAGAAACCGTGATGGCGGTATCGTGGGTGAAGCAACACTCGATTTCGTGAAGCAGTTCCGCCTCGATTTCGGCATTCTAGGGATCAGCGGCATCGACTTTGACGGCTCACTGCTTGATTTTGACTACCATGAAGTTCGAGTGAAGCAAGCTATCATCGAAAACAGCCGCAGCATCTTCTTAGCCGTCGACCACAGTAAGTTTGGTCGCAACGCAATGGTTAAGCTGGGTAACATCTCTCAAGCACACATGGTGTTCACCAATAAACAGCCACCAGAAGAGCTCCTGAACATCCTCAAGGATTCATCGATCCCATTGGAAGTGATCGAGACCGCGTCTCAACCACTAGCGTCGGACGAATAAAAAAACGCTCAGAAATCATGTTCATTAAAAGAGCCCATTATTGATAGATCACTTTATCGATAATGGGCTTTTTTGTTACTTGGAAAGTCGCACTTGAACATGATTAATATCACTTCTATGCTCGAATGAGAGTTATTTGGAACCTTCGCTGTCATAAGCGAAGGTTTTTTTATGCGCAAATCACATAAAACGCGCATAAACGAAAATAATAAATGACCGCAAACGAAAGTTCATATAGGATTCAATTATGTTCTAAAATGCTCGTTCGCTCAGAAAGAGGTCAAAACCATGAGTGCTCAACAAAATAATTCAAACAACAGTACATCTTCCACTTTAGACTTGATCGTGATTGGCGGCGGCATCAATGGTGCAGGCATCGCGGCAGATGCAGCAGGTCGTGGTCTAAACGTTGGCTTATACGAAGCAAATGATTTCGCGTCTGCGACGTCTTCCGCTAGCTCAAAGCTTATCCACGGTGGCCTACGCTACCTTGAACATTACGAATTTCGTTTGGTTTCGGAAGCACTCGCTGAACGTGAAGTCTTGTTAAGAAAAGCGCCTCACGTTGCACAACCAATGCGTTTCCGTTTACCTCATCGACCATTTTTACGCCCAGCTTGGATGATTCGCTGTGGCCTATTCCTTTACGATAACTTGGGTAAGCGCACCACTCTTCCTGGAAGTAAAACGGTGAACTTGGCTCAATCAGGTTTGCTTAAACCAGAAATGAAAACAGGTTTCGAATACTCAGACTGCTGGGTAGATGATGCGCGTATGGTATTGCTGAACGTGTTGGCGGCGAAAGAAAACAACGCAGAAGTACGCAACTACTGCCGAGTTGAAAAAGCACACCGCGAAGGCGACATTTGGCACGTAACGATTCTTGATGTGATGACAAACCAACGTTTCGAGCGCAAAGCGAAAGCATTGGTCAACGCAGCTGGCCCTTGGGTGAAACAGTTCTTTGATGATGGTTTAGAGCAGGCTTCGCCTCGTAATATTCGTCTGATCAAAGGCTCACACATTGTTGTGCCACGCATTCACGACGAACCACAAGCGTACATTCTGCAAAACAAAGACAATCGTATTGTGTTCATGATCCCTTACCTAGATAAGTTCTCGATCATCGGTACTACCGACCTTGAATACAAAGGCGATCCTCGCGAAGTGGCTATCGACGATGTAGAAGTTGATTACTTGATTGATATCGTTAACCAGCATTTTGTTAAGCAACTAGAGCGTGACGATGTTGTGTGGACATACAGTGGCGTAAGACCGCTTTGTGATGATGAATCTGACTCGCCACAAGCGATCACTCGTGACTACACACTGGAGCTGGATGCAGAAATGGATCAAGCACCACTGCTATCTATCTTTGGTGGCAAGTTAACGACTTATCGTAAACTCGGCGAAGCGGCACTGAACAAGCTAGAACCTTACCTGAAACACATGGGCGCACCTTGGACAGCTAACGACACACTACCGGGTGGTAACTTCAGCTGCAGCAGAGAACAGCTCGCTAAGATGATCCACACCAAGTACCCTTGGATATCAGAAGCACTGTTACTACGTTATGTGACTCAATTTGGTACTTACACTTGGAAGCTGCTGGAAGGTGCAACGAGCGAAGCTGATCTTGGTACCCAATTCTCAAGCGAAGCACACGGCGTTTATCAAGCTGAGATCGATTACTTGATCAATGAAGAGATGGCGATGACTGACGAAGACATCTTGTGGCGCAGAACCAAGCTTGGCCTGTACTTAAGTGAAACAGAGCAGCATGCAGTTTCTAGCTACTTAAAAGAGAATCTTGAAAGCACTGTGGTGAACTTTTCTCAAGTCGGTTAGTTCTTCTAGCAAAACCATCCGCTCCTGAATATAAATAATGACAAAGCTTAGCGCTCCCCACGCTAAGCTTTTTTATTGTCTACTATTCCGCTCAGCCTGAGACTTTATTCACACCTCTATTTTCAACAAAAACTAAATAGTGTTTTATTAATCCGGTTGATTATCAACTTCACAAAAGGTTGCTATTCTTTATCTCAACGAAACAACACATTTAAAAACGCTCACCATGTCAGCGCTTTAATAACGTTTGTCTCTATGTTTTCTCCCAATACGGCGGATTACCATAATATTCAGAGAAGTAGTCAATGAAGGCTCTCACCTTTGGTGCAAGTAACCTTGTACTTGGGTACACAGCCCAAATTGCAGGCTCTGATGTTAATGGGTAATCTTCTAATATTTGAACCAGCTGACCGCTTTTCAGTTGTTCATAGGCACACCAATTCGATGTCACCGTGATCCCCATACCACCTGAGGCTGCGTCACGCAGTGCTTCCCCGTTATCTGCCCTGAACGACCCAGATGCCTTAATCGTCTTAGGCCCGCTTTCAGTATTGAAGGTCCAGTTTTCTAAACCAATTAAGCTAATACACTGATGATCATTAAGATCTCGAGGTGTAGCTGGCTTACCATATTTGATTAAGTAATCAGGCGATGCACACACAATACGTTTGTCTGTCGCCAATTTTCGGGCAATCAGTGTCGAGTCTTTCAGCTCCGAGATACGAATCGCGATATCAAAGCCACCCTCAACAACATCCACCATCGAGTCTGATAGCCTGAGATCGACTTTTAACCCAGGGTAGCGTTCTAAGAATCCAGGTAAAGCAGGAACAAGATGCAAACGTCCAAAAGACGCAGATGCGGTAACTCTCAGCGTTCCGGTTGGAGAATCACAACCCACACCGACCGCCGATTTGGCAGCATCCACGCTCGATAACACTTCTTCAGCATGAGGTAAGAATGCTTCCCCCTCTTCGGTTAAAGAGACCTTACGAGTGGTTCTGTGGACCAAGCGAACGCCTAAATTGTCTTCCAGTTTACTGATGTGCGAGCTTGCAACAGCAGGAGACAAACCAAGCTCTTGCCCAGCCATGCTGATGTTATGTGTGGAAGCTAAACGAACAAACAATTTGAGGTGTTCAATATTCATGAGATTACCAATAAAATCTTAAAAATCGTGTACCAGTAACCCTCATTATGCGTCATTCACATAACAATACAACGTATTAACTCAGTTGAATTGTGAAGATGTTATTGTGCCAAAACGAAAAAAACTCCCGAAGGAGTTTTTTTGTCTAAGTCTGCAATTCGCCATTTAGCTAATCAGCAAAATTACTAGCTCACTAGCCAGTTAAACGTGCATGCAGTGCATCTTTCAGTACAGAACGATCATGTTTCAGTTGGTGCATCGAGCCGTCATCAATGGGTGAATCTTTCAGCTCAAGCTTACGAATCTCTTTATCAAGGTTGTCGTACGTCTTCATGTCTGCTGCAAAGCCATCGTCAGTTTTAACAAGCTCAGCAATTTTATCTTTCATTTCAGGAAATTCGTGAACAAGAGAATGATTTTCACCTAGCATAGAAACCTCTTAAGTTGAGTAAAGTGATTGGTATTACGCATTCATTATTAACCTTAGCAAGGGAGTCAAATAACAAATGAGATCCAGTACACAGCATAGAATATAGACAATTCAGATTCACAAATTTACAACATCCACCAAGAAAATGGCTTTGCTGATTTTGAATTGTCTCAGTAACGGAAGTAGGTTTATGGCGATTATCCCGCCTCGAAAACAATACTTCTTTCGATTTTTACTTAGCCTGCAAGTATCGTTTTTAACTAAACGCTACCAAGCAAACGTCTGAATAACACTGTCTTTAGCCATTGGGTTTGATGCTATCGCATGGTTCACCTTAGCCAAAAATTGCTCTCTTGAATCAAGCAGGAAACCTTTCTGAGTCACGATGTTATTACCATGGTCGCCCCAATAGAAAGTGTCGATGTTTAGATTCTCAAGCAGATACTTTTCTTCTTCTAAGATCTGAAGTTGCGTCGGCATAACGAACTTGCCATCTTTTACTTCTTGTTCCATCACGGTTCCTGGCTGAATCGCTAACGCCATTGGCGCTATCTGCTCAAGCTTCATGATATTCAGTAATCTTGTGGTCTCGACAATATGTTCACTTGATCGATCACGACCGCCAAGGCCGAAGATAAACGAAAGTAAGGTTTCAATGCCGGCTTCTTTGGCTAATTCCATGCCTTCGATCGCTTGTTCTGGTGTCATGCGCTTTTTGATGTTGTCGAGTACAACCGCATCGCCTGACTCCAACCCCGCATAAGCCATAGTGAGACCGGCACTTTTAAGCTCTTTAAGTTCGCTCAAGCTTTTACGACGGAAATCGTTCAAACCACTATAGAGCGATACTTTTCTGCTTTCTGGAAAGGTATGACGAAGCTTATCCAAAATCTTAAGGAGATAATCCGTGCTGGCGGCCATCACGTTGCCATCGATAAGGAAAATTGATTCAACATAAGGATAAATCAGGCGAGCTTCTTCGATATCTTTAAACACATCCTCAATATCACAAACCTTGAATCGTTTATCGCTGAACATATTACAGAACGTGCACGTGTTGATACTGCAACCTAAAGTGGTTTGAATCAGAATGCTCTTCGCCTCTGTCCATGGACGATATACTTTTCCCTCGTAATTCATATTGGTTTCTCCGGTCTATAAGCACGAGAGCGTGCTTTAATAAAACAGAGTTTATCAACACCAGTATTCATTGATAATTCGCGATATAGTCGAATCATTTTTTAGATTTTATATAAAATAAAAGCCTTGTGACAACACAAGGCTTTGTAGGGGTAACTCTCTACCGGAGCAGCTGAAAATGTGTTTCCACAAAAGAAGATTAGCTGCTGCACCCTTGGGTATGAACTCGATTCATGTCGTCACCGACTTGTGCTTCTTGAGACCCCGTCGATTGGCATCCTGCCACGAATAACAGCGTTACAGATAAGATAAGCCATTTCATAATAAATCCTCTTTCGGTCATGACTAAAGCATAGTGCTTAAAAGCGCGGATACCTCAGTCATTAACTAAAACCTTACCTACCGATAAGGCCTTGGTTAATGAACAAAGCATCGCTTCTTTAACTAACGACCTGCTTTTGTACAAAAAACTTTCACTTCAACGAATGAAAATCGTACAAGAGCGAAAATAGGACAGCTATGGAACTAAGAATAAGAACTAGAAGTTAGTCACTCGTCGCCAAACGTACAGCCGCTTCTGCACCTTGTTGGCCTAGCTTCTCAATGATTTGACGGTATACATCTCGAGATTCTTCTTTTACTTGGCCTCGACACAGCTCTTGATAAATGATGTTGTGGACTTTCTCTCGGTCACTCTCATCAGGAATCACCACATCGATACCGAATTTGTTAGTCAGACGGCCTTTATAGAAATCTTGTTCCATGGTGAAAGCGGTACCGAGTAATCCAACTTTCTTTACACCCTGTTCAAGCAACTTCTGCGCTGTGGTATCAGCGATGTGCAAGATAGGAATCGTGACCTTCTCTTCGATCTCAGGAACGATCTTATGCATGGTATTGGTACAGATCAGGATGAAGTCCGCTCCGGCTTTCTCTACCGATAAAGCCGCGTCCGATAAGATATCCGCCGTCTCAGCCCAGCGACCTTGATGTTGAAGCTTTTCTATCTCATCGAAGTTCACGCTGTACATACAAACCTTTGCAGAATTGAGCCCGCCGAGTGTGGCTTTAACGCCCTCGTTGATGGATTTGTAGTAGCTCACTGTCGACTCCCAACTCATACCGCCGAGCAAACCGATCGTTTTCATTTTGCTATTCCTTTAATTTCCGACTAACTCGATTAAACCGTCATGCATTGAAAATTTATAGTACGTTCTTGCTTAAAGCGAACCCATAACACCTTATTCCTTTCAAACGATTGCTTTCAAACCGTTCATTCCCAAAACCTCCGCTCACAAAAAAGGCTCGAATTTAAAATCCGAGCCTTTGAAGTTTTGACCAAGGGTATACTTGGCGTTAGTACACCTCACACCAATCTAATTTCATGTCGATCAGTGTCCAATCCTCTCTGGAATTCGCCTCATCTAGCGCTTTATCAAGCTTGCCAACGTGAGACTCACGATCGTACTGCCACTCGCGCTCAGCATCAGTGTGATGAACAATCATCGCCATTGAGTTGGGTTGGCTCGTAGCCCATTGCATCATCGCTTGGTCACCGTCTGAGTTGCCGACCGCTAGAATAGGTTTCTTGCCGATAATATGCTGAATGTTAGTGACCTTTCCGGCTTTGTCATCAATGGTCAAAATGGACGAGTCTTTAGTAACGGTTGGCTTACCATCGTTGTAGCTGTAGTTGTATTTAAGCGCGCTACCGATGATTTGCTCTGTAGGAATATTATAAGCTTGTGGAGCCCACGCTCTCATGAAATCAACGCCTCCGCCCGACACAATATAAGTCTTAAAGTCATGCTCTTGCAGGTAAGTCAGCATCTCTTTCATTGGCTGATAAGTAAGGTCTGTGTAGGCTTTGTTGAAGCGTTTATCTTTTGTTACCGTCAGCCATTGCTCAACGTCTTGCTGGTATTGCTCAACAGTCATACCAGAATGTGTCGCCATGATGATTTTCAATAGCCCTTCTTCACCGCTGCCCAGAACGCTCTCAATATCACCTTCGAGTACAAACTTAAACGGTGCTTCGGTTTTCCATTCAGGGTGATCAGGCGCCATCTCTTTTACACGATCTAGTGCAAAGGCTAATTGGAAGTAATAAGGCTTTTCCGACCAAAGCGTACCGTCGTTATCGAACACGGCAATGCGATCTTCAATTGCCACGAACGTATCAGACTCAGCTTTAGTGGCTTGCCCAACAAAGTCGACGATAGCGGATTTGCTCTCGCTGTCCTTCCAAGAAGGCAGCAAGTTGGGATCACAATCTTTAGCAAAAGATGAGAAAGAGAGACTGGATAAGATCGCGACAGATAAGAGGGTTATTTTCTTCATAGCAACTACCATGTTGTTGAATTAATTGTAGGGTTTAATTCAATTCATCCTAGTTGGTCTACTCTGATTTGCCACTTATGAACACCATAACCAATGCTCATGTTGGTATTAGATTAGTACCACAGCTAAGCTGGCTGAGGGTGCTCTGCGATGTATTTATCGAGAACTTAAAAGGAGACAAACAAAAAAGCAGAACTTCAATTCCTCAAAGTTCTGCTTTATCAATCCATGACTGCTTACACTCTGCGCTTTTTGAAAGCGTGCCAGCCAGCGCTGAGAATTGTTTTTACCACCACACCGAGTGCGCTTAGTTTTGGGTCGGCTTTCTTGCCAGAGGCAATGCGCCACATCTGATGTTCATACCAAACCAGCCCGACCATCGCCACCTTGTCTAATGCGGGTTTTCCTGTGGTTGGCACCGTTAGTGGCATGCCGTGGCTAGGGTTTTCAATTAACTTGTTAGGGAAATCAGGATCAACCGCCATTGTTCGCGCAATACCAATAAAATCGGTCGCCGAGGTGTTTAATGCTTCATTCATTGCTTGCGCGGTTCGAAAACCACCCGTGACCACCAGCGGTGTACTCACGAGTTTTCTCGCCTTAACCATGTAATCCATAAAATACGCTTCACGTTTTACTGTGCTGGACTTGATTGATTCAGCTTTGCTCTTTGAACCCATCATTGATGGACTTTCATAGGTGCCGCCAGAGATCTCAATCAGGTCGATACCGTTATCACTCAGTGTTTGCACAACCTGCATCGACTCTTCTTCAGTGAAGCCACCTTTCATGAAGTCGGCGCTGTTGAGCTTAATTCCGACAGGGAAATCTTCACCAACCTCTTTTCGAATCGCGCGATAAACCTCAAGCACGAAACGAAGTCTGTTTTCGAGTGACCCACCCCATTTGTCTTGGCGTTGATTGTGTCTAGAAGACAAAAACTGACTGACAAGATAACCATGAGCACCGTGAATCTGTACACCAGTAAAACCCGCTTGTTTTGCAAGCTTTGCACTCAGCGCGAATTTATCAATGATTGCGATTATTTCCTTCTCAGTCAGAGCTCGTGGCGTATTAAAGCCTTTTTCTAATCCACGCTCTAAAGAGATAGCCGAAGGAGCAACCGGGCTATCACATAAGAATTTAGGAATTTGCTTACCTGGGTGATTCAGCTGCATCCATATCTGCGAACCATTCTGTGTTCCGGCACTCGCCCACTCACGAAATACGCTTAAATCACTGTGCTCATCCAACACCACGTTTTTAGGTTCACCAAGCGCACCTCTATCGACCATCACGTTACCCGTCATGGATAGACCAATTCCTCCTTGAGCCCAACGCTGGTAAAGCGTGACTAAACCTTGCTTAGGGTTATGATGTTTATCACCTAGCTGTTCACTCATTGCCGATTTGAACAGGCGATTTTTGATCACTTGGCCATTAGGAAGAAAAAAAGGGTCGTTGAGGCAGATTGGATTCATGCGCGTGGTTACTTTCTTGGGTTTATATATTGAATCCAGTATGCCCTATTTTATCCGACAGTTCTGAGCATTTGGTGCCTATTTCGAAGCAAGTTTCACTCAATAATAAAATGCCAGCGGCATAGCAGCTGGCATTAATCGATTATAAATAGAATCTCAAAAACTGGGCTGACGCTGCTGAAATATGTCAACCAGAAAGGCTCTAATGCCCTTTACGCTCATGGTAATTGTCGTTATTGTGATTCTCTACGCCATCATCACAAGGACTGTCTGAGAGTTATGAACAGCACGATTGAAACTATTCTGGGGCACCGCTCCATTCGTCAATATACAAATCAACCGATTGAAAAAGCACAACTTGATGTGATTATTCAGGCTGGTCTCGCGGCTTCGTCATCGAGCTTACTGCAGGCTGTTTCTATCGTGAGAGTGACAAACAAAGAGAAGCGTAAACTGCTAGCCGAATACGCAGGCAATCAAGCTTACGTGGAGAACGCGGCTGAGTTTTTGGTGTTCTGTATCGACTATCAACGCCACGCTCAAATCAACCCTGAAGTGAAAACCGACTTTACTGAACTGACCCTGATTGGCGCTGTCGATTCTGGCATCATGGCGCAAAACTGCATGTTGGCTGCTGAGTCTCTAGGTTTAGGTGGCGTGTACATTGGCGGGCTGCGTAACAGCGCACAACAAGTCGATGAACTGTTAGAACTACCACAACATACCGCCGTGTTGTTTGGGATGTGCTTAGGTCATCCGGCACAGCAACCAGAGGTCAAGCCTCGCCTTCCAGCTCACGTGGTGATGCACGAAAACCAATACCAACCGCTGAGCCTAGATGACATTGCCAGCTACGATGATTCGATGCAAAGCTACTACGCAAGCCGTTCAAGCAACCAAAAACAGAGCAGTTGGTCACAGCAGATCACACAGAAACTCTCTGGTGAATCTCGCCCACATATCCTGCCTTACTTAAACAGCAAGCAGCTGACCAAGCGTTAAGCCGTTAAGCCGTTAAGCCGTTAAGCCGTTAAGCCGTTAAGCGATTAGAGCTAGCAGCAAACAGCAGTACAAACAAAAATGTCAGCGTAATATACGCTGACATTTTTATTTATCCGGAGGCGGCTAGCTTACAGATATTTCTCAATCGGTAGCAATTGCAAAAAGCCTGACTGCATTCGTTCCCACTTACCCGTTTCTGGTTCGCTGTCCCAGCTTTGATCGCCTGAATACCAATACACATCACCGTCTTCAAGCTCTAATCGCCAGCTGTTTTCTTCGCTCATTGCTTGCTCAATGGTTTCTGCTAATGTTTCAGCAATCTCTTTATTCTCGATGATCAAAACCGATTCCGTGTTCAAGTAGGTAGAACGCAAGTTGAAGTTAAATGAGCCGATGCTCGCGATGCTGCGGTCGAATACGACTGATTTAGCGTGCAAGCCATAGGCCGTCTCAGGTGCACATTTCGACAAGTCCTGAGTCGATGCTTCACACAACTTAGATTCTGGTTTTAGCTCAAACAGGTCGATGCCATGATCCAACATGTCGTAACGTCTGCCCGCATAAGCGGAATGATTAGTCACCAGATCATTAGACGCCATAGAATTAGTTAGCGCTTTAATCTCAACGCCCTTATTGTTCAACACTTGCCACGCTTCAAGCTGACCATCATCGAATACAAGGTAAGCCGATTCCAACAAGATCTCTTGTTTCGACTCGCTCGCTAATTTCCCTAGAAGAATCGCGGTCGCTTTTGGTTCATCAGTATTATCGGAGTCATCAGGGACGGGTTGATCGTAAACAAAACGCGCATTCACCCAAGTCATCTCACCAACCACCTCTTTCAGTAAACTATCAACAGCCTTACGATCTAATGGTAATTCAGGATAATTTTGATAATGCGGAACGACAATATTATCTATCTTCGAGAGATCAGGTTGTTCGTCATCATCCAGCATATCGACAGGGTAAGACCAACGGCTGTTCCAGTATTCAACAAAACTGGTTTGGATGGTGTTAACTACCGAGCCCATGACTAATACATCGCGGTCTCGGAAATTGATTTCATCAGATAGGTCGAAGTATTCATCACCGATATTACGGCCACCCACCACAGACAAAGTACCATCTACGGTAAACGACTTATTGTGCATACGGCGATTTAAGCGAGAAAAGTCACCGACAAAGCTCAGCCATTTACTGAAGCCACGGCGTGTTGGCGTTGGATTGAAGATACGAATCTCGACGTTCGGGTGCGCATCCAGTGCCGACAGCAAACCTTCACGTTCGTTGAGGTTGATATCATCCAACATTACGCGCACCTTCACACCACGCTCAGCCGCGGCTAACAAACGGCTAGCGAGATAGCTGCCCGATTCGTCAGAGTTCCAGATGTAGTATTGAATGTCGATGGTGTGCTCGGCACTTTCGACCAGTGCTAATCGCTGTGCCAAAGCATCCCAACCAGACTCTTGCAGACGAACCGCGGTGGTGCCTTGCTCTAAAGCTTCAGGCTGAAATTCATTGGTTAGAACCGATAAAGAACTAGGTGCAGGAGAGGTTGGCGGTTCTGTTGGATGATCGATGCCTTCAGGAAGTGAAGAACACCCACCTAAAACGGCGATTAAGATTAACGTTAAACTGATGCGTTGGAGCACAGGCATGTATCTGACTTCCTTTTCACGATGCGTCTTTAGAAACTTTCCGTACAGCTTTTCAATGAACAAGCTATTCCGATCTATTCATTGATTATTACTGCTAAAGCCTGAAATTTATAGGTAATTATCCAGTATAAATTTAAAGGTCGGTAAATTGGCCCACAAATCACTTAAGTTGGGTGAGTGCCAAACAGTATAAACTCAGCGGCTTTTCGACCATGTCAATGGTGAGCTCTATTCGGTCTGGGTGATGCTTCACCATTGTTTGGAGATCTAGTTTCACCGCTTGATTTCACACTAACAGGCGTGTCGACTTACTTATATGAGATTGTGCAAACGCATTACTTACGTAAGCGCTAAAGCTGTTGTTCATCTAAGGGGCATGTAAGGATCAACACCGAAAACATTGTTCACGCTACATAACGTTTATCGTCCCTACACAAGCCTTCCCTACAAGCTCAAACGGGGCTGAATAAAGTCGATAAACGCCGAGATACGTTTAGAGACCGATGACGACTTGTAGTAAACCGCATTCACTCGCTCTCGGTCTGTGTTGGCAAGTTTGTCTTGTTCCAGAATAGGGATTAGGCGACCCGCAGCCATATCTTCCTGCACCATAAACCCCGATAAACAAGCAATCCCATTTCCAGCTAAGACTAGTTGACGCACGGTTTCACCATTACTGGCTGTCACAGTAGGCGCGACATCACTTTGGTTTGGTAAAGGCCAATGGTTAAGCACTTTGTTACCCGCAAACCCCACAATTTGATGCGAACTCAAATCTTCAGGTTTGGTGGGCAGCCCACGCTTAGCGAGATAATCAGGTGACGCCACAATATGGAGTAAACTTTTTCCTAACGGGCGAGCGTGCAGTGTTGAATCGGACAACTTACCGATTCGAATCGCAACATCAGTTCTCTTTTCGAGAAGATCAACGAAGCCTTCGTTGGAAGTGAGTTCCAACTCAATGTCTGGGTAAGCCTCTTTGAATGACTGCACCAACGGCACTAGCTGATGGAATACGAATGGACTGGCGGCATCGACTCTTAAACGACCTTTTGGCAACTCTCCGCGCGACACGATTTCTTCTTCCGCGCTCTGAATCATCTGTAATCCCACCCTGACTGAATCGACAAACTGCCGCCCTTCCTCCGTCAATTCCACGCGTCTCGTTGTTCGGTTGAATATTGAGACGCCGAGTTGCGACTCAACCTTACTCACCGAACGAGACACCTTGGCGACCTGCACATCCAGCGCCTCTGCCGCCGCAGAAAAACCACCAGCATCGACAACGGTGAGTACCATTTCTAAATCATCTGAACGGGTTAACATGAGGCTCCTTCGCTATCTTCATTTTGTTTAATGTCATCTCGCTTGTGCTCATCACAGCTCAAATCATCTGAGTCTTTGCGATCTCATCAGCTTAATCCAATAATCGGTTAACTCTCCAATTATTGCAAATAACACAAAGGTTATTTGTTAATGATGGCATTTTTCACAAATATATTTTGCTAGATAATCCTCGCCATCAAACGAAGCGCTCCTATTGCAGTCACAAGCTGCCCCATTTTATCGCGCTCGGTATTTAACAAAGAACAGTAAGAGAGATGATTATGCCATTAGCATTACTTGCATTGACGCTCAGCGCCTTTGCCATCGGAACCACAGAATTTGTCATCGTAGGCTTGATTCCTACCATGGCGAGCGACTTGAATGTATCTCTGCCATCGGCAGGCCTATTAGTCAGTTTATACGCGCTTGGCGTTGCCATTGGCGCACCAGTAATAACGGCATTAACCGGCAAATGGAATCGTAAGGCGGTGTTGCTGACCGTGATGGCATTGTTTGTCATTGGTAACTTATTGGCGTGGCAAGCTCCGGGTTATAACACGCTGATCGCCGCACGAATTTTGACTGGCCTTGCCCATGGCGTGTTCTTCTCGATTGGATCGACCATCGCGACAGGTTTGGTTTCAAAAGATAAAGCAGCCAGTGCCATTGCGATCATGTTTACAGGTTTAACGGTTGCATTGGTAACCGGCGTACCACTGGGCACTTATATCGGGCAAACCTTTGGCTGGCAAGCGACCTTCTTGATAGTGGCTCTGCTTGGTCTTATTGCTCTTATCGGTAGCGCTATCTTGGTTCCAAGCAACCTTAAGCAACCACCAGCGGCGAAGATTTCGGCACAACTAAAGGTTCTAACTCAACCACGCTTACTGTTGGTTTACGCTATCACAGCACTAGGTTATGGCGGCACATTCACAGCGTTTACGTTCCTTGCTCCAATACTGGAAAATGTATCAGGATTTGATTCGAGCTCAATCAGCTTAATCATGTTGGTTTACGGTGTGTCAGTGGCGGTCGGTAACATCTGGGGCGGAAAAATGGCCGACAAGATGGGCCCAATTAAAGCACTGACCGTTATCTTCTCTGGTTTAGCCGCAGTACTGGTGGTATTCAACTTTACCGCAGTAAACCCTTACGCAGCTGTTGCTACCATTTTGGTTTGGGGTGCATTCGCATTCGGTAACGTTCCAGGACTACAAGTGTATGTTGTGAAACTGGCTGAGAAATACACACCAGACGCCGTCGATGTCGCTTCTGGATTGAACATTGCAGCCTTCAACGTCGGTATTGCATTAGGCTCATGGGGCGGTGGTTTGATTGTCGCGAAATCTGGATTAATGAACACCCCTTGGGTAGGTGCTGTGATCGTTTTGATCGCTCTTGTTCTGACTCGATTCAGTGGTGCGTTAGATAAGAAGCAAGCACAACAAGCTGTTCCATCTAGCATCTAGCATCTAGCAAGAATAGAAAAAACAAAGCCCGAACCTAGGTTCGGGCTTTATCAATTCAATCTGATTATTACTCGTTATCGATCGCTTTCAGCACTTTACATGGATTACCGACTGCAACCACATTGGCTGGGATGTCTTTGGTTACGACACTGCCCGCGCCAATCACGCTGTTTTCGCCAATGGTGACACCGGGGCAGATAATTACACCACCGCCAAGCCAAACATTGTTGCCAACATTAATCGGTGTGCCAAACTCAACGCCTTCTTCTACACGGCCTTTCACATCGAGTGGGTGACCTGCAGTCAGGATTTGAACGTTCGGACCAAGCAGCACATTGTCGCCAATAGTCACTTCAGCCACATCCAAAATCACGCAGTTAAAGTTAGCGTAGAAGTTCTTGCCTAGCTTGATGTTCGAGCCGTAGTCACAACGAAATGGAGGTTCTAAATGCGCATTTTCACAGCCCGGAATCAGCTCTTGCGTTGCTGCTTCCCATTCGGGTGTGTCAGGAATACTGTTATTGAGTTTTTGAAGCACCTTGCGACATTCGATACGAGCTGCATAAAGCTCTTTATCCCAAGCCTGATAAGGTTCACCTGCTAGCATTTTTTGTTTTTCTGTTTTCACGTTACTTACCTGTTCTCACATCAATTAGCTATTTTCATATTACTTATCTAGCTTCACATTACTTAACTAATGGTGGTCAATTCATCGACCAAAAACGCAATATCGCACATCTAAATAACAGTGAATAAGGAGTGTTTGAGCTTGGTTTAAGAGATACGCAGCTCGTCACTTTTTGTAGGTAAAATATGAAATTCGAACAGTGCTAATTTAGCTTCGCTATCGAATCACGTAACACCAAACTACCAGTGGTATTGATGGTGGTCGCTTGCTCTGTTTCACCGACAATTTGCAGGATCGCCTTTTGCGTCATTTGCTCTAATGGCACACTCACAGACGTTAAGCTTGGCGTTAAAAACGCCCCCACTTTGCTGTTATCAAAGCCGACGATCGAAACATCTTGAGGCAATGAGTACCCAAGTTCGGTTAACGCCTTAATCGCACCAATCGCCATATCATCGTTTTCAGACAAGATAGCAGTGAATGTGGTTCTGCTTTTTGCCAAAGCCTGAGCCGCGTGATAACCGCTCTCCATCGTCCAATCACCTTGAACAACGTTGGACTCATCCAATGCAACACCATGTTTAGTTAACACATCTTGATAGGCTTGGTAACGCAGCTCATCGGTCGAAGAACCGGCTTTACCACGAATCACTGCAATATCGGTATGACCCTGCTCGATGATGTGTTCAACCATCAAACAAGCGCTCTGATAATGGTCGGTGGTAATAGCATGATTGGGCTTCGACGGCATTTCTCGGTTGAGTACCAGAATCGGAGTGTCAGTGCTTTCGATGATCTGAGCTATCTCGCTTTCGGTTAAACATTGCGGATAGATGATGATGCCCGCGCACTTCATATCCAGCAGGAAATTGATCGCCTTTCTTTCGTCTTCAGCGCTGTGTTTGCCATCGGTGATCACCAATTGGTGATTCGACTTTTCGCTATAAGAAGCCGCGTGATACATCAAGGAAGAGAAGTAAGGGCCATTGAACAACTCATTGGTAATTACAAAGCCGATGAAATTGGTCTTCTTGGTCGCCAATTGCTGAGCCAACAAGTTCGGTCGATAACCTGTTTCTTGAATCGCATCAAATACCTTTTTCACCACATCTGGGCGCACGATGTTCTTGCCATTTAAGACACGAGAAACGGTCGATTTAGATACGCCTGCGCGGTTTGCGACATCAAGCATGGTTACCATTCGCTTCTTTTCCTTTATAAAAAATTAGCCGACATAGGCCGACTAATTCATTGCAAAATGACAGCTCACAGTTCACATAACTGCGCTGGGGAATGCATTCTAAATAGTGGCACCGTTAGATGCAATCACACCTTTATACCACTCGAAAGACTTCTTGCGCTTGCGTTCTAGTGAGCCAGATTGATCGTTGTGCTTATCTACGTAAATGAATCCGTAGCGTTTTTTCATCTCGCCCGTGGTGAACGAAACTAAATCGATACAGCCCCAAGGGGTATAGCCCATCAAATCAACACCATCAATCGAAACAGCTTTTTTCATCTCTTTGATGTGGTCGCCAAGGTAAGCAATGCGGTAATCGTCATTAATGCTGCCATCTTCTTCAATGGTATCAACCGCGCCAAAACCGTTCTCAACGATGAACAATGGCACTTCATAACGTTCATACAGAGACGCTAAACAGAAACGCAAACCCGTCGGATCAATTGGCCAGCCCCAATCGCTAGACTGGATAAACGGGTTATCGACCGAATTTTCATGACCGCCGTCCATCGCTTCTTCTGTAGATTGGTGAGAAGAAGAATCCAAGGTATTCGACATGTAGTAGCTAAAGCCTAAGTAATCAGCCTTACCTTCTTTTAGGATCTGCTCATCTTCAGGCTGCATCTCAATGTTGAAGCCTTTGATTGCCCAGTCACGCGTAGCGTAATTTGGGTAATGACCGCGAACCATCACATCTGAGAAGAAGTAACGGTCACGCATCGCTTGTTGTGCCACCATAATGTCTTCCGGTTTAGAAGAACGTGGATAGAAAGGCACCATCGCACACATTGCGCCGATTTGAAGATCTGGATTGATCTCGTGACCTTTCTTAACCACCAAAGCACTTGCAACAAACTGATGGTGAACCGCTTGATACATCGCCTCTTGCGGCTTTTCGCATTGTGGAAACTTCACGCCTGAGCATAACCAACCGAAAATATCTGCCGAGGTGTTCATCTGGTTGTTGATCTCGTTAAACGTCATCCAGTATTTCACTTTGTGTTGGTATCGTTCCATCACTGCAGTTGAATACTTAACGAAGAAGTCGATCACTTTGCGGTTCATCCAGCCGCCATATTCCTTAGCTAGATGGTAAGGCATTTCAAAGTGGCTCAGTGTTACCACAGGCTGAATGTCGTATTTCAACAGCTCGTCAAACAGATCATCGTAAAACGCTAAACCCGCTTCACACGGTTCAGCTTCATCGCCATTTGGGAAGATACGCGTCCACGCGATACTGGTACGGAAACACTTAAAGCCCATCTCAGCGAATAACTTAATGTCTTCTTTGTAGCGATGGTAGAAATCCACTGCGACTTGGTTAGGATAGTTTTCGCCATCAATCACGCCATCGGTGATTCGACGTTGTACACCATGAGCGCCCGCTGTTAATACATCAACAACACTGACACCTTTACCATTCGCATCCCAGCCGCCTTCTAGTTGATGCGCTGCTACTGCACCGCCCCATAAAAAATCGTTCGAAAATTCGTTGTTCATACCATTACTCACTACAAGTTATTCGTGAAAAAGATCAGAATTTGAGCTGCAATTACAACTCTGAAATCGATTTCAATAAAAGCAAAGATACAGATTGAAACCGGTTTCAGCAACAGTTAAAAGATCTTTTTTGATCGATCTAAAGACTAATCAACAGTCAGCATTACGATCAATGCTGTTCAAAATACTGATCATGCAGTGATTTGCCAGATTGGTCTTGAGTGCCAGGGTAGAACTGAACGAGTGTCTGATCGGCTAGTGTGAGGTGAATCCAACCCTCTTTGACTTTCAGCCAATTGGTACCGTTGGTCTCATAGACGGCAGGAAACTTGCCCCAGCCAGACTCTGATACCTGCAGCTCTTGAAATAGGTTAATCGGGGCTAGCTTATTGCTGTCGAAGTTTGCGTCGGCATAGACAGATAAAGGCTCGATGGCATCGTTTGGCTTAAACGTATAACAGCTCACAGAGGCTGAAGTGCGATCAAACCACTGGTAGGGTTGTGCGCCTGTTAAATCGTAGACCGTGCAATCGTTAAATTGAATGGCCCACTCTTGATGGGCTTTGAAGCCAAGGTAACCTATGGGTTGGGATGGTTCAGGCTTTGAGTCCGCCTCCTGCTCATACACCGGTTCTGAGGTAGCACATCCCATAAGCCCAAGACTAAAAAGGAAAGTCACAGCAAGCTTCATCATTGTCATACCTCAGTTCCGTTAGTAGATGAGTAACTCAATTAAGTCTCTACATTAAACGGTAAGTTCCAAACGATTACCATCCGGATCGAGTACACAGCTCTCATAATAGCCATCGCCTGTTCTTCTTGGGCCATCTAAGCGCTCATAGCCGTCTTCGACCAAGTGTTGAGTCAGTTGATCGACCGCCTGTTCCGAACCTAATGATATCGCCATGTGAATGAAGCCTGTGAACTGGTCATAGATGTCGTCTTTCGATTCAGGGACAGAGTCCATTTCCATAATCTCTAAACGACTTCCCGTATCAAACGAGAGGAAGTATGAAGAAAACCCTTTAGTTGGGTTGTGATATTTTGAGTTCAATGTCGCGCCGAAATAATCTTCATAAAATCGCTTCAGTACTTCGAGTTGTTTGGTCCAAATTGCGATGTGTTCAATCTTCATTTTGTTTGCCTAAGTTTGATGTCTAACGCTAGATTACTCATCAAATAAGGAACAATAAACAGAACGAAATTCATCGAAATTGTTCCTGATTAACGGGCTCGATTTTATGTCCATAACTGCACAGTATTGGCATCTATGTTTGTGTAATAGTTATCTTTCCTCCATAGTCAGGTTTTACACAATCTGAGATTCAAACTGTGAGCTTTTTAAAACTGATACTACTTGCGGCTATATGGGGAGGCTCGTTTCTTTTCATGAGAATGGCCGCCAATCCATTAGGGCCCGCAGTCTTAATTGAAGCGCGAGTTCTGTTTGCAGCACTTACTCTGCTTTTAGTTTCTTTCTATTTAAAAAAGAAGCTCTCTTTTCATGATCACGCAAAACACTTCTTCATTCTCGGCCTGTTTAACACCACACTTCCTTTTTTGCTTTTCGCTTATGCCGCGCAGACACTTAACGCCTCGACACTCGCCATCTTGAACTCTACCGCGCCAATATGGGCAGCAATCATTGGTGCAATATGGACCAAAACAGCACTCGAGGCGAAAGTTCTATTGGGACTTGGGATTGGGGTAACAGGAGTTGGCGTGTTAGTCGGTTGGGATGCGATGAACATTGGCCGTGAGGCTATGCTTCCTATCTTTGCAGCAGTGATGGCGGCCTTTAGCTACGGAATAGCGTCAAACTATACCAAACAAGCCCCTAAAGTTGAGGCATTCAACAATGCTCATGGCAGCATGTGGGCTGCGGTATTGCTGGTTTTGCCGTTTGTATTCTTTATTCCGATGAGAGAAACACCCGACGTTACGATCACTACATCGGTTGTCTTATTAGGCGCGGTATGTACTGGGTTAGCGTATCTACTTTACTTCAATCTCGTCTCTGAACTCGGCGCACCTTCAGCCCTGTCCGTGACCTTCATCATTCCGGTATTTGGTATTCTATGGGGTAACTTATTCTTAGATGAAGCAATTGGCATCAATACGATTGTTGGTTCAATTCTGGTTATCACCGGCACCATGTTGGTGACAGGAATGACGCCTTCTAAGATGATAGAGAGCGCCAAACAGAAACGAGCAGCAAGAGCGGCTCGTTAATCAGCCATATATTGCTGAATCTTGTTTCTCAGCCACTGATGAGCAGGGTTCAAATCGGTTCTTTTATGCCAAATCATGTATTGCTGCATCGGTAAGATTTCAAACGGCTGATCAAGGACTTGAAGCTGGAAGGATTCGGAAAATTGATTGGCAAAATCACGCGATGTACTGCCGACACAATCTGAGCCCGATACCAGCACACACATGGTCATCAGCGAGTCACACTCGGCACTCACTTTTCTCTGTTTCAGTGGCGACTTGGTAAAATAATCTGCCGTGTATAAACGGGTTCGACGCATTCTAAAAGTAACATGCTTTTCGTTGTAATATTGCTCTTGCGTCACAGAGCCATTGATTCTCGGGTGCCCCTTTCGAGCTATCAGCACCAACTCATCTTCAATCATCGGCTGCTTCATGTAGCCGTTAACTTGCGGGTAATGGATATCAATCGCTAAATCAGCTTGTTGCATGCTCAAGCCTTGCAATAATTCTTCTTCGTTGTTCGGCACCATATTGAATTCAATCGAGATATTGCCCAACGTCTCATCTTGCTCGACGAGAGGTTGAAGCTTGGTTAATCCAATCTCATTCACCAGGATACGAAACACATGATGCTGCTGATTATCAAATGTCTTTATAGTGCTTACTGCGCTGCTTATCCCTTCTAGAGCAGGCTCTACTCGGTCTGCCAATTGCACCGCAGCGTTAGTCGGAATAATCCCACGCCCTTCACGAATAAACAGGTCGGTATCAAGCTGAGATTGCAATCGCTTCAATGCCCCGCTAACCCCAGGCTGAGTCATACCAAGCGATTCTGATGCAAGCGTGATCGACTTTAATCGATACACTTCCAAAAATACGCTCAGTAAATTTAGATCTAACTTTTCAACATCACTCACGGTCACTCTCCATGTTTAGTTGCACTCGCATTGGGTATGCGACAAGCTTTGCGCTTCAATCTGCTACTTTTAAGCATACAACACATAACAGTTCGTGATGTATTAAATAAAGCTTACTTTATTTTTTGCTATATGTCTTATTCCTATAATCGCCTCAACGAAACAAAATTCTGAAATGAAGAGGCTCTTATGACGACTTCACGCACGTTCAAAAATGCATCACTGTTCCTAGCTATCTCGCTCGTATTCCCTGCAGTTGCAGCTAACCATGACCACGCACACTTCAGCGAAATTGGCGACCAAGGTGGCAAAAGCGCAACCGAGATGACGACTAAGGCAAACCAAGAGTTCGCAAAAACACTTAACTTTGCCGACACTCGCGCTTTCGACAATAACAACAAGGGCCTTATTGCTAGCTTCGACCAAGAGACGGGCGACATCATTCGCAATAGCTTTAACTTTATCGACCCAAGTGTGACGAATGCAGACCAAGCACCAGATTCAGTAAACCCTTCACTGTGGCGCCAAGCGGTATTGAACCAAGCAGCAGAAGGCTTATATGAAGTTGTTCCGGGTAAAGTTTACCAAGTTCGAGGCGCGGATTTAGCGTCTATCTCTTTCATTCGTAGTGACAACGGTTGGATCGCTTATGACGTACTTCTTACCAAAGAAGCGGCCGCTAAATCTCTAAAATTCTTCAAAAACAATGTGCCTGATGGCGGCGAACTGCCAGTCGTAGCAATGATTTACTCTCACTCGCACGCTGATCACTTTGGTGGCGCAAGAGCAATCAAAGACGCATACCCAGATGTAAAAGTGTACGGTTCGAAAAACATTACTAAAGAGATCGTCGACGAAAACGTATTGGCGGGTAATGCAATGTCTCGTCGTACCGCTTATCAGTATGGTGCAACCCTGAACCGACACGAGCACGGTATTGTTGATGCTGCACTGTCGAAAGGCCTATCAACCGGTAGCATTACTTACGTACTGCCAGACTACGAGCTGAACCATAACGAAGAGATTGAAACTCTGGTTATTGACGGCCTAGAAATGCAATTCATGGATGCTTCAGGTACCGAAGCGGCCTCTGAAATGGTGACGTATATTCCAAGCATGAAAGCACTTTGGACTGGCGAACTGACCTACCAAGGCATGCACAACCTGTACACGCTGCGTGGCGCTAAAGTACGTGACGGCTTGAAATGGTCTAAGAAGATCAACGAGATGTTAATCACTTGGGGTGAAGAAACAGAGGTGTTGTTTGCGTCTCACTCATCGCCAATCTGGGGCGAACAAGAGATCTCTGATTACCTAAAAATGCAGCGTGACGCTTACGGTTTTACTCATAACCAAACGCTTCGCTTAGCCAATAACGGTGTGGTTCTACAAGACATCGGGGACGAGATTTACAAGGTCATGCCAGACAGCATTCAACAGTCTTGGCACACCAACGGTTACCACGGTACTTACTCTCACAACGCCCGCGCTGTGTACAACATGTATCTTGGTTACTTCGACATGAACCCAGCTAACCTAAATCCACTACCAATCAAGCCAGAGTCAGTGAAGTTTGTTGAATACATGGGCGGCAGCGACGCTGTGATTGAAAAAGCGCAGCAAGACTTCCAAGAAGGTGAATATCGCTTCGTTGCAACAGCACTGAATAAGGTGATTCAAGCAGAACCAGAGAACAAAGTTGCACGTGGCTTATTGGCAGATACGTACGAGCAATTGGGTTATCAATCAGAAGGTGCAGGTTGGAGAAACATCTACCTAACCGGCGCTCAAGAGCTTCGTATTGGCACACAACCGGGCGCACCAAAAACTGCATCTCCGGATGTATTGGCTAACATGACTATTGAGAACTTGTTGGATTACTTAGCCGTAAAAGTGGATTCGCTAAAGGCACAAGAAACACCATTTACGTTGAATATTCAGCTGCCTGATGTGCAAGAGTTCTACTACGTTGAGATGTCTAACGGTAACCTGAACAACATTCAAGTGAACGAGCTGCAAGACGCCGATACAACACTGATCATCAATAAGTCTGACGTGTCTGACATCGTGCTTAAGAAAACAAGCCTTGGAAAACTGTTAGAAGACGGACAAGCAGGCGTGAAAGGTGATAAGACATCACTTAACAAACTGCTGTCTTCATTGACAGAAGCTGACACCTCTTTTGAGATTGTACCGCGTCCAAAAAAAGGCGAAGAAGTTGATGCAGAGCTATACCAAGATTCAGCGGTACACGCTCATTAAACGCCGGAAACACTAAGTAAAAACAACAGCAGTTAGCTAGAAAAAACGTTCTATAAAGAACATAAAACAAGCCCCTACCTTTTGGTCGGGGCTTTCTTATTTGTTCTCAATAAGTGCTTCTTGAACGCTACTGCGTTTGCTCTATTACTGAGACTGAGAGCTTAATAAAACTGATAATTTGTTGAAGCTGATAGATTACTGAGTTTGCCCGTTTACGTCGCAATCCCAATAAGAAGGTGAACCATAATATTGAACAAAGTAATCGATAAATACGCGCACCTTTGGTGCAAGTAACTGAGCACTCGGGTATACCGCCCAGATAGCCGCCTCATCCTTTAAAGGGTAATCCGGCAACACCTCAACCAGCGAACCTTCCGCGAGCTGCTTGTATGCTATCCAACTCGCGCACATGGCAATGCCCAAGCCATCGACACATACATCCCTTACCGCTTCACCGTGATCGACGCGGATAGCACCTAGGCTCTCTTCGAGTTTTCCGATATGAATACTGGCTACCGGAGGTGACAACCCAAGCTCTTGTCCTGCTTGACCTATATTGTGCGTAGGTAGACGCGAGTCGCACAAACAATTTTAGATGTTCAATGTTCATCAATAATGGCTAGCCTGCGCTGAGTACACGCTGCTTATTGGCCGCAGCGGCACGGGGAATAATGTGAGTTTTAATATAGGCATTAAGCTTAAACCATGCAAAAGCGCCCGCTAAAACATTGGCGACGGTCGCAGCAATAACCGCATTGACCATGTCTCCGGTTATCGAGCCGATCCATAAAGCGGGAATGTAGAAAACAAACAAGCGTAGGAAAGAGACATTCAAAGCTTTACGCGGCACACCCAAGGCATTAAAGACCGACGCAACCAACATGCAAAGCCCAAGCGGCCCATAGCTGAACGGTATAAATAACAAGGTCACTTCAAACCAGCTGCGTATGCTTTGTTCTTCCGAGATAACAGGAATAATCCAGCCACTAAACAGCGCCAACAATGTTGCCATCACGGTGTGGAAAACCAATAAGAACTTCGCTGTTGTATTCAATAGCTCAGGGATTTTGCATCGCTGCTGCGCCCCTAGGTAACGACCAATCATAGGCGGGATAGACATCGTCAGAGCAAGAGAAAACACCAGCATAAAACTTTCAACACGGGCGAGTAAGCTCCAAAAAGCCATCTCATCGGTTCCGATTCTCGCAATCAATAACATTGAGAAGAACGCGCTGACCGCAGGTAATATCTGATTCGCGGTGGTTGGCATTACCGTCTTGAATAACTCAAAACTGTAGCCTTTGATTTGCTTACGGCACGCGCCATTGAAGCCAAACCAACCTTTGCCACGAGACTTGATTAGCATGTAGATTGCGCCGAAAGCGTAGCCAATGCTCGATGCGATCGCCGCCCCTGCAATACCCATGTCCAATCCAAAGATCAGAATAGGGTCGAGAATCAGGTTAATCACGCTGGCAGCCAAGAACATGCTGCCGGTTGTTTTGGTATCGCCATTGGCTCGATAAACGCAGGTGGCCAGATAAAGCACCGCCACCATCAATGCACTGAATAGCCACAACGGCCAGTACACATTAAAAATCAACAGCATGGATTGGTATTGAGCGTCAGAGACATCATTCACAAACGACGCAAAAACAGAATCGCTAAAAACAATCAGCCCTATGCAGATCAAAGCAATCACCAAGACACCGAACCCGACAGATAGTGAGGCAATTGAGGTGGATTTACGTTGTTCTTTTGCCCCTACCGCTTGAGAAATAATGGACGTTGCCGCGACACCGATTCCCACTTGAACACCGGTAAACGCCGCTTGGAATGGCAAGGTGATACCGTGAACCGCCAACTCATTCACCCCTAGCTGACCAATAAAGATCGAATCGACCAATTGCACCATCATGATCGCAAACACACCCAGCGTCAGTGGCAGCGTTTTCTCAATAATGGTTTTCAAAGTCGCGGATCTCATCTGCATAAGTCGGTTCACTCTTGTCTGTACCTTGGGGCTAATTACCTAGTTGAGCAGTATACTAAGCTAAATGAAAAGGATAAGAGCGCCAGACAAGGAATGAGTTTTTAGATTTCGTTGACAATCGAATTAGCAAGATACCTTCAACGTTAAAGTATCCATCTAAGACACTGAATAAATTGAAATTATCAAACGCGCCAACACTCTTAATAATTCGTTAATAGTGTTTCGTTTAATGGTTAATTGTTGGTTCGAACATTCCTCGCTAGCCTGAATTTAGGTCGCATTCACACTGAATAGGCTGAAATGAAATCTCTCAGAAGGAATATGGAAATGGTATATCAAGGTTATACAACGTTTAAAGCTCAAGCCGAGGATGGAATTCTTACCGTCACTTTTGACTTCGGTACTGTGAATGTTCAAGGGCAAGAGACTTTGATGCTGACGAAGCCGAAGCACTCAAAGCGGAAGCTTATTGGTTGTATCAAGCTACGAGCAAAACCCCTGCGGTTAAGCGCTTCCAAATTGCCGATGAGCAAGGCCTAGAGCACGATATGGAAAACCAACGTAACTGGGAAACTCTGGTTATGAACGTTCAAGACATCAAATAACTCGGTCACTTCTCTTAATTTGGGTCAGTCACAAACTGACCCATTGTCTTACTTAATCGTTAAACGCCAACGGTTAACCACCAAGTGTTAAAATGGTCATTATTTGCCCCATAGACTCACATTTGAGTCTTCAGCTTGTGAGCCAAATGCAACTATGTGTCATTAATCTTTGTTATAACGTTGTTCAAACTATTTTTTGAAGGACGGAATATGCAAAAAATAATTCTGATCACAGGTGCCACGGATGGCATTGGTTTAGAGACCGCAAAAGCACTAACGCAGCAAGGGCACCATGTTCTAATTCATGGCCGCAACCCAGCTAAGGTCAATAAAGTCGTGACCGCTCTGTCTCGCCTGTCTAAGAATGCAATCATCGAAAGCTACATCGCAGACCTATCGACGCTCTCTGAAGTTGAGGCGCTCGCAACCCAAATCAAAAGCGATCACAAACGACTCGATATACTCATTAACAACGCAGGTGTGTATAAAGTGTCGGACATCACCACTCCAGACAATCTTGATGTGCGTTTTGTCGTAAACACCATTGCGCCGTATCTACTGACACAAAAGCTGCTTCCTCTTTTTGATGCGACAGGTCGTATCGTCAACCTATCTTCAGCAGCCCAAGCACCCGTAGATCTAGATGCATTAATCAGTCCGAATGCGGGCGAACTTGATGGTCCGGTTTACGCGCAAAGTAAGCTCGCGCTAACGATGTGGTCCATCGAATTAGCCAATACTCTTTTAGACAAAGGCACCGCAATTATCCCTGTAAACCCAGCTTCTTTCCTTGGTAGTAAATTAGTGAAAGATGCTTATGGCGTTGATGGCAACGACCTTGCGATTGGAGCCGATATTCTTTGTCGTGCTGCGCTCAGTGATGAGTTTGCCAACGCTTCTGGTCAATATTTTGATAATGATTCTGGGTTGTTCAAAGACCCGCACGCCGACGCATTAGACAACACTAAGAACCACAAGCTGGTGACAGTGCTTAATCAATTACTCGAAGAAAAGCTGTGCGTTACGCACTGATCATTCATTAGTAAAAAACGACCACTAACACTCCCCCCCACCACCACACACACAATCCAAGCCGCAGTTCTATCTATACAGACAAAGAACTGCGCGCTCTTTCGATTATTAAGATTTCTTTAATACTGATTCCCCGCTTTGCCCAATTATCACCCAAGATGCAGATTGCTAAACTTGCCCCCGTCGAAACAACACAGGCTACGGCCGAGGAGCATTTATGCGTTTTGAAGGTAAAGTTTATCGTCCTTGGATGGAAGCAGAGAGCGTACTCATCCAGACAACATTGGGGTGCAGTAATAACCAGTGTACCTTCTGCACGATGTTTGATGATAAGCGTTTCAAAGTAAGAGACATCAAAGACATCTTTGAAGATATTGACGCGGCGAGAAAGATCTACTCGCATGTAGAGTCTATCTTTTTAGTCGATGGTAACGTGATGGCGATTAGAACCGAGATGCTGATTTCGATTCTGGATTACATCAAGATCACCTTCCCAGAGATCAAGAACATTTCTCTATATTCAGGGTTCAATGACTTCCGTCGTAAGAGCTTGTCTGAACTGAAAGAGATTAAGTCGGCAGGTTTAAGCATGGCCTATTCAGGCTTGGAGTCAGGTGACCCAATTGTGCTTGAACGCATTCAAAAGCGCATGACGCGTGAGCATGCGATTGAAGGCATGAACCTAGCCCGTGAAGCAGACATCAAGGTGCTGGCTTCATTTATCTTTGGCCTTGGCGGCAAAGAGCGTTCTGTCGAGCATGCGATTAATACCACCAGCTTGCTGAACATCATGCAGCCAGATGCGATTGCACCGATGGCTTTAGCCGTTCAACCGGGATCGGTGCTGGAAAAAGGAGTAAACCGTGGCGAGTTTGTTTTACCAACGCCATTGCAGATTCTGGAAGAAGAAAAATACTTGCTCGAAAATCTAGAAGATTTCGATTGCTACTACTGGGGCGACCACGGCAATAACATCTCACCAATGCGTGGCATGTTGCCTCAGGCTCGTAAGCCGTTTCTTGATAAGATTAATCAAGACATCGCTCACAACCCAATCACTAAGCAAAACGTCATTAAAACCTTTGCTTGGTAACGAGTAACCTCTACATCGTTTGAAGCAGCCACAAAAAGGGCCAGTATCAGCTGGCCCTTTCATTTTCTACTTATGTCGCTCTCTATCGAACTACCTGGAGCCGACCGCTCGGACTAATTCTGCGATTCCATCCCAATCACCCTTGTCCATTTTGTCTGTCGGTACCATCCAAGTTCCACCGCAGGCAACGACTGATTTCAGTGCTAAGTAAGACTCAACGTTCGCTGGGCTTACACCGCCTGTAGGCATAAAGTTAACCGGGTAAACAGCCGTCAACGCTTTCAACATTGCGACACCGCCAGATGGCTCGGCAGGGAAGAACTTTAGTGTCTTAAGCCCCATTTCCATTGCTTGTTCAACCAAGCTTGGGTTACTCACTCCAGGAACAATCGTAACCCCTCTTTGCTGACAGTATTTGACTGTGGTTGGATTCAAACCTGGGCTGACAATGAAATCAACACCCGCATTAATGGCAGTATCCACCTGCTCTGTAGTCAGCACAGTACCTGCGCCAATCAGTAACTCAGGGTAAGCTTCACGCATCAAACGAATCGACTCTGCTGCCGCTTCTGTACGAAATGTCACTTCAGCACAAGGCAAGCCATTTTCAACCAGTACTTTCGCAAGCGGCACAGCCTGAGCAACGTCATTAATGGCGATCACCGGAACGATGCGAATATCTCTGAGTCGCTGTTCAATTGTTTTCATTGTTCATTTCTCTCATTATCAAACAGACAAATTAAGCCAAGTCGCTGCCGTTGCTTGCGATCACTTTTTTGTACCAGTGGAATGACTTTTTAGGAATACGATTTAACGTACCATTGCCTAGGTTGTCTCTGTCCACGTAGATAAACCCATAGCGCTTGCTCATCTCTCCGGTCGACGCCGCAACAAGATCGATACAACCCCAAGGTGTGTAACCCATCAATGGTACACCGTCTTCCATTGCTTCATGCATCGCAACAATGTGCTGACGAAGGTAATCAATGCGGTAATCATCGTTCACTTCTCCATTGTCATCCAAGGTATCACGAGCACCTAAGCCATTTTCTACCAAGAAAAGTGGTTTCTGGTAACGGTCATAGAGTGTGTTCATCGTAATTCGAAGACCTGTAGGGTCAATGACCCAGCCCCAATCACTTGCTGGAAGATGAGGGTTTTTGATGGACTTAACGACGTTCGCTGCACTCGTATTTCCTGCATTCATATCAGCGGAAGCACAGCGTGAAGCGTAATAACTGAAAGAAATGAAATCGACGGTGTTCTTTAGAATCTCGAAATCTTCATCTTGTGTTTCAAGCACCACACCTTTGTTATCAAACACTTTTTGAGCATAAGATGGGTAGTAACCACGCGATTGAACATCGATAAAGAACAGGTTCTCGCGGTCTTTTTCCATAGCCATCAGCACATCTTCTGGCTTACATGAATATGGATAGAAGTTACCGCCCGCCAGCATACAACCCACTTGGTTTTGCTCATCAACTTCATGGGCAATCTTGGTTACCAAAGCGCTTGCTACTAGCTCATGGTGAGCTGCTTGGTACTTCACTTGATCGTGATTTTCGCCTTCCTGAAACAACAATCCAGCACCAGAAAACGGGCTCGCTAGTAAAATATTGATTTCGTTGAAAGTTAACCAGTATTTCACCAAGCCTTTGTAGTTTTCGAAACAGGTTCTCGCGTAACGGCTAAAGAACTCAATCATCTTACGATTACGCCACGAACCATACTCGTTGACCAAGTGCATAGGCACATCGAAATGGCACAAGGTAACGAGCGGCTCAATACCGTATTTCTTACACTCTTCAAAAACATCACGGTAAAAATCTAAGCCAGCTTGGTTCGGCTCTAGCTCTAGCTCGTCACCTTTTGGAAAGATTCGGCTCCAAGCGATGGATACGCGGAAGACTTTAAATCCCATCTCTGCCAGCAAGGCGATGTCTTCTTTGTAACGGTGATAAAAGTCTATCGCGTTATGGCTTGGGTAGAACTCGTCTTCGCTGAGCGTCACCTTATCAACCTGACCAAGCTTAATTGGCATGCGGTTCTCACCATAAGGGATCATATCTACGGTTGTTAGGCCTTTACCACCCGCTAAGTGAGCGCCTTCAGACTGGTTTGCAGCAATAGCGCCGCCCCATAAGAAATCTTCGGGAAATTGAATGTTTGACATCGAATACCTCGGAAACAATAAAAGTCACCTTACGCGGAAGTAAGGTGACTGAATAAATTAATCAACTCTAATTAAGACGCGGACACTACTGTCGGCTTGTCTTCTGCCTTACCAGCTTCTTTGTTTGCTGACTCTGAAGTTGCTTTCTCATCGGCATCATCTTCTGGAACATCTTCAAAGCCTAAAACTAGGGTTAGAACAAATGACAGAACAATAGACAATGCGATCAGACCGAACACCCAAACGATACTCATTGGGTCATTCACATCGAAGAACTGAACACTCGTAAACAAGCTTGGTGCTGCCATCGAGTGACTCGCAAGGCCACCCATGCCCGCTAATGCACCTACGATAAAACCAGTAATCATTGTTGCGATAAGTGGACGTTTCAGACGAACAAGCACGCCGTACAATGCAGGCTCAGAGATACCGGCGAAGATAGCTGAAGCACCTGCGGCTAATGATGTCTGCTTTAGTGCGCTGTTTTTGGTTTTGTAAGCAACAGCCAGACACGCACCACCCATACCGAGGTTGGCACCGATTTCTGAAGGCATAACCATACCTTCACGACCCGTCTCAGCAATGGTTTGAATAATCGTTGGAGTAAATACACGGTGCATACCAGTAAGAACTAGTAGAGGCCACAGTGCGCCCATGATAGCAACCGACAACCAACCTAATGTGTCATGAATTGTGTAAACAAGCGCTGAAAGTGCAGTACCAACCCAAATACCAAATGGACCGATAAGTACGATAGCAACCGGAGCTGCAATCAATACGATAAGCATAGGTTTCAGGAAGTTTTTAGTCACAGCAGGGGTAATGCTATCTACCCAACGTTCTATGTAAGAAAGAGCCCAAGTCATCACAAGTACAGGAATAACCGTGTAGGTGTATTTCACTGACGTGATTGGGATACCGAAGAAATCAACGTGCTTGCCTTCTGCTGCTTGCGCCATCAATTCCATAAAGTTCGGGTGGATTAAGACACCGGCAATCGCAATGGAAAGAGACATATTGGTCTTGAATTTGATCGATGCGGAAGCGGCAACCATAACCGGTAGGAAGAAGAAGGCGCCATCGCCAATCGCTTTCAAGATAATCAAGGTAGGTGCATTTGGCTCAACCCAGCCCAGCATCTCAAGTACCATGGCGAGCAGTTTGACCATTGAAGCGCCAATGATTGCTGGGATAAGAGGCGACATGGTACCAACCAGTGCGTCCAACATTTTCGCACCAATTGACTTAGCCGTTAGCTTCTCTTTTTTAGCAGGAACCTCTGACTCAGATACAGTGGATAGCTCACAAAGCGCCATCACTTCTTTGTATGCATACGATACCTCGTTACCAATGATAACTTGTACTTTGTCTCCATTATCAACAACACCCATCACACCTTTCAGTGCTTTTAGCTTGTTAATATCGACGCCATCTTGGCTGTGTAAAACGAATCGTAGTCGAGTCATACAGTGTGTTAGGGCAGCCACATTTGTCTTGCCCCCAAGATGCTCAACAACAGATTTCGCAATTGCGCGGTAATCGTTGGCCATTTTATCCCCCAAAGATCTCTTTCCAGTGATTTTTAAACGCGAATATAGTGAGATGTGACTAATTTTCCGTCAGTAGGATGCAAAAACAATCACAATTGTTGTGAATTGTTGTTTTGTGTCCTTCATCACACTTCCTTAAGTTACCGGTAACATGTTACCGGTAACGCTTATAAGATAAAGCCATATTTACAAGCGATGTTCAAAATTGAGATCACGCGCAAATTTGTTAAGAGGATTGAGTTATGGCTGGTAGTAGTGTCATCGTCATGGGTGTCAGTGCTTGTGGGAAAAGCACGATAGGCGAGCAGTTGGCAAAAAAACTTGGGCGTAAGTTCATTGATGGTGACGACCTTCATCCTCGAGCAAACATTCAAAAAATGGCGTCAGGCCAACCTCTTAATGATGATGATCGCATTCCATGGCTGGAACGCGTTCGTGATGCAGCGTACAGCCTAGAAAGTAAAAATGAGCACGGCATTATTGTGTGTTCTGCGTTGAAGAAGAAGTACCGCGACCAAATTCGCGAAGGGAACAAAAACCTCACCTTTCTCTTTTTAGATGGCAACATTGACCTGATCTTGCATCGAATGCGTCAGCGCCAAGGCCACTTCATGAAAGAGAACATGATTAAAAGCCAGTTCGAAACATTAGAAAGACCCGATCACGAGCCAGATACGGTTGTCATCAGCATTGATGGCGATATTGATGACGTTGTGGACTGTGCTGCGATTGTGCTTTCAATGACTGATGAGGCAGAAACAGCATGACCCTTCCAACCATCCAAGCGGTGACTCAACGATTAATTGAACGAAGCAAAGAGACTCATGAAGCGTTTCTAAACCGAACCCAACACCAAGCCTCTGCTGGCAAAGGTGGTAAAGGGCTTTCTTGCGGCAACTTGGCTCATGCTGTCGCAGCTTCTTGCTCCGATGAGAAACGCTCGATTCTTGATCTCACTAAATCCAATGTGGCGTTAATCAGCTCTTACAACGATATGTTAAGCGCTCACCAGCCGTATCAACACTATCCAGATCAGATCAAAAAGGCGTTAGCTAAGTTCGGCCACACCTCTCAAGTAGCAGGCTGTGTTCCTGCGATGTGCGACGGGGTAACTCAAGGGCAACCAGGCATGGATATGTCTTTGTTTTCAAGGGACTTGATTGCTCAATCGACCGCTCTTTCACTGAGTCACAACGTGTTTGATTCAACCCTATTACTTGGTATTTGCGACAAGATAGCTCCAGGACAACTGATGGGCGCGCTCTCTTTTGCACATCTACCCACCGCTTTTGTTCCGGCGGGCTTGATGGCAACGGGCATCAGCAATGATGAGAAAGTACATATTCGCCAAGAATACGCGGCTGGTAAGGTAGGAAAAAGTGCCTTACTGGATATGGAGTGCAACGCTTATCACTCAGCGGGCACCTGCACTTTTTACGGCACAGCCAATACCAATCAGCTGGTATTTGAAGCGATGGGGCTGATGCTTCCGGGCTCAGCGTTTATTCATCCTGACTCTAAATTGCGCGCATCACTCACTCAGCATGCCGCCATTGAAATTGCTTCAATGACACCACAAGCCGCAAACTTCCGCCCGCTTTCTGAAGTCTTTACCGCTAAAAGCTTAATCAATGGCATTGTTGCCCTACTCGCATCAGGTGGCAGCACTAACCACAGCATTCACATGGTCGCAGTAGCACGCGCAGCAGGATTTATTCTGACTTGGCAAGACATCAGCGATCTATCCGATGTGGTGCCTTTACTTGCTCGAGTTTATCCCAACGGCCCAGCAGATATGAATGCGTTCCAAGCGGCAGGAGGAGTTCCCGCGCTGTTACGCCGTTTAGATCAAGCCAACTTACTGCACCGAGATGTCACACCTACCTTTGGCTCGTTTGAAGATCAAATGAGTATTCCAGAACTTGAAAATGGAAAGCTAACGTGGAAAAAGTGCAAACAGTCGGCAGATGCAGAGGTAATTGCAGGCCAAGAACAGGTATTCCAAAGCACAGGCGGAACGCGAGTCCTTTCAGGGAACCTTGGCAACGCAGTGATTAAAGTGTCAGCGGTTGCAGAAGAGCGACGTGTAATAGAAGCACCTGCGGTAGTTTTTGATTGCCAACATAAGGTAGAAGCTGCGTATCAACGAGGTGAGCTCAACAAAGATTGCATTGTTGTGGTGATAAATAATGGACCAGCTGCGAACGGTATGCCTGAACTGCATAAGCTCATGCCGATTCTAGGTAATGTTCAGAAACAAGGGTTTAAAGTGGCTCTGGTTACTGATGGGCGCCTTTCTGGAGCCTCAGGAAAGATCCCATCCGCGATTCATGTCTCACCAGAGGCTATTCGAGGAGGAACTATTGGGCTTGTTTGCGAAGGCGATATCCTGCGCTTAGATTGCGCGAGTGGCGAACTCAATAACCTCAACGACATGCAATCTCGCCAAGCGAAGGTATTTGAGGCAGACGCCAACCAGCAAACCATGGGGCGCAACCTATTTAGCGTGATGCGCCAAAGCGTTTCGAGTGCAGAACAAGGGGCGAGTTTTATCGTCTAGCTGTGTCATTACTTAAATGTAAAAGCAAAAGGGGCATCATTTCGATGCCCCTTTCAGTTTCCACCATACTTGGTTAAACGCTTTCGCCATCAGTGATGCGATAGCCCATATCCACTACCGTTTCCGTAACTGGCTCACCTTTCAATCGGGCAAGCAGTAGCTCGGCACTTTTCTTACCTATTTCATAACGTGGCGTATCCACGCTAGTCAGTTTTGGGCGTATGGTTTGACCAATATCTAACGCGTTATAGCCCACCACAGATAGCTGTTGCGGCACTTGGATTCCACGTTGCTGGGCAATGAGCAAGGTACCTATCGCGATGTCATCATTGGTGCAGAACACGCCATCTAGATCTGGGTAATCCGCAAGAGCGCGATCAAGCAGATCTTCAGCCAAAGAGAAGTTAGAGTGCTGTTCAGTCAACACGTGTTTAGGCTCTAATCCAGCCTCATACATCGCTTTGTCATAGCCTTGCAAACGCAACTTGGTTCGCGCATCCAATCGAGCGCCAAAGTAAGCAATAGAGCGTTTACCAGCTTCAATCATTCGCTTCACGACATGGTAAGAAGCATCAATATGGTCCAAGCCAACAACCATATCGATCGGATTGGTTGGGAGTTCCATCGTTTCAACAACAGAAACACCTGAATTCTTGATCATCTGTAACGTGCGGGGGGTGTGGTGGCTTTCCGTCAATATCAACCCATCAACTTGATACGAAAGCAGCGAAGCAATCTTTTCCTCTTCTTCCACAGCATCATAGCTAAAGTGAGCAAGCAACGTCTCGTAGCCATTCTCTTTAGTAACCGTTTCGATACCTTGAACAAACGCGGCAAAGATTTGGTTTGATAACGAAGGGAGCAAGATACCGATCGCTTTACTCGACGATTTAGAGAGCATAGCTGGCGCTTTGTTTTCGATGTATCCCATCTCTTCAATAACCGCTGCAATTTTAACGCGAGTTTTGGCTGCGACTGAATCGGGATTGCGCATGTAACGAGAGACGGTCATCTTTGTGACCCCCACTTTGTCTGCAACATCTTGAAGTGTGGTTCGAGTTTTCTTCTGCTGTTCTGTCATAACTATTTGAACTCTTTATTATGTTACAAGTAACATTATAAAGTTCTCACCGCCTTAAGTTCAACCCATCCGACAAATTAGCATGGCGTTAACGAAAGGTTGGTATCACGCATGCTTGATGAAAGCTTGGCTTAACTGCTGAAAGAGTGAGTCTACGTTGGGTAGAGTTGTCAGATGTGCGGACAACGGAGTATGAACTTGCGCGTCCACCACGGTTGGATTGCCACAAACTTGATTATAAAAATTTACGGGTGCAACGATGTTCTCTAGGTCGACATCCAACAAGATACAAGCTTGCGAAAGTACGATTTGGCCGCCCCCTTGTTTAAGCAAAACACGCTGCGCCGTGCCCACTATTTTTTGTTTATTGATATTGAGGTTGTAGTCACCATCACAATAAGAACCGGGAGTCGCGTGTACATCCACATCGATGCCCAGTTCTTTAAAAAACAGGGTTAAGACATTGCACAGATGTAGATACGCTTTTTGGATGTTGTAGGCTTCATCACGAGGCCAATGGTAAATGTGCGATAAGTTAATGATCCCCGGCAGTTGGGGAACGGGAGCGCCGCCTGTTTTACGTGAGGTGAGTTGCCAACCTTGTGCCGCGAGTTGTTTTCTAGACTCTACGGTCACAGGCCACTTTTTACCTGCGGGCAAAACAAGTGTCGGCGCTTTTGCTTGCCACAACATTAAGGCTTGCCCAATCTCACCCGCCTGAATTTGCTGCAATAATTCAGCTTCTTTTTCAAACGCACGATCAACATCAATGTGCGGGTAACGTACGAGTTTATTGGTTAACTTCAATGCACTTTCCTCTACAGATTGTGGTGACCTATCATTTAACGTTCTGCAATGGTTGATGAGATATGGGACTATGTGCGATGAAACATAGCACCAAAAGTTAGTTATTGGCGCCATAGTAGCTTGTCAGTTGCCCATCTCAAAGGTGAGTGCTAACATTTGTACACACACCAATAAAGGAATACATCATGGACACTAGAATTCAATTTCGTGTTGATGAAGAAACAAAACGCCTAGCTCAACAGATGGCTGAGAGCCAAGGTCGCACACTGAGTGGTGCTTGCCGTGAGCTTACTGAGCAACTCGCTGAGCAACAAAGACAGACATTATCTCACGATGCATGGCTAACTGAACAAGTAAACCTAGCATTTGAGAAGTTTGACTCAGGAGAATCCGTTTTCGTTGAACACCAAACTGCTAAATCTCGAATGGAAGAACGCAAAGCCAGAATACGTAATCGAGGTAAGCAATGATTTTATGGGAAGAAGAATCACTCAATGATCGTGAAAGGATCTTTGAGTTTATCTATGACTTCACCCCTGATGCGGCAGAAAACGCTGACAACCTCATTGAAACAAAAGTAGAAAACTTGCTTGAGCAGCCTCTAATGGGTGTACAGAGAGACGGCATTCGTGGGCAATTACTTATAATTCCTGAGATTTCAATGATCGTCTCCTATTGGATCGAAGGCGACATTATCCGAATTATGCGCGTACTCCACCAGAAACAAAAGTTCCCAATGGATTGATTACTTCCTCTGGGCAACTAGCCCAATTAAGGGGTGAACAACGCCTCCACCCAAACCTAAAGCATTGTGCCATAAACACTTAACTTGAAGTAGGAGCAAAAGTGCCAAGCGTTGTGAATCCCTCTTAAATTGCTTGTTATAACACAATTGCTACACGTCACTTTCCGTTAGTATCTGACGACAATTTCGTACTGTAAGGACGCGAATTTCATGGCTGAGGCTATATATGATTCGATAGTGACCAAACAAGATTTCGCGGTAATTGGTATGAGGTAGCTCAGGAACCATTCGTCCCATGTCAGGCATACTTGAGAGAAGGTCTGTTTTATCGAAGACCTCATTAACCCAGTTTTCTGCCGCCACTGGATTATCCAGTGAAATAAACTCGGCTGCATCACCTAACTTTTGTAATGCTAGTGGTGACCAGACTACTTTCATTTCTTAATGCGCCCCAGCACTTGAGCACGAGCGTCTTCATTGGAAACACCTAAACCTGAAGCTAATTGTGCTTCAGCAGTACGCATTTCTTCCAGTAACTCGATCTTCTCTTGCATTGCTTCATATTCTGCAACATCAAGGACAACCGCAACACCCTTACCACGTTGTGTGATAACTAGTGGTCTGCGAGTTTCGTTAATCTGTTTAATAAATGACGTCACGCCAGCACGAAATTCAGACAAAGGCTGAATATCTTGATCAAAATGGATGCGGCTCATGTTGAACTCCCTATGGTACAATTTAATGTACAAATAATAGTTCAAATAGCAATTTTGAGCAATAGCCTGATTTTGTGTTACGCCGCAATAACACGTTTACTACGACATTGACCAAACTGAATTTTACAGCCTTAACCACTGAAACTAAAGACAAACCCAGAATGGCGAATGTAGTAAATCGTGTTGATTACTTTGTTATGCCATGTATTTTGAAAACCCCCCAAAGTAAGGTTTCAGTGCTCTTTTCACATCTGCCACTAAACCACTTTTTGCCATTCTAATGACAAACTCTGGCAATTCATCATTCTTTAAGCCTACTTTTTGGGCTATTTGCTTAGGTAGTGACTTTCTATTATAAATTTTCAAGAGTAATTTATAATCTGATGTCGATATTATCTGTTCAAATAACGATTCATTTTGCTTATAAATAAACGGAACATCTATTGATGAAGTTAAACCAACCAGAGCTGTTTCTAAGCCATCAATACCCTTTGCTTTATCATCAAACAAGTTCAAACGAAACTTTATTTCACTTACTGTTCTTAACGAAATCTGATTTTCTAGCTCAGATTTCAAGCGTGATATGATAAATGTACGAATCTCTGAAAAGTCATCCTCTTTATTTCGTACTAAACGCTCACTTATTATTGCCAATATTTCTTCTGTACAAAATAAATTTTCCACTTCTGCAACTTTTAGAGTATAAACACCGTACTCTTCTAAAGAAGCAATTTCATCGTCAACCCTTCTGTCACGGTCGATGATGCCATAAGCTGATAAATGGTGGAGTTGCTGACTGTTTCTTAAAGCCTTAGTCGACTCTATAACTTGAGAGCACGAACCTCTTGGTATGACTAAATAGTCATCTAATAACATTCGATATAATGTCGTATCATGACTACCCGTTTCTCCTTCAACAAATACAATAGGTTTTCTACTTCCAAGAATCTCGATCAATAATTCTTCAGGTAAATTATCTATTTCTTGTACTATATCCCAGTCCCAGGTATTTCCATCATATGATTTTAGCCAAACTTTTTTAGCATCTTTAAAAGATGCAGCAAAATCAACATCATGTGTTAGATATACAAACAAACAATCAGGCCTTTGCCGCTCAATTTCAGCCCACAATGGCGCTTGTACCGATTTATGTAAATGTAATTCTGGCTCATCAATAACAATAATGCCATCAGTAGGGGCCGATAAACATTGCCCAATCAAATAAAAAATGACTCGTTCTCCATCACTCATTTCCGATGAGTTATAAACTGATGCTGCATCATTCTTCACTTTAGTCTGAATTCTTAAACCACCTAGGACTAGTTCTCTATGAGGTAAAATTTTCTCCCATACTTCTTTAACTCTATCCAATTTAGTAGTCGGAGGTGCTACTCGTTCATTCGATAACCTTGACTCAGCAAGATACTTAGCGCTTTCCTCAGTATGATCTGAGAACAAGTAGACCATTAGTTTTTGAAAGTCATTTAGCATTGTATTTGCAGGTTTTCTTTGCCAACGGTTAGAATGTTTATAAGACGAAGGACTAGATTGATTAATCGCATCTGGATAACCAAATAAAAGGTCGGAAACAGCTTCATCAATAGAACGCGGAGTTGTACTATCTGGCATAGCTAATGATTTTTGAGCTGATATACGATGTACTTTTTCTTTTTGTGGGGAATTAAATTCAACCCATGTTCCTAATCGAGTTTTCCCTGAACCATTGGCACCAATAAATAGTAGACTATTCAACGTTTCTATTTCAGATAAACCATTCACATTATTAGGCAAACTTAATGTGAATTTATTGTTTTTTCCCATTTCAAACTTCACCTTTGTAGTTGAAAATTTTAGTGTGGCATAACGCCTTGCTAAGGTGTGAGTAACGCAATATAAGAGTTACCGCACAGCGCCTTAACCACAAAAGCCACCGCACAGTAAAAATGCCACGCGTTACGAATCGCTCTTAAGCAATTTGTTAGGGCTTAATTCCGTATTACTTACAAGCAATTTGCCATCGATTAAAAATACATCTATTTCATCTTGTTCCATTAGATGAGCTAAAATATTAAAGCCATCTAGTTTCGCTTCTAACAAACCAGATACTTTGTTTTCTATTCGATCAACAAAGCCAATATGCTCCACTAATTGATCATTTAGTTCTTTGCGATCATAACCAGACAAACTCAAATCTTCTTCAATTTTTCTTTTTTGATCTTCCGTAAATCTATGAAATGCATTAAGGCGATATTCCATGATTTTTTCTAGTTCAGTCTGAACCCGACTTATGAAGTCTTTATGCCTTTGAATATTGCTATCTGAATAATTACCACTTAGAACTATTTCGCAAATTCTCCCAGCTACCAAACGTTCAAAAACTGAAAATACAGGGTGAGCTAAAACTTTACTCTCGAAGAACTGATCCGGATAAAACCGCTGACCATTATGCATTGTGTAATAATAGCGGAATCCCGTAGAATACTCTCGTGGCTCTGACTCAATAAGGTCATTAAATCCCTGTCTTTGAGAAATATACATCTCATAACAATCGTCATTATTTTTTACTATGCGAGATAAGTATACATCTCGCATTGACCTGTCTAGTGCTATGTCAGGAATACTTTTAAAACTATCTACTATAGTTTCTGAAATCCTTTCAAACCGTGCCTGCTCCTCAATAATCTGGTGATTTCTAATATCAACACATAAGTGAGAAATATAAGACAAATTATTTTGAATAGAGCCATAAAGGCTAATACCTAACAAAGTCGGCATTAGATCTGATTGGTTATCTAGTTCTACCTTTTCTAGCCCTGCAACATCACTGATTTTCCCTTTCTCAATACATGTAGATGTAAGCAACCCTTTCAACTCCCCACTATTAATTGTCATTAATTCTCTGGAAGAGTTTTTCTTAAAGACAACTTTATAAAAGCATTCCCCCTCTTCAACTACAGACGAACGCCCTAGCTTTTGACTAAAAGCAGATACGAATGATGAATCTGACACCAAAGTAGGATTGGGTATTAACTCCTTGAGCTGGGGGTTATTTTCAAAAATAACTTGAATACTTTTTGGTAAATCTGACATGTATATTCCTTTTATTATCCGGAGAGCCCTAACGAATGACATGGATTCCCCATACCGAGGATCTGCCACACTTATGTGGTACTTAAATGCATCGGAGGCACCATGTCTGATTATTCTTATTTCTGCGGTATCGACCTAGCTAAAAACCACTTCAGTCTTCATGCCGTAGACCAAAATGGTAAGGTCATACTTCATAAATCGGTAACTCGCTCTAAACTACTGACTACAATAGCAAATATGCCACTCATGCGTATAGGCGTTGAAGCGTGTGGTGGTGCACATTATTGGGCAAGAACACTCAATAAACTTGGGCACGACGCCCGTATCATGGCCGTTAAATACGTGGTTCCTTATCGAACTAAAGGGAAGAACGACCTTAATGATGCAGTCGCTATCTGCGAAGCTGTTCAGCGTCCATCAACTCGCTTTGTACCCGTAAAATCCCCCGAGCAACAAGCCATCTTATCGGTACATAGAATGAGAGAGCATTGGGTTCGTGAACGCACCGCGCTTATGAATCGCATGCGCGCCCTACTTTCTGAGTTCGGGTTGATCATTCCCGTTGGTCGCTCTTCATTGATGAAACACGTTCCCTTAATGCTTGAAGATGCAGAAAATGAACTGCCACATCTCGCAAGAACGGTGATTGCCGATGCTTATCACCACCTTGGAGAGTTGAATCAACGTATCGCCGATACTGAACAAGTCTTCGACTCTTTTGCTAAGGTCAGCGCTAATGTTCAACGAGTGATGAAAGTTCGAGGTATTGGGCCGCAAACCGCTACTGCGATACTTGCTTCGATAGGCAATGGTTCTCAATTTGATAAAAGCCGTGATTTCTCTGCTTGGCTAGGACTCGTACCAAAGCAATATTCCACAGGAGGAAAACCTCGCTTAGGCCGAATAACCAAACACGGTGATAAATACTTACGAACACTATTAGTTCATGGCGCAAGGACCGTGATTGCCAACCTTGGCGACAAGCAAGATAAGTTAAGTCAGTGGTGTCGCGGCGTTCTAGAACGAAGAGGAATGAACCGAGCAATAGTGGCACTGGCCGCGAAGAACGCACGAATTATATGGTCGCTTTTACACAATCAAACCGAATATGAAAACTATGCTGCTTAAGTAGAAACCTAAGCAGCATAGAGAGTTAAACCCACCGGGTCATTGCAGACGCTAATGATGGAGATAGGTTAAGACC
>NZ_JBFSTZ010000020.1:0-105529 GCF_041467155.1 Vibrio sp. 10N.247.310.23 | reverse complement strand
AAGTCATCAGGGCCACGACGTATGCGAATCGTCGATAAGTAGGCCGAATGTAGAGCGGCAGTCCAAAACCCATCAACATAAGTTTAGCGGATGTTTGACAACCGGGGGAATCCATGTAGCCTCATTAAGCGGACAAAAATGGTTGGCTAAAATCGCGAAGCGACGGCCAACTGTTTTTGTTCCGTTTAAATGACTTGTTATAAGGCACTTTCGTCAATGATTCTGAACTGCTTCGGTACTAAAAATGCCAGTATGACTGCCAAAATTAACATCATTATCACTCGTATACTCACTGAGGGAATCAACGATTCAAGTAATGTAAAACTCAGCGCTGATGAACCGCCAACAAACATGCCTAAATAGGAGCGTCTTGGTGTCCATTCGATCAAAGCTGAACATTGGGTACAGCGATACTTTGTCCTATTTCCACTAAATAAAAACCAACTAAGTGAAATCTTCTGTTGACAATTAGGGCACTCTCTATTCTTCATACTAAATCAAACTCCATGTGACTTATAACGCCTGCTTAAGCGGACTAAAATAGTGGGTTAAAATGTGTAGCGAAGCGAAACCTAACCCACTGTTTTAGTTCCGTTTAAAGCTCTTGTTAGCCGATCAACTTATAAGAGAAAACAAACTCTTTATCTGGCTTACTGCTTAGCATATTAAACAATATGTCAAAGTCGGTTGCATCTTCCTGATGAGCACGCCAAATTGCTGAAGTATCACCTAAAGTGAGAGCTAATTGGTCTGCCATTGTTAATTGAACTTTACGAGATTTATTTATAGTATCAACAATATGAAATAGGTCGCCAGATATAACTTTAAGCGCCATCTGCTCTTGATTCTTACTAGTAGAAGAACGAATATGCTCTAATGCTTTCGAACTCACTTTGACTGATATAAGACTCATAAATACCCCTTAGAAACAATATTACATATCGGATTAATAGATTCGGCTAACGCCAAATTAAGGTGTGAACAACGCCAACAACCCTACCTAAAGCATTGCGCCATAAACACTAAACTTGCTTGAAGTGAAAGCGCCGAGCGTTGTGAATCACTCTTAAATTTATTGTTATATGCGTGGTGACATTGGCGCGAAAGGTATTTCGCATATTTTCAAGTAAGGCCCCTCACCAAAAGGAGACTCTGCTAATTCAATTTCTCCATGCGACGTATAAACGTCAAACAGAGCATTACTTTCCACCAAATCACCTTCAAGCTCAATGACTCTATCATTTGCGCTACTACACCCTCCACGCTGCCCTCGTTTGAAGGCTAAATACATTTCGTGCATCGACTTAACTGCAAGCGCACAATGAATCTGTTCATGACGATAGAGCTTCTCAAGATATGGACGAAACTCCTCAGCTGACTCATCTGAAGTCTTAGGCATTTCGAACTTCGGAAGTGTATAGGTAACTTCAAGCTCAAATTCATGAATTTCGCAAGAATCATCATCCGTATGGAAGTCGTATTTCCACGCGGTGTAACCGTCAAAGCCTTCATTTACGAGAAACTCAGGTCTAGCGTTAAATGAACGCTCAATTTCTTCAACACTATTCCCGCTAATCTCATACACTTCAAACTTTTTCTTGAAGGGAAAGTCTAGCTTGACGTCAGCATTAGCCTGACTAAACGCCATTAAGCAATATATTGAAAGTACTACTTTTTTCATCATCATCCTTGAAGCATATAACGCTCCGCTTAAGCTGCAACCAACGCTATCCAGTGCTAAAACGAAGTACCGTAATCACTAAATTTGTTAGAAACCAAAATACCACGCGTTGGTTGTCCGCTTGAAGCGTTTGTTAGCTTTACTTTTCTATGCAGTCTAAAAACGCTTGATCTGAAAAGGCTTGTTCAATATTTAGTTTCATTATCTCATTTAAAGTACCGAAAGCATTCGCAAATTTTGCGGTATTCTTTTCAATTCTGTAGGTCTTTTCATAACAAGCACTACTCCCTTTTGAATTGACTCGATAATTGACGTCGAGCGTCCAATCTATGCTGTAACCAAGGTCATCTATTAAAAACTCTTGGATTTCACCGGAGAGCTCGTTGTCTGACTTACCAACACTAATCCCTACAAACCTTGATTCAGTAAAAACCGCTTTCTCAAAATATTCATCGACACTCTTCTCAAAAACTATGTCCCCAATCGCTGTATTTCTGATTTGGTTAGGTTTAACTTCTGGATTAATTTCGCCTGGTAAATATTTAAAATCTCCGACATTTAAACTCCCTTCAACAGACATGGTACTGCTGGGTGCGTAATTGAGAGTTATTGGCGCTGAAGAACATCCAGAAAGTACGACTGTAGCAACAATTGCTCCAATTTTTTTATACAACATTTTTCATCCTTGTAATTACCTCGTAGTGAGGAGTTTGAAATAAAGCTAACGCCCAATTAAGTGGACAAAAATGGTTGGCTAAAATTTGTGAGGAACGAACAATAGCCAACTGTTTTTGTTCCACTTGAATTGCTTGTTAGGAATGCGACCACAACAGCGGGCGTAAACCTTGTTATTTTGTTAATTCTAGTAACCCGCTGACTGATGATTGAAATTAAAAACTGATTCAAAAATCAGAAACAAGTTGTTCAATAAAGGCTTAATTTTAAAGCAAAAACTGAAACAGAAAAACAGTTTAAACATAACTTGTGAGGCAAAACCAAAACTGGCTGAAAACTATGCTGGCTTATTTGCACATTCAAAGCTAAACCACTTAGCAGTTACACTTTCACTTCGGAGTTAAAAACAAAACCACATTTTTATATTTCAGATTTGACTTGCAAACCTAACGCCCAATTAACGTGTGAACAACGCTGACACCGAGCTAAAATATTGTGCCTTAAACACTAAACTTAACCCGAAGTAAAAACACCAAGCGTTGTGAATCACTGTTGAATTGCTTGTTAGGTAGATTGTCCATTTTTTGTGTGATTTCTACCGCACTACTATCCAGTTCTTGAGAGTTTTAGATATTCTCACGACAGACATCACGATTATTTATTAGCAATATATCAACAACTTACGCATCATAAAGCAAGTGCTCATTGTATCATTCTGCTATGTAGTTATAAGGATATAGAGGGATGTGATTAATTTAGGTAAATATATGACTGAATCAACCCGAAATAAAACTAAACGCAAGCTCATTAATCACATCAAAAGTATACAACCAAAATATCAGGTGGCAATATTTTTTAATGACTTTGATGAGGGTTTACATTTCAATGATATCATGCAGAAAATTAAGAAACCTGTCTCAGCTGCATTTAACCACACCACAATGATTTGGGTATTGAGGTTAAAGTACCAACCTAATTATGGTGCAGTCGGTTATATTCAAATTCTCACCACCTCAAAACTCGACTTAGATAAGCTTGATAATATTCTCAATAAATATACTTACGAGAACCAAGTTAATACCAAGCAACGTCCATTTAGCTACGAAGAATATACAGACACGGTAGCTAAACAGAAGCTTGCCAATTTAACCGCCTATTTAGGCTCTGAGACAAGCCCAAGACGATATGCCATAACCAACAAGCCAAAACCTATTAAAGACGCTTAAAATCAACCTCAGACGCCCTGTAACTAATTCTCATTCGCAATATGTTTGTATACTACAGTTTGTACGCTGTATACGAGAATGGTTCTCAACTAAGCAACCATAAATATTGATTATAGAACCATTATTACATTGTCTTCGATATGACCTTGGAGCGTTGTAAAACCAAACTTTTCAGCACGCTGCCTAGGCTCGCTAGAAGCCCCATTAACCGCGGGTGATGCTAAGGGATCTATAGCTGGCTTCAAAACCGCCATAACATCTACTAAAAGCTCTTCGTCAAGGCTATTGGAGATTCGTTCCGCCCCGTGAGCAACGAGAACCGCCTCTTTCGAGTCAAACCCCGTCAATTTAGTAAGCTCAAGTTCGCCCTTTGTACCATCAAGTACGTATTTCACTTTTATCATTAGATTTCTCCTTTTTCCGAAGCAACCTAACGCCGCGTTAAGTAGTGAGCAACGCCACCACAAAACCTATCCATACCACCGTAATCACACAACCCAACCTTGAACTGAGAACGCCAAGCGTTGGGAATCTACCTTAAACGCCTTGTTATGCCTGTAGTTGCAAGAAGTAATGATACGTCCCTGATTCCCTTTCATAACCTAAAGACTCATACAGCTTCTGGGCATTCACATTACTCTCAGCGGTCTCTAGAGCCAAACCTTTAACATTGTCCTTTTGACCCATATCTTTCGCTGCATCCATTAGCTTCTTCGCCACCCCTTGCCTTCTTGCTGTGTCTAGAACGAATAAGTCGTTTAGAACCCAAGTTCTAGCAGCCGAAACAGAAGAGAAGCTTGGGTACAATTGAGTAAAACCTAGACCATTACCTTTATCATCAAGTGCTAAATATATAACAGATTCATTGTTATTTAAGCGCGATTCAATAAACTCGCGAGCAACAGTGAGGTCGCTTTCTTGACCATAAAACACTCTATATGCATCAAAAAGAGGAGAAATCAGGTCTAATTGTTCAATTGTTGCTTTTACTATTTCCATGTACAAAATCCATTTTATTGTAGAAAGGCATAACGCCCAATTAAGGGGTGAGCAACGCTACCACCTAACCTAAAGCATTGTGCCGTAACCACTAAATTTGAAGTAGAAGCAAAAATGCCAAGCGTTGGGAATCCCTCTTAAATTGTTTGTTAAGAGTTTGCAGGCACAGCTCTAGCAGCAACACTTTCCCTTAAAAAAACGGTTTCGTTCGAAGACTCTGACTTTAAGCAAAAAGCCTCGTCAGTTTTATATGGTGTAAAGACAACTAAGTCAGGCTCTAATAAAGCATTCCTTACAACAGCAACACGATAGAAGCTTAAATGCAGTTTAAGATTCTGGTATTCATTCGGTGTTAAACCAAAATGAATAGCATTACCACGGTGTCCCTTGACCTCTATCAAAAGCTTATGCTGATCATTTGAAGCTTCTAAATCCCAGCCAACATTATCCGCTTCAACAGATTTGATTTCATACCCTTTACCTTCATAGTATCGAATCGTTTTATCAACGGCAGCCTTCTCTATCAGCGTGATGATATCCTTTGGTAAAGGCTTTGGGGAAGGTCCTCTTTTACCGCTGTTAGAGTCGTAGCGTTTAATATATGTCCTTAAATCATCAACTAAATTTTTGGATTCGACAGAATCTGCGTACCAAACATTTGATTGCCCAGGAAAGCCTTTTCCTTTAGGTATAATAAAATTACGCTCGCTTTTCTTAAGTAAGGTTGCATTCTTTTCACTGCACTCACTCACATAATCAATATACTCCCAATCATCGACTGATTTACCACCACGTCTCTGACGATATTGTTTATGGAAAATCGTAGCGCTTTTAAACCAGCCAACCACTACCTGACCACCACTTGGGTTCTTTGAGATAAAAACTATATCAACATTATCTATCTCATCATCTTTCTGGTATTTACTCTCGTTCGAACCAATTCGGTCTAAGTTTAAACCAGAAAAATTTCTTGTCATTACATACCCAAAACAGCGACCACCTTCAGGACGAAAATTCCACATTTCACCGCCGACACCGTGAGTTTCTACATGTGAACCACCGCCTTCAATAGTGTCTACACCATCATATTTGTCCATCCATCCAATACGGAATAAAATCATCTTCTTCATCGCGAGTATGTTTCCTTAAAACTCTTAACGCCCGCGTAATAGGCGCGAGCTTGCGAGCGTCCTAATTGACGCGTTTGTTAGCCAAATTACACCTCAATAATCTTAGTGATATTCTGTATGCTCGAGTGAACTGAAGTTATTTCAAGAACGAACACCTTTTCCAATACTTTCCTTGGCGATGACAGTGCTCTATCAACGAAGTCTTTAGAAAACTCTCCACTTTCTACATGCTGATTGAGAGCATCAAGATATAGGTCTCTCAATCTGGGGTTGTGCTCAACAGCGGCGTTTAATTTGTCTCTTATTTGGGGAGCCTCCAACGTCAGAGATGAAGAACTATGCGCAAATATGTTTCGAATTTCTCTAAACGTATTGAACATTAGCATTTGCTGTTTAGATATAAGACCAATTCTGTAGCTGAGTTGAATTTTTGAGGAAAATGTTCCCAAGGGTCCATTGTGTTCAAAAATGACATCTTTACGATTAGGCGAATCCACCAACCTAGCTTTCAATAGCTCTTCTAGAGCAAGTTCAAGCGTTGACGCCGCAATCAAAACAGCACCTCGATCACTTTCTCCTTGCAGTATATTTATCATTTCTTCAAAAGATACCATCTACTAACTCCTAGTTAAAATAAGTTGGCTAACGCCGCGTTAAGTAGTGAGCAACGCCACCACAAAACCTATCCATACCACCGTAATCACACAACCCAACCTTGAACTGAGAACGCCAAGCGTTGGGAATCTACCTTAAACGCCTTGTTATGCCTGTAGTTGCAAGAAGTAATGATACGTCCCTGATTCCCTTTCATAACCTAAAGACTCATACAGCTTCTGGGCATTCACATTACTCTCAGCGGTCTCTAGAGCCAAACCTTTAACATTGTCCTTTTGACCCATATCTTTCGCTGCATCCATTAGCTTCTTCGCCACCCCTTGCCTTCTTGCTGTGTCTAGAACGAATAAGTCGTTTAGAACCCAAGTTCTAGCAGCCGAAACAGAAGAGAAGCTTGGGTACAATTGAGTAAAACCTAGACCATTACCTTTATCATCAAGTGCTAAATATATAACAGATTCATTGTTATTTAAGCGCGATTCAATAAACTCGCGAGCAACAGTGAGGTCGCTTTCTTGACCATAAAACACTCTATATGCATCAAAAAGAGGAGAAATCAGGTCTAATTGTTCAATTGTTGCTTTTACTATTTCCATGTACAAAATCCATTTTATTGTAGAAAGGCATAACATTTTAATATTGTGCAAGCACGAATCCATCCGCTTAACATATCAAAAAGGTCACTCATAACCAACTGAATGCTATGCATTTAATATAAAAGTGGGTCTAAACAATAAGTGTGAAAACGTGCAAGCACATATTGCCGACTATGTAACGCTCGGCCTCATTCTTAACCACCCATAAATTTGCAGTATAATCAATAATTTAAAATAAGCCTCTCGTTAAATTCGTGCTCAATCAGAGTTAAAAACCACTCTTTTTTAAGTCATTAATTATTCAACAAGCAATAAACTGTCTGTATGTACAGATTTTGTGAGGGGAATATATGGCGAGTCAATTCATGCAGGCAATTTGCGAACATATGACGATGCGAGGCTATAGTCGCAAGACAATCAAAGCCTACTGTTACTGGATAAAATACTTCATTCATTTTCATAAGCTTAAACACCCTGAACAGATGCATGCCGCTGAAGTTGTCTCCTTTCTTTCTCATTTAGCTAATCAACAAAAAGTAGCCATCAATACTCAAAAGGTAGCTCTCAATGCTCTAGCCTATTTATACAATCAATTTATTAAGCAACCTCTAGGAGACTTAGGGTTTAGCTATGCGACTCGGTCTCGAAAAATTCCTAGCGTACTCAATCATGCGGAAGCTATCTCGGTGATCAATGAAATAGATCCTAAATATCAACTGTTTTTTCGCTTGTTGTATGGTTCAGGTTTGAGAGTATCGGAATGCCTGAGGCTTCGAGTACAAGATATAGATCTAAAACAAGGGTCTCTCACTGTTCACAATGGGAAAGGAAATAAAGACCGAGTGACAATTTTAAGTTTTTCACTCACTGAAGCTATACAAGACAAAATTTCACAAGTTGCAGTTCTGCTCGCTAAAGATAACTTGAATGGGTTTGGGCCATCTTTGCCTCACCGATTAGGTAAAAAATACCCTAGTGCCTATCGACAACTTGCTTGGATGTACCTATTCCCATCAAAATCCGTCACTCAACACTCTGAGTCGGGGATCGTATGCCGACACCACCTACATGATTCGGTACTCCGAAAAACGCTGAAGAAGGCGACTAACTCTAATAAATTGCGCCACAAGCGAATTAGTTGTCATACTTTCAGGCACAGTTTTGCTACGCAACTTCTAAAGTCAGGCTCCGATATCAGAACGGTTCAAGAGCTACTGGGGCACAGTGATGTTAAGACAACTCAGATTTACACTCACGTTATTGGGCAACACTTTAGTGGCACGACTAGCCCGCTAGACGGCTTATAACGAAACTCCCTCATCGATAGTTGAACCTTGGCTTGATGGCTTCTGTCTGACAAGGTTGTCTGCTATGGTGGCGGCAGAACTTCAGCAATTGTTTAGATAGTATTGAATATGAAAACACTAACCATACTTGATGGCGGCATGGGCCGAGAACTCAAAGAAATTGGCGCGCCATTTTCTCAACCACTTTGGAGTGCTCAAGCGCTGATTGAAGCACCCGAATTTGTTAGCCAAGCGCATCAAAACTTTGTCGATGCAGGTGCTGAAATCCTGATCACCAATAGCTACGCCTGTGTGCCTTTTCATTTGGGTGAAGAACTCTTTGAACAACAAGGTTTTGAACTAGCCGCGCTGTCTGGCGAGCTGGCTAAAGCAGTTGCTGATAATACTTCTCACACAGTGAAAGTAGCAGGCGCGATTCCACCGCCATTTGGCAGCTACCGACCAGACTTGTTTAAGGTAGAAGAAGCAACGCCGATCATTCAAACGCTTTACGATGCCCAAGACCCAAACATCGATCTTTGGATAGCAGAAACCATCTGTAGCCTGCAAGAGTTCGAATCCATTCATGCGGTTCTCAAGCAATCAAGCAAACCGTGTTATTACGCCTTTAGCTTGGAAGACACCAAGGGCGATTCTGCCAATATTCGTTCTGGCGAGAGCGTAACAGACGCGATCAAACTTGCCTGCCAATCAAACGCAACAGGCATTATGTTTAACTGCTCAGTGCCTGAAGTGATGGATCAAGCCATTATCGATGCTAAGAAAGTGATCGATGAGCTAGGCCGTGATTTAGAAATTGGTGTCTACGCCAACAATTTTGCGCCTATCAGCAGCGAACATGAAGCGAATGACATGTTTCAAGAAATGCGCGAGCTGGATGGCCAAGGTTACTTAGCTTACGCTAAACGCTGGCACGCATTGGGTGCGAATATCGTCGGTGGCTGTTGTGGCATCGGACCAAAACACATTCAAGCCCTAGCTGATTGGAAGCGCTCCCTACAGAGCTAATCCTGAGCTTCAACTAGAATAAAATAAATAGAGAACAGGTTGAGAAATCTGTTCTCTATTTGTATGTGGCGCCTCTGAGTACACTTATACAAAACAACGATTTGGAGCAACTGATGAGCGACACGCAACGCAAAATTAAATGGGGCATCGCAGGGCTAGGCAATATCGCCAATCGATTCGCGACTGCAGTAACAGAGCACTGTCTGCATGGTGAACTGTATGCCGTTGCCGCAAGAGATCACTCCCGCGCAGCCTCATTCGCCAACAAGTTTGGTTGCGACAAGGCTTATGGTTCTTACGAAGAGATGGCGAATGACCCAAGTGTCGAAGCGGTTTACATCGCTACGGTTCACCCATACCACCAGCCACTCGCCGAACTGTTTCTAAATAGTAATAAGCATGTATTGGTTGAGAAGCCGGCTTTTACCAACCTTGCTGACTGGCTTGAGATGAAAGCTCTCGCGAAGCAAAATGGCGTGATGCTGTTAGAAGCAATGAAAACCGTGGTGTTTCCCGCATATCGTGAGCTCCAATCATTCTTGGTCGATAACAACATTCAGATAGATTCAATCGAAGCCAGCTTTGGTAACCATCATGACTATGAGCCCGATTTGTTTATCTTCAATCCGGATTTGTCAGGCGGAGCAACACTCGATGTTGGGGTCTATGGGCTTTGGTTCTTTTACGATCTGTGCCGAACGCTGGGTGTAAACCCTTCAAAACCTCAGGTAGAGATGTCGTGTCTTTATGAGGGAGCGAATGTTGATACCAATGCATGCTTTACATTCTCTGGTGATATAAGCGGTAAGATATCGGCATCAACAGTGCAAAACCTTCCCCGAACAGCACACTTGAGTGGACCTGAAACCAAAATCACCATTCACGAAAAATGGTGGAATCCGGCCTTTATTGAGATTGAACATCAAGGCAAAAAGTCGACCATTAACTACCGAGTGATAGGGAATGGATTCGAGTTTGAAATCGACCATTTTTCAGATTTGGTGCTTCAAGGCAAAACTGAATCGAATATCCTGAGCTCAGAGATAACCTCTCGAGTTCTCGATACGATGGAAAACGCACTGATTGATTCTGGCTATTCACATTTAACTCAACCTCGTCGTTAGGAAAAGCAAATTGGGCAACCTTAAGCGTAAGCTTGAACTGTATGAAAAGATATTTCAGGCTTTTGGGCCTGGAGTATCACATTGTCAGGTCAACCAACTGGCCACACTGCTGCACGTGAGTGAACGTCACGTTCAGACCTTACTCAAAGCGATGACAGCACAAGGTTGGATTGAGTGGCCGCAATGCTGGCACTGAGTTGCAAGCCTTTCTAAGCAGCACCAATCCGTCGGCGCAGAATATCGCGTACATCCCGTTTCACCGAGAACTCGAAGCGCTTCACCCTCAACGAGTACTTAGACGCACCGAACGCTTCTTAGTGATGCAAGTTTGCCAACGCCTAACCTCCGTTAAGCACAGCAAACTCAGCGGCGATCTGGCTTATCATTGGCAGCCTAATCAAGATGCGACACAGTGGCACTTTCAGATTCGCAATGGTGTTCACTTTCATAACGGAAGAACACTCGAACCTCAAGACATAGCACGCAACCTTAACTCTCTCTGCCAAAGCAAAATATGGCATCGCTGTTATCAGCATATTGATGAGGTCTCTGTCTCGGCAGGCAATGTGGTTGTCGTAAAGTTGAATCAACCTGATTGGCATTTACCGCGCCTACTTGCTAGGGCTGAAGCCTCCGTATTCGATCCCTCATCACCGACTGATAGGCTGATTGGATCTGGCGCGTTCTCATTAGACATCTTCTCAAGCAAGATGTTGAGATTGAGCCGCAATAGCGCCTATTCACACAGCACGCCGATTCTGAATCGAGTCGAGTTGTGGGTCTATCCTGAATGGGCACAGAGCAAAGCCTGCGCTCAAAATCAGGTGTGCGTGAAACTGCCCGAGAAAACGACCAGCGTGCGTGGCGATGACCATTCTTCCCAACCGGATTTCGGCTCAACCTTCTTTAAGATTCAAAGCCCGATGTTGTCTTCAACCGTTCGTGAGTTCACCGTTGAAGACACCTCTGAATGCCAAGCCCTTTTCGATCAGTTGTCAGTGTCTGGCGACCACAAAACCAGCGTGGAATATGGGCACTACCTAACTCACTACCTAACTACCAAAGACGTCGCGCTGTGCAGTATTATTGATGAGAACAACACCTTCACTTCGTGGTTAAGCTTTTTCACTCACTTCCCGTTTGAGGACTTAACTTTACCTGCTGAGATACTAGAGACAATCGAACAAGGCTTAGCTTCAATAACAAACCAACCAGACTTTGAGTTAGCGATGAATGCACTGTTGTCGCTCCGGCATTGGTTGCATGAATCTGGGGTTGTGACTGAGCTCAAGCAAGAGGCGTTCAACTTAGAGGTTTCTGAAAAGATACACGGCGCACAAGTAAATGGTTTCGGTTGGTGCGAACTCGACAAGCTGTGGATTAGCCATTTGTAAGCGTATTTCGTAGCTGAATGTATTTCACAACCTAGCCCAACCAAGCTGCAACCAATCATTATGTTCAGTCACAGCGTAGGTCGAATAGGCTAAGGGTTAGCTCACTAGCGATAATTCAGACTCTTTATAGATACGGTTAGCCACTTTGTATGCAGCCGGAGACATCAGTGTCTCTTTGCATCTGCGCTTAAACTGCTCGACTTCAATCGTTTGTTCTTCCAGTAAATAGCACAGCTCACTCAAATAGTTAGCTTCAAACACAGCTTGACCAAGTGGTGTGCATTCGTATCGGCTCGACTCTTGGTAGCCAATCGCGGTCAACACTGATTCTGGCAGTTCCCAGAACTTAGCAATGGTGTAAGTCAGGCGAATGGAGTAGCTGTTCATCAGGCGCTTCAATGCTAACGAGTTAGGTGGAAAAGAAGGATCAACATGCTTGAAGGCTTCTACCATCATCTGGAAAATGATCATCTTGCCTAAGTTCCGAATCAATCCAACAAAGTACGCCGCCGCTTGATCTTCTTGAGATGAAGAGTCTTTCATCAACTCCTTAGAGAAAGACGCGGTTTGAACACTGTGATTCCAAATTTTCTCACCGAAATGACGCCAGTAAATGTTATTGCCCGGCGTGAAGTTCTTCATGTAGCTATTCACCACCCCTTCAACGAGCCCTTGAGAACCCATATTTAAGAATGCTGTTTTTAGGTCGGTAACCTGTTTTTCATTGCGTTTGTAAAAGGCGCTATTTGCCAGTTTAATCACATCGGCAGCCATACTCGGCTCGCGCTCAATCACTCTTAACAGAGTATCGACATCAAACTCATCGCTCTGTAATTCGCCCATTAACGTGGTCACAGAGGCTGGCATCACTGGAAGTTCATTAAGCAAGGCTTTTGGAGAGCGAATCAAGCGTTCGATTTGGCAAGCGACAAAATCACTAAATGGGTCTGACTCCGTTCGAAGGCGAGACTCTCCAAACAAATAATCAAGGAACTCACCATCGTGAAGGCTAAGCGTCTTATCGACGATTAATGATGATGGCTGAGTGGATGACGGCGGAACAAAGATTGAAGACTGAACAGAATCAGTAGCAACGGTTTGTTGTTGCTCTTGTTGGGCAGGCTCTGCAGAGGGTTTGTTTTTTGAATCAACAAAAGGTGAGAATAGTGCCTGCAATACCCTTTTAAACATCAATACGGCTCCTAGATAAATACAACATAGATAGGGATATATAATGGCGGTAATTATCGCACAGTTAATTCATAAACCACACAATGATAAATGAATCATTAACTTTTCAGCTGTATAGGATCTGTTACTCAACGGGTTGCAAGACTGAGCCCGCCAGCATTCGCCAGAAACAAAAAAGCGAGCACATGATACTGGCTCGCTCTTACATAGATTAGATGCGTGACACCGTCTAAAGTTAACTCTGAGCGACTTCCAACACGATCTTACCAACATGCTTTTTCTTTAAGAACTCATCTTGCGCTTTATGGATATCGGCTAGCGGATAAGACTCTGCAACGATGGCGCCAATCTGCTGTTTCTCGATACGATTAACCAAGTTTTGGAATACTTGCGGTTCTAAAACCGTGCAACCAAAAAAGCTGAGGTCTTTGAGATACAAAGTTCGCACATCAAGCTCAACCATTGCACCACCAATCGCACCAGACACAGCATAACGGCCATGCGGTTTTAGGACTTCAAGAAACTCTGGCCACTTGTCACCAGCAACTAAATCGATCACCACATTCACGCTGCTTTCGCCTAGCGCGTTAACCAAATCTGAATCACGGGCAATCACTTCATCAGCGCCAAGTTCAAGTAACTGTTGGTTCTTGCTTGGGCTAGTGATGGCAATAACATACGCGCCGCGAGCTTTTGCTAGCTGAATAGCCGCAGAGCCCACACCGCCCGATGCACCTGAGATAAGCACGCGATCACCTTCAGCCACATTGGCACGAGTTAGCATGTTCTCTGCTGTTGAGTAAGAACATGGGAAAGACGCTAGCTCAACATCCGACATAGAACTGTTCACCGCGTAAGCATGCTTAGCTGCTACTTTGGTGTATTCAGCGAAACCACCATCGCACTCAGATCCGAAATACCATGGCTGTGGTAGATCTTGTCCATAAACCTCGGTCAAACAAGGCTCAATCAGAACACGCTCACCAATACGGTCAGCCGAAACTTCGTTACCAACGGCTACGATGAAGCCGCACACGTCAGCACCTTGGATACGAGGGAATTTCAACGCTTCGCCAGACCAACTGGCATCGTCTGAATCATCACTTTTAGAATACCAACCGATTCGTGTGTTGATGTCGGTGTTGTTCACGCCTGCCGCCATCACCTTGATCAGCACTTCATTAGGTTCAATTTGAGGAACAGCGATATCTTCACGGTAACCCAGCATTTCTGCCCCGCCGTGCCCTAACATCTCTACGCCTTTCATTGTTTTTGGCACTTCAAAATTCATACTGTTTCCTTGAGTAATTTTGTCACCATATTCTGTGCCGATGCCACAGCTTCTTCGCCCAATACTGGCCACGCGCTTGATACGCCTTCATGAAGTAAAAACAGTGGTGTCGCGAGATCCTCTCGCAGGCTCTGCTTGCCTATTAGCAAACGGACTTGTTCTTTATGCTGTGTAACCGCTTGGCTGATAAACTCATTATCGGGAAACGCGGCCATCGCATTCATCGACATACACCCATGTGGCGCATACTCTTCTAACCATTGTTGGAGCTTGTTGAAGATATGAGTAACCGATGCGAGCCCCTTTTCAGGCGACGTTTCCAACAAGAAATCTAAGTAGCGTTGGTGTCGATATTCCAAGGCACCAACGATCATCGCTTCTTTTGAAGGGAAATGTTTATACAAGGTTCTTAGGCTTACATCGCACGCCGTTTTCAGCTGTGCAACGCTCGGCTCAGCAAAACCTTGCTGGCTGAACGCTACTTCAAGGCTTGCTGCAATCTGTTCTCTCAACATAGTGCTCTCTCAATACCCGACAAAGGGTAGAATGATTGTTCTACCTACAGAGTAGAACGATCACTCTACCCCTGTCAATATCCAAATTTACAAACCAAGAAATGATAAATTCCGCGCCAAACAGGACACGGAATTTATCAATACAGATGAGAGACTTAGCGTTTGAGCTGGAGTCGGTTGCGTATCGTCACCAACACAGACAAAGCGCCGCAAAGTACCAACACCCCCCCTAAATCTTGAATCATTCCCGCTAAAGCGAGCCCTGAGCCGATCAAGGTGTAATACATCAAACCAAACAGTGCACCTGCACTTCCTGCTTGAGATTGGTAACGTACCAACGCTCGGCTCAATACATTAGGGATCGCAATACCAAATGCCATGACCACCAGCATCATCGGAAGTAAAAACCATATTGAGTGTTGTGAAAAATAGACACCCACCGCACCTAATGTTTGAAGCCCTGCCGCGATACCAATCAGAGACATTGAAGACACTTGTCTCTTCAACAATGTCTTGTTCACCAAGCTTCCCAACAGAGTCCCGAACCCAAGCACAATGCCGCTGTAGCCAAACTGCTCAACGCTAAATCCAAGTTGAATGAAGGCAAATGAACCCAATTGATAATAGGAAAATAGCGCAATATTGAACGACGCGACCAGCAACGCAGACATCCATATATCGCTATCTTTGACCATGTGAATACTGAGTGACTTTAACTGCAATGGCTGCTTAGATTGTTGCGTTTCAGGCAATGACCATAGGCTATGTGCCAACAGCACTAACACCATAATAAACAGGGCAATAAACACATATTGATGCCCGCCCGCTTGGCTTAATTGACCGCCAAGAAGCAGCCCGATGATTGGGCTAATCGACAGCCCCATTCCCATGTAACCAAACACCTTGGCCAGTTCAGCGCCGCTAAAGGCATCGCGCAACATGGTTTGTGTCACCACCGAGCCCACCGCAAGCCCGAAAGCACCCATGGCTCTGGCTATCATCAACCACGTAAAGCTGTCGGTTTGCATAGCAATAAGTGCTGAACAGGCGAATAACCCCATGCCCAGTAACATGGTTGGTCGGCGCCCCCATTTGTCTGCCAATATGCCCCATACCACAACACCGAGCGCAAACGCTGAGAAGTAGATCGAGAGGGTTTGCGCCGCTTGTGCGTAACTCACATCAAAGGATTTCGATATTGAATCCAGAGTCGGGCTATAGATGGTTTCTGCGATTTGAGGGAACATCAGCAATAGCACCATTTGCCATAAAGAAGGTTTTGTTTTCATCATTTTTCCAAGACCAGTGAACTTGACGAGGAGTCTAGGGGAAACTAACCTTGGCTCGTTAACAACATTAAAACCAAAAACAACAAGATTGGGACAAATGGCATTAATCAGCGAAACCATTGAGTTTGATGCAGACAGCTTACCTGCGCCCGTAATAGGGATTGCGGCAGAGCTAGGTCAGCATGACTCAGGAATACATCACCACGTAAAAGGACAGTTGCTGTATGCTCCGCAGGGTTGCATCACCTTGACCTTAGAAAACGCCATTTGCATTTTGCCGCCGACTAAAGCCGTGTGGATCCCGCCTTATACCAAACATCGCGCGCAGATGACCAATGTGGTTGCTTATCGGTCGCTCTATTTTGATAGCAGTATTTACACCTGCCCAGAAGCGATTGAAATTGTGGAAGTGAATGAGCTTTTAAAAGCCCTGATCAATAAGATGGCTTTCTGGGATTGGGACGTTGCCCGCGAGCAAACCACCAATACCGCCAACCTATTCTGGGAAGAGTTTTACAGTGCTAACCAACACTCGTTTATCTTGCCACTACCGACAGATCGCCGCTTTAAAAGCTTTTGCAAACAAGTCCGAACCGCTTCCTTTCTTGCCCCAGCCCTCTCGACATTAGCGAACTCGGTTGGCGCAAGCACCAAAACGATTACTCGATTATTCAAAGCCGAAACAGGCATGACTTACCAAGAGTGGCGACAGCAATGGCGCTTGTTTAAAGCGATTGAACTGCTCTCAGAAAACCGACAAGTCGTTGATGTGGCTCATCTGCTAGAGTTCTCATCCAACAGTGCGTTTATCGCTTTTTTCAAACAGCAAACTGGACAAACCCCGTTGGCCTTTACCAAGTTAGGGGCGTGATTGTTGTTATCCAAACTCTGAAGTTTTACTGAGCTCAGATACAAAAAACCAGAACATGAGTTCTGGTTTTTTAATGCAGATTCAACTAATCAATCAACACCAACGAATCGAGAATCCCTTTTCCACTGTGGATTCCACCTTCATTTTCGCTGGCGGGTTTGCTGCGGATTAAGTAACCCGCGTAGCCGTCTAGCTCTGTTACTGGTTCACCTTTGAAGTAAGCGGTGAACAAACCCACTTCGCTGACTAAGTCTGTCACGAGCGTTTGTTGAGTGTCACGCACTGCAATAGTCGGCACGTCACGTTCATGCGGGTACAAGCGCTGCATCAATGCCCACGCGTCGTACTCTTCTGGTTTAAGCAGGCTCAGTTGTTCGCTGATGTCGTCACCAAAGACACAATGGCCTCCGCCCTCGCCTTGGTTTTTTAGCACCCATTCTTGCTTGTTGGCTTGCGTGTTAAACCATCCAATCGACTCACTAGTTATTGGCTTCATATCGGCCAAGACACTCTTGACCAGTTCGGTTTCTTCTAGCGTTAAGCCCCAGCGGGCGTATTCTGTTGCTGGCATCATGGTCAGCAGCATTTGCATGGTTTTACTGGTCGCTAGTTGCTGGCTGATGGTCGCGTTCATTGCGACATGGTGTTGCTCCATAAACAAGCGAGTCTGACTTAACGTATGGCAACACACCGATTCATTTAGCTCTGGAGCCCAATAATCTGAATACTGGTAGCCAGCTCTTAGATACACCACATCGACAGCTCCGACATCTTTCAATAGCAGGCGTTGATTATCGCCCGATGAAAGCTGACAGCTCAACTGTTCAAAAGTACGACGCACCGTGCATAATTGCCCACTCACAAGCATCTTCAATGACTTGTTGCGGAATCGATGGCATTGAATTCATTTAGATATCTCATTCTTGGCGGGCATTTGGCACCCGTAATAAGACGATGCTCATTCGAAAAAGACGAAATAAATTTAAAAAAACTTATTTCGCCGTTTTGATCATCGTAGCTCGCGGTTTACAGCTGAGGTTCTTGGGTCTTATTGACTATGAGGTCGCGAAGCCATTTGTGGCTTGGTTCAGAGTCAAAGTAACGGTGCCAAAGCAAAAACAAACCACCGGGAACCAACTCAATAGGAATCGGCTTCATCACCAGTTCGCCACTCTCAATATAGTCACGAACCGAGTTGTACGGATAACACATCAGCAAATCGCTTTGTTTGCACAGCTTTACTGCGCTGGTGATGTCCGACACGTTGGCGGCTTTGTTAATTTGAAGCTGTTTGGCTTGCAAGATTTCCAGTAGCAACCAGTCGCCAACGCCACCGGTCACCAACTGAATATGACGGTATTTAAGGAAGGCTTGCAGATTCCACTCTTCTTGAAGTACTGGGTGATCATTTCGCATCAAGCACACAGAGTAATCTTGCAGCAACTCGACGTGGTTTAGCTCGGCAGGGATATTTTGAATGTGGGTGCTAGCCCTTTCATCGAGCTCAAAAATTCCAATCCCGAAATCGACCTCACGCTTTAGTAAGCGCTTAAAGGTTTCGCTGCTCCAAGTAGTGCTGTTTACCGTAATGTTCGGCGCATCTGCTAGCGCGTTAGGCATAAATTTAGGGTAAATCGCGGTATAAGCGGTTTCAACAAGATCGATATTAAAAGTACGTTCGCTGTCTTTCGGCTCAAAAATGTCCGGCACGGTTAGCTGTTCAACTTGCAGAAGGATTTGATGAATTTTAGGCGCTAAAGAGGTGGCTTTCGGTGTTGGAAACAGGCCGTTTGACTCACGTTCAAACAAAGGGTCGTCAAACAAAGAACGCAGCTTAGTGAGTTGTTTACTCACCGCAGACTGACTAAGGAACAATCGCTCTGCCGTTTTGCTCACGCTGCGCTCTTCAAGCAACACGTGTAAACACAGCAGTAAATTCATATCACATTTGAGTAAGCTTTTAACATCTACCATGATATTCCTTAGATTCAGATTAATGATGACTTTATGTCACTTTAAATCATATCACAAACTTGTTAATTTAAGCCCATGTAACCTATGAGTTAATAACTCAAAAAATAATAAACCTAAGGAATACTCATGAACTTTCTAGCACTCCCTAAGATTGATCTGCACTGCCACCTAGACGGAAGTGTTCGTCCAGACACCATTATTGATCTGGCGAAACAGTACGGAATCGAACTTCCAGAAGACCGTGAAGCGGTAGTAAAGTCTCTAACAGTGCCTGAAGATTGCAAAAACCTTGATGAGTACCTAGCTTGCTTTAGCCTGCCACTGCAAGTGATGCAAACGGAAGAAGCGATTGAGCGTATCTCTTTTGAGCTTTACGAAGACGCAGCACTAGAAAACGTTAAGTACCTAGAAGTTCGTTTTGCACCGATTCTTCACGTAAACAAGGGCTTGTCTCTTGATGCAATCATCGCAAGTGCGGTTAAAGGCATGAAGCGTGCAGAAGAGAAATACGACATTAAGGGCAACTACATCATGTCTGTACTTCGTATGTTCCCGAAAGACTCAATCAAAGATGTAATCGACGCTGGTAAACCATACCTTGGTAAAGGCGTGGTTGCGTTTGATATTGCAGGCGGTGAAAAGCCGGGCTTCTGCGCTGAATTCCCTGAGTACACGCAATACGCTATTGAACAAGGCTACCGTGTGACGGTTCACGCAGGTGAGCAATGGCATGGTCAGAACGTTTACGATGCAGTCACACTGCTTGACGCTGAGCGTATCGGCCACGGTGTCCACATCCAAGGTAACGAAGACGCGTACAACATCGTTAAAGAGAAGCAGGTTGCGCTTGAAACTTGCCCAACAAGTAACGTGCAAACTAAATGTATTCACAAATTCAGCGACCACCCAATTGCTGAATTCAAGAAAGACGGCATCGTTGTAACGATCAACACAGACAACCGCACTGTGTCGAACACAACCATGACTAACGAAGTGAAACGTGTATGTGAAACGTTCGGTCTAACACAAGAAGACTACGCAGAGATCTACAAGTACTCTGTAGAGAGTGCTTTTGCTTCAGACGAAGTGAAGAAGCACCTAATGGGTTTCGTTGAGCAAATCTAATTGGTAAAGCGCGCCTTTTGCTGAATAGCTGGGCTCACTTAGCATTAATGCTTAAAGGTACAAAATAGGAAGAGAAAGGCTGAGGCTTTTCTCTTTTTTTATGTCCAATTATCCGTATTCTAATATCGATGTTGACGAATGGGATGCAAACAATGAAAACAGAACTCGAGAAAATGCTGTCCGGCGAGATTTTTGATGGCGCAGACCATGAGGTAGACCACATGCGCACTCACGCCAGCAAGGCGCTATCAGACTTGAATCAATGTTCAGACGATACTCAACTACCAAGTCTTCAGGCTAATCTGTTTGGTAAAGTAGGAAGCAGCGTTGTCCGTCCTCCTTTTCATTGCGAGTTTGGCAAAACCATCGAGATCGGTGACGACACCTTTATCAACATGAACGTGGTGATGCTTGATGGCGCGAATATCAAGATTGGTAACAATGTATTGATAGGGCCAAGTGCCCAGTTTTACACAGCCTCCCACTCACTGGATTATCTCAGCCGCCGTAAGTGGGAAACTTTCTGCCTACCTATCACAGTCGAAGACGATGTGTGGATTGGTGGAAACTCAGTCATCAACCAAGGCGTTACGATTGGCGCTCGCTCTGTTATCGCAGCGAACTCAGTGGTTAACAGTGATGTACCACCAGATTGCCTGTACGGCGGCACTCCAGCCAAGTTGATTCGGCATTTGAATGCCGAACAAACTCGCGATTAAACAAGAAAGCGCGTATCCAAATCTAAAAAAGAGCGATGTTTCAATAGCATGGCTCTTAATCTAATTATCAGCGTTGTTTTATCGCACGCTTGTTCACCGCGAATTTGAAGCACGACAGCCGCAACTAAAACCAGCGCTGATATAGTCAAAAACAAGAATGCAACGATAAACTTAGGTGGGTATCTTTTAGTTTTCTACACCCTCAAATTTAACTCACTCGCCAAGGTGTCAATCTAATAAATTAACGCCAAGCGCCTGCAAGCTGTTTTCACACTGAACGGCATCGGTAAACTGGATAGCAGCCATACCCACAGATCTCGCACCTTCAACGTTATAAGGCATATCGTCAATGAAGACCGTTTCTGAAGCTTTGAGCCCATAATTAGATAAAAGCGCTTGGTAGATTTCAGGTTGTGGCTTAAGCATACCAAGCTCAGCGGAGACTGCCGCACCATCAAACAACGCCCAAAATTGATAAGTATTTTTTAAGTATTCAACAATCTCGACCACATTGTCGGTAAGCGCGTACACACCATAACCTGCAGACTTTACTCGCTCGATGAGTTCAACTGAACCGTGCAATAAGATCTGCGTTTGCTTAACGTAATAGAACAGGCGATCGCACTCTAACGGGGACAAGTCGAGTTCTTGTTGATAACGAAGCTTGGCCTCACTTTCGGTCAAGAACCCTTTGTTCAAATCCATCCAAATCGTACTTTGAAAAATAGAACGAGCTCGAGACTCCAATTCTTCAGTATCACCAAAAGTAAGCCGGGCAATTTCCAGAGGTGCCCAACGCACAATGACATTGCCTACATCAAACACCACATTTTTGATTTCATTAGAACTCATACACACTCCCGTATCACCATGTCATTGATGGAAAAACGACACAAAGTGCCGCACATCAAGATTCATAGCGAACGTTTATAAATTTAAAACCTTGGTTAGAATATACAATCAATAGAGTACAAAAAAGGCCATCATTACGACGGCCTTCTCAATATTCAAAACGATACAACCATCAACATAGATCAGCTTTAGATGACACGATTGTCGATGCGCCGTCAGAAGTATTTTAACGATAGAACACGGCTCATTTCCCATCATCTAATTGGCCTTCTATGTTAGAATTATCGGCCAGTTCGGAATGCGCTGAGTATCTGATTTAGTTAACTATAATTTAATCACCATGAGTGCTTTTTTAAGTTTTTAGAATGAAAAAATATGAATTAGTTGTTCAAGATATTGTGAGCAAAATTTGCCAAAACAGTATCAGCCATAAGCTTCCTGCAGAAAGAGAACTGTCTGAAATATATGGATTATCTCGTTTCACGATTCGTAAAGCACTAGCCAAGCTAGAGGCTATTGGCATGGTGAAATCTAAGGTGGGTTCTGGTTACTTCGTCAACACTTCTCTCATTGGTACACCACTGGTGTACAACTCCATCACTGAAAACAGTTTTGAAGAGATCTCTTATAAAAAGCTCCAACTGAATAAAGCGCTACCCGATAACCACGAACAGCAGATTTTTTCTTTAGACGACAATGACTACATCTGGAAAATTAGACGGCTTCGATTGATTAACAACAAAGTAGTTCAGATTGAAGAAGCCAAGATCCCTGTCAGTGTCTTCCCAGAGATGAATGCCGAGATCATTGAAAGCTCAATCCAGAAACATGCATTGGCGAAAGGTCTTCAGATCGATAGCTACTTAACGACGTATCAAGCGATCAACGTATCTAAAGAAGACGCGGAGTTGCTCGGCTGCAAAAAAAATGCCGCGGCGATGAATATCACCAACCGAGGTTTCTTAGCATCGGGGGATCTATTCATCGTCAGCGATATCATCGACATCAAATATCAATGCACCTATCACACTCCTTTTAACAATGAGAGCATGAGCTTCCGAGATAAGAAGTAACCTTTTAATTCGATTTAGTATGGTTAATTTTTATAGATATAAGTTAATTACTCTATAGATTAGCCACTAATATTATTTCACATCTAATATTATTAATTTAATGATACTAGAAATATACTTACCAGATAATACGTAATATCTGGTAAGTATATTAAATAAGAAAATGGCCGCTTATAGCGACCATTTGATATTAAAAATACGAGTTAAGGGGTATGAATCGCGCCATCAGGAAGGCGACTTTGAGTCCACTCGTGGGGGCGATACATAACAGGGAACTCGGCTGCAACCTCTCGGTCGATTTCAACACCAATACCTGCGATTTCAGAAGCGTATAAGTAGCCATTAATTGGCTCTGCAGCGTTCGGGAATACCTTGTGTGTATTCTCGTTGTACTCGACATGTTCTTGAATGGCAGCATTGTGTAAATGCACATTCAAATGCGTGTTTACCGCTGCGCCAATTGGCGTCATATCTGGCGGGCAATGCCATGCAATACGAACACCGAAGTTCTGACATAGATGGCCGAGTTTCAGAGCTGGGGTAATACCACCAATCTGTGAAACATGGCAACGAATGAAATCAATGCGGCGGTTAGCAATCAATGATTTCCACTCTTCAGGGTTATTAAATAACTCCCCTAAACCTAATGAAACTGAGCTCTGGCTGCGAATATTATCCAACCATTCCGTTTGATTTGGCGGCAGAATATCTTCAATGAAATACGGCTTATATTGCTCGACTTCCTTCGCAAATTGTATCGCTTGGTTCGGGAATAGGCGCTCATGAACATCATGAAGAATATGGAATTGGTTACCATATTTCTCTCTCAGCGACTTAAACATCGTTAGAGTATTGTCCATGTACTGATCTTGGTCGTAGTACGAACCTTCAGTCGGGTTTTGAGTGGTATGCAAATCCGTTGGAACGCCGCCATAGAAACCAAGCTGACAACGAATGTGCTTGTAGCCTTTGTCTAGGAAAGATTCCACCAGCTCATAAATCCCTTCCATCGTGTCGCTCGTCGCGTGTGTGTATACAGGAATAGCATCACGAGACTTACCACCAAATAACTGGTGTAACGGCATACCCGCCAATTTGGCTTTAATATCCCACAGTGCCATATCAACACCGGAAATTGCATTATTGATAACAGGGCCATTTCGCCAATAAGCGTTGACCATCATCATTTGCCATAAGTCTTCAATATTATTGGCGTTTTTACCAATAAGAATAGGTTTTAAATATTCATCGACCATTGTTTTTACAGCAAGCGGTCTTTGTTGGAATGTCGCACAACCAAACCCTGTCACGCCTTCATTCGTTTCAACTACCACGGTAATGAGGTTGTGTCTGTCTGGTTTAGTAATAATACAATGGATATCAGATATAATAGTTTCTTTCACAATTAAATAACCTAAACTTAAGTCAACTCCTATTATCTAACCGCTTTAAAAACCACATTTCAAGCGCTAATTTTGCGTAAAAATAATTGGTACGTTAAGTGATTTTTTTTGATAACCAAAACATACCAATTGGCCAAAAACGGTGAAAAAATAATTTCTCGGATTTCAAGTGTGATTGAGATCTCTTTTTACTCCGTTGGATTTAAATTGGTTGTCGTTATGATTGCTCGAGTTAAATATATTCCAATAACAGGTGTAGTATGCAAATGGTAGAAAAAAGTGATGCCGTTATTAATAACTCGAAGTCATCATCGAAGAAGAAAAATTTCAAAGAAAATATACAGTTATTAATCACTGCACTTGGTGGTGAAGACAATATCGTGAGTATCACGCACTGTATGACAAGGCTGAGATTCAAATTAGCAGACGAGTCGCTGGTAGACGAAGAAGCAATCAAGCAGATCGCAGATGTGAAAGGTGTGGTACTTCAACAAGGCCAAACTCAAGTCATCATCGGTGTTGAGGTCGAGAAGTGGTTCAACGCGCTATCAAACACTCAACAAGCTGACGCTAATCCGGCTGATGAACTAGAGAAAGGCAAGCTGTTCCAAGGCGTGATGCGTATTGTCGCAGGCATCTTTGGTCCGGTTGTACCCGCAATCGCTGGCGCGGGTATGTTGATGGGCCTGTTGTCTGGTCTTATTGCAACCAATGTTATCTCTGAAACCTCAGACACAGTTTATTTCTTCCGCTCGATCTCTGTTGCTGTGTTCTTCTTCTTACCTATGCTGGTTTCTTTCTCTGCTGCTAAGGTATTCAAAGTAAACGAATACATTGCGCTTGCTGTCTCTTCAGCAATGCTAGCGCCTCTGCTTGTTGATAAAGCAACAATGCTAAAAGACGCAGGCGCTGCTCCGGAGCTGACCGTTCTTGGCGTGGTTCCTATTGAGCTGCTCAACTACGGCGGCGCGATTGTTCCCGCGATTCTAGCAATCTGGTTATTGTCTAAAGTGACTCCGTTAGTTGACCGCCTAGTTCCTTCTTCTGCGAAGCCTGTATTTACACCACTGCTTGCCTTTACGGTAACTTCGACCATCACGCTATCATTTGTTGGCCCTGCTGGTATCTGGCTAAGTAATGGCGCAGGTTGGGTGATGAGCTCACTACTGGAAATCTCTCCGACGTTAACAGGCTTTGTGTTTGGTCTAACTCGCCCGATCACCATCGTATTTGGTATCCACCACAGCATGACGCCAATCAGCCTGAACAACTTTGCACTGTATGGTAAGGATCTACTTATGCCAATCATGTGTTTGGGTAACATGGCAATTGCTGGCGCGACAATGGCTATCTGGCACAAGCAACGTAAAACGGTTTCTAAAGAGCAATCTTCAATTACGATGGGCTCAAGTGTTACTGCGATTCTAGGTATCACAGAACCAGCTCTGTTCGGTGTACTCACGAAGTACACCAAAGCGATGATGACCGCGAGCTTGGCTGCAGGCGTGTTCGGTGCTATCTCGGTAACAATCGATACGCACTTAACAAGCTACATTCTTTCTTCTGTATTCAGCTTGCCAGCTTACCTTGCAGGCGGTACGCAAAACTTCATTCAAGCACTGATGGGCGTGGTGGGTGTGTTTGCACTGTCTTTCGTCCTAACGATGTTGTTCGTAAAACTAGACAACAAGTAATCGGCTAGTCTCACTCCCGTAAGATTAGAATCGAAAAAGCATGACCATATCTCATTATGGTCATGTTTTCCTCAATACGAACAAACCCAACCTTTCCTTTCTAAGGCTATATTATGACCCACATCGCAATCATCGGTGAGTGCATGATTGAACTGAATGGGGCTCCATTTGGCGACATGCATCAAAGCTATGGTGGAGACACATTAAACGCGGCAATCTACTTGAACCGCAGCGCTGCGGTTAGCAACCCCATGAACTGCAATAACACTGCGAATCCAGCGATGCGAACTAGCTATGTCTCGGCGCTTGGCTCTGACGCTATCAGCCAAGAGATGCTTAACCGATGGCAAGATGAAGGACTATCAACCGAATTCGTGCTTATTGACGAGCAGCGTTCACCCGGGCTCTATCTCATTCAACTCGACGATGTTGGTGAGCGCACCTTCCTATACTGGCGCAACGATTCGGCGGCTCGCTACATGGTACAGCACCCCGATTTCGATAAGATAGCCAACCAACTTCACGATGTTGATATGGTGTTTCTGAGTGGCATTTCCCTCGCGATACTGCCACACAGCGATCAGCTAAAGTTGCTCACTATCATTGAAGGCCTGCGTGAACGTGGCGTTACCATCGCCTTTGATAGTAACTACCGACCAAAGTTGTGGAGCTCAGAGGCCGCAACTAAAGAATGCTATCTATTAGGCTATAAAACGACCGATATAGCCCTAGTCACATTCGATGATGAACAACTGTTGTGGAGCGATCAAACGCCACAAGACACCATAACAAGGCTGCATACGCTCGGTGTCAAAACCGTTGTTGTCAAGCTTGGTGCTGAAGGCTGCTTGATCAGCGAAAACCCCGCAAATGAGCCAGTAAAAATCACAACGACACCTGTCGAGACTGTGGTTGATAGCACCTCTGCTGGCGACTCTTTTAACGGCGGTTTCTTATCTTGCTATCTCGCTGGAGGTTCTATTGAAGAAGCCTGCCATCAAGGTAATGCATTAGCCAGATTGGTGATTCAACATAATGGCGCAATCATCCCAAAATCCATCACCGACACTCTTTCAAACTGATATTAAGAAGTACCCATGTCTACAATTAACGAACAGCTAAAAGCACTTAAAGTTATCCCTGTTATCGCCATTGATAACGCAGAGGATATTATCCCTCTAGGCAAAGTATTGGCTGAGAATGGGCTTCCCGCCGCTGAAATTACGTTCCGTTCAGACGCCGCTGTTGAAGCTATCCGACTGCTTCGCCAAGCACAGCCTGACATGCTGATCGGCGCGGGCACCATCTTGAACCATAAGCAAGCACTCGCAGCAAAAGAAGCGGGCGCAACGTTTGTGGTATCACCGGGCTTTAACCCGAACACAGTTAAAGCATGCCAAGAGATCGGCATCGATATCATTCCAGGTGTGAACAATCCAAGCACCGTTGAAGCGGCATTAGAGATGGGCTTAACAACCTTGAAGTTCTTCCCAGCAGAAGCCTCTGGTGGGATCAGCATGGTTAAATCGCTCGTTGGCCCATACGGTGATATTCGACTAATGCCTACAGGCGGCATTACGCCATCAAACATCGATAACTACTTAGCAGTGCCTCAAGTATTAGCCTGCGGTGGTACATGGATGGTCGACAAGAAACTCGTTGAAAACGGTAAGTGGGACGAGATCGCGCGCCTAACACGCGAGGTTGTTGAGCAAGTGAATCGCTAGTCTATGTCATTCAGGTAAACAGAGCCTGTTTAATTTCTAACAATAAAGCCACAGCACTTTGGTGAGGCTTAATTATATGATCCGCCTCACTCTCAAGCCCTTAAGCTTAGAGTCGGCTCTCAGAGTGAGGTGAACCAAATATCTTCTATCCATACTTTAGGTATCGACCTAGGTAAACATTGCTTCTATGCTATCGCACATAACCGTTGTGAGGTGGAGGCGCTTCGTCGCAACCGACTCTTAACCTTTCTAAGTGAAATAGAACCAGCAACTATTGCTTTTGAAGCCTATAGCGATACTAGTTTGATCTCACACAGAGTTTAACCTCAGCCAGCTGTCCAAAAAGGAGTCATAAAGCAACAGAACTAACACTCACAGAAAGAAGTGACGCTGAGTGGTTATCAAGGCTTACTTCTGCTCTACTGACCTTTATGAGCATTCAACCTTGGATGTCTTAACTGTTCAAAAAATACATTCACACAGACAAGTAATGGGACCCCTACTAGCATTCCCATAGAGCCCCATAGCCAACCCCAAAATACAAGCCATACAAATAAAATCAGCGGATTGAGACTAAACCTTTTCCCCAGTAATGTAGGAGTAACCAATTGGCTTTCTATCAAATTAATCGCCAGGAAGACCGCAGCGACCGTCAATGCATAGCTAAACGACTCAAACTGTATAAAAGAGACTAAAGCAAAGCACGTAACTGAAACCATCGGGCCAAGATAGGGGATAAAATTCATTAAGCCTGCAAAAGCGCCCCAAAGGAAAGGGTCTTGCAATCCCATCATATAAATAGCAAGGCCAACAGTGAGTCCTAAGCAAACATTAATGATGGTGATGGCACCGATGTAACGAGACAAATCCTTTTGAACAACTTTAACCAATTCAACAGCCCTACGCTTATCTGAAAAGCATTCAAAAAGAGATAAGCTTTGAGAATAAATTCTTCGACCGTAATTCATCATGAAATACGCCATAAGAAACGCAACCAACAACTGAGTAACAATGGTTGGTGTTGTCGTAAGCAATGATTCTATAATGGAAAAAGCCGTGTTATTGGTAAGCCCATCATTGGTAACAGTACTACTCATGGAGAACCCGGTGGCGTCAGTTAAGCGACTGTTTTGAGTAACCTCACTCACTTCATTAGATACATTCTCGACCAACATTGGTAATTTTGACCACCATTGCTGAGCGGGCTCACTCAACATATTCAAACTAATCACAACAAAGCCAATAAAACCAATAAGTACAGCCATTACGTTAATGACTCGAGGGATACCGAAGCGAGTAAGGTAGTTAACTAGAGGGCTACATAGCAAAGAAATAAAAGCACCAAAGATGATTGGCAACAAAAATGGCTTGGCGATATGTAATGTAAAAATAGACATCATGAGAACAGCAAGGAGCATAAAACTAGTTTGCAACACACTTCGTTGTCTAAGAATACTGTATTTTTTTGATGTCATTTTATTCCTATGAGTAGAAGGTTTTGTTTTTGAGGCTTCGTCAATTTGAATCAGGCACTCGATACCGTCAGCCAACACTAACTTGAATCAAAATGATGGTTACTTAAGTAAATTAAGTATTAGCGATAGCTGTTTATAACCAAAAACAGACGATTTAAAACGATGAGTTCGATTCAAAATTACAACACCAAGGCCTGTGATGCCAAGAGCATACAAGGGGTACTTGTGAACAAACTCTTTTCCTTTGTGACGAATAAGTCCCATACAAAGTTCAACTTGACGAGCTCTACTTCTCCCCTCAAGTCTTTTCATTTGAATCTGTCTTTGTCGATTTTTGAGTGCTGACATGTAACCCCTCCTTCAATTGCTCTTTCGTACATTCAAAACCTATAAATTGCTTTAAGTAACTAGAACGAAGTACCAAGCATATTAGAATCAAACCGAGTGTGAATATAAACGCGCCGTAACCCGCTAACAGATTCAAAGTGAAGTAGTAGATCACTACTCCAGCACCGACGGCGATACTAAAAAGAAACAGCGGTAACAACGCAACAAAGAGGAGCTGAAACACAAGACGCTTTTTAAATGCATCAACACTATTGCGAAACTCCAATAAGAAAAGCTCTAAGGTCGATTGAGACCATTGCTGGGTATGTGTCTGTAATATAGCTAAGTCTTTCCACAATCCATTTAACTCAGAAGCAGAACGTTTAAGATCATCCACCTTACGATCGCTCGATTTATCATTGGCAGAGTTTACTGGGTCATTTTGACTATTTACCTGCATAACGGTGCTCTCTCAATTGCGATGTTGATATATGGCTATTTGATTAACTTCGAGACAGCCCAACCAGCGAGAAACGCACAGCCAACACTCAATAATGGACGCTCTTTAATGATGTTTTCCGCTTTCTCAGACGTGTTCTTCACACTTTCAGAGCTGGCCTCGAGAGTTTCATGGACCGCCTCTTTCACATTTTCGATAACTTCTACTGCGGCCTCTTCAGCTTTTTCATAAGTTTCTTCAATTTGTTGTTTGGCTTCTGAATTTTTAGCGTTTGACTTTGGCATAAGTTTTCTCCTTATTTGATTATCATAAGCCAGAGAATAATATTAATACTATTAATCTCTAGCTACTTTAATAATCAATGCTAGCATCGTGCCAACTTTCACAAGTACCAGAATAATTGAAGATAAGCTCCCATATCATTAATAAATGGCATTAATCAATGTAATAATTTCACTAGAAAACATCTATTAATGTATTTTTTACAAAAACAAAGTAAAACCTTAGACGAAACAAGCTGAATATAGGGTTATTAATTGGCATAAAAAATGCAATAAACCAAATACAGCTTAGAACCAAATGAGGATTCATGAGAAACCAAAGTATATTATCTATTGTTAACCTGATAAAAAGTGGAAATATTATTTACGAAAAAGCGATATCCAACATAAGAAGTGAAAAGATGGCAAAAAATCTTTTTGATATCTACACGGTAAAGAAATGTGCAGAGTTAAAGTTACAATCTTTAACTTACTACTCAAAAATACATCAAGAACAGATACCCGCTAGTTATACGATAAATGCCAGAGAGCGCTGTATTGAAGCGGAAGATACAAAAGGTAAAAACAATCAAGAGCTCTATTTAAAGCACCTAGAAGGTGTCGAGACAAAGATCATTTCCGACATTGAATCACTGCTAGAAACTAACCCTGATTTAGAAGGGAGAAGAAGATTAAAAGTGGTAAAAAATGAAATGGAATCATGTCGAGACCAAATACACAACATGCGTCAGAATTAGTTATTAGCGAATGATGGTTGGAAATCAGAATCAAAGAAAAGGCTTATTTTAATTATTATAAATCAACTGAAATTATAAATACTACTGAGATAAAAAGGAGTAATGATATGTTGTTTAAAAAGGACAATGATCCCCTTGAGGTAATTCACTATAAAGGCATAGAAAAAATACTATGTACATTGAAAGATCACTACTTCTCATGTGTTGACCTAATTGAACAGAAAGCACATGGGAACATTGCAAGAGCTGCAAATCGATTTATAAAAGTTGAACGTTCATTAATAAACGAAGTAAACACCAAGTTCTGCATTAACAATGAAGTTAATGACAATGACATATTGAGTCAGCCCCCTGCGTTAATTGTTAGTTATAACGATATGTACCAGAGTAATTTAAGCCTAATTTCTTACCTCAAAAACACTATTAGAAAGTTTAACAATCAACATATGTCTGCTTTTTTCTCCTATTGGGTTGCGGCGTTGCAAGTTGAAAATGATGAGATAGCAAAGCATTTGTAACAGATATAACCCATCTAAAATAGATACGATTAATTAACTTGAGAAGAGAATCAAAGCCTACAACACAATCATTAAACAGTGGGAATAATCTAGGTTTAATTCTGATCTAATTCTGACATCACTCAAAATAAAAAGCGTCGAGGCATATTGCCTTGACGCTTTTTTACGAGAGGGACCGCTATGTTATTCTAGGAAGCGTCATCGACAGCCCCAGTCATCATTCTAGACAGACTTTTACCACCTTTGGGATCAAAATCAAGTGTTCTAATCGGAAACGGTATTGTCATTCCAGCCTCTGATAATGACTCTTTAACCGCTATAATACCGTCGTGCTTTGCGTCCATATAACCAAAACCTCCTGGGTACTCAATCCAAAACCAAACCAATAAGTTAACGCTACTATCAGAAAAGCTTGAAGCGTAAACCGTCGTATCTTCTTTCCGACTAACATAAGACTTTTGGTTTATCGCTTTGGTTATCACCTCAGCGGCTCTTTTGGGACAGTCTGCGTAGGAAATCCCCACAGGGATCTCGACCCTTCTTCGTCCTTTTCGACTGTAGTTCGTCAAAATATTTCGGAAAACCATCTTATTGGGAATCATGACGTGTTGACCAGAGAACGTTTCAACCAGTGTATTTCGTAAGTTTATTTTGACTATGGTACCCATGACATCGTTGGAACCAACAACATCGCCAATTTTAAAAGGTTTACGAATACTCATTGTAATACCTGAAATGAGGTTCTCAGTCATATCTTGAAAAGCAAAACCGATAGCTAAACCTAGAATACCGGCACCGGCAAGCAACGATGTAACCGTACCTTGGAGCCCAACAAAATCTAACGCGACAAAAAATCCAATAGTAACAATGGTAACCTTAACAATAGAAGCCAGTAAGTTAATGACTTCTTGAGAGTCGACAACTCTATTGCTCAATCTTTTAAACAACTTACCGCTTATGTTGGCAACAAAGATAAAAATAAGAAACGTAACAAAAGCAACAATCAGGTTAGGGATAAGTTTAATTGCTTCAACTAACCAATGCTCTAACTTACCCTCTATCAGATGCTGAAACTTCTCTAAGTTAAAAGAGAGATTCATGTCCATGGTGTCTCCTTCTTATTCAATATGCAGATTATTCAATACATTCATGGAATACAAACCGTTAAGGCTTGCTTATCAATACTTATCTCCAGCGAATCAGCCGAATACGTCTCTCCATCAATCACGTATGAAATAGGTCGGTCAGAATCAATTTTAACGAGCTGTGCCGAAGCATAAGTAAAGTAACTAGCTTGTTCTTTCGCTCCGAGACTCGATAACAACAGATCAGATAGAGCGATAGCTCGTTTACTAAGTGAATTTGTGTTTTCCAAATAGGTAATATGCAGCTTCCCATCATCCGGCCTAGGAGGCTGTCCCCCTTGAGCAAGCACAGTACTAAAAGGGGAAGAGTTCGCCACGACCAAACTTTGTAATTTCATACTTTGTGATGGTTGGTCATCGATTGAAATTTGAAAGTGTTGATTATCGTCGGTGATTACTGCATTGAAGAACCCAGTCAAATACGCGAATTGCCCTTTTTCATTTTTTTGTTCTCGATGTGCGTAATCGATCATCTGTTCTTCAAACCCAATACCAAGAAGCAGTAATATTGGTTGTTGATTACAGAACGCCAGATCGATTCTTTTTGAGTTGCCAGATAAAATAGCCTCACACGCTTTTTCAACAGGCGATATTTTCGAGGTCAATCCATAAAGCATATGACATAGAGCGTTCGCGGTACCCAAAGGTATAATCCCGAGTTGTGTATCAGTCTTCCTAACTTGCCTTGCGACTTCACTAACCGTCCCATCGCCACCTGCAACGATAATATGCGCAGTATTCCGGTCTTTGGCCTGCTTAGCTAATATTTCTGCTGATACTTCTTGGCTAGTAAGAAAAATATCTAAACTATACTTTCTCGTAAGTTCACGAATAACCTGTTGTTCATTCGCCAACCATTTACCACCACCTGCAACAGGGTTGGCAATAAGGCAAGCTTTATGGCCAAGAGTGAGCAAACCTTTATCACTGATTGCTTGAAGTGTTTTTAGTTGTAGATGGTTCAATTGGGCTGTACTTCGCACGTCGTTAATACTTTTCAAGACCTGCTCTACAGTAAGTGACGGATTTTTTGCTAAAAGATAGGCAGCTACGACAAAGACAGAACGTCCTCGACCGAGAGCACAATGCACAACAACCGATCTAGATTGATGGATTTGGGTATCGATCCAATTTATAGCATGTTTAAGCTTATGCATTTTAGGGACTTTATGATCAAGAACCGGGGTGTTTAAATAGCGAAATTGATCACCGGTCATTGCACTTTCTAAACCAGAAAACTCAGCTGTAACATCTACAATACAATGGATGTTTTGAGATTCTAAGAACGATAAATCTGAAGGGAACAAACGACGAGATACATATAAACCTTTTCCAACCTTCTGTATTGGTTCAACTTTATCTCTTTTAATTGCCCATGCATTGTACAGTCGAACACCTAAGAAGAATGGAATGAAGATCCATCTAATCCACCACACTATTTTCCCATCGCTAGTCTTCCTAAATATTGACGGCATATCGAAGATGTAGGCAACACTAACGATGAACATCGACAAACTACACCAGGCAAAAACACCACGGATTATTAGCTGTGGTATAAGAGCAGCAGCAAAAAAACAAGCTATAGCAAGAAGCATATAATATTTAATAATAAACATGTTACGCCTTAATTTATCCGTGAATTTAAATATATTTATCCGTAAATTTATCTATCTCTAAATTAAATAAAAGAAGGGCTCAAGAATGAGCCCTTAGCTTGATAACAAAGCAGTTTTATACTTATTTAAAGAATTTGATTACTTCGTGATTCAAGCAACCTCTTTTTCATATTTACGAGCTAATGTTTCTTTTTGTTCAGTATCTAAGACTCGACCTGCGGTTTGAAAAAAACGCTGCTCTTCTTCTTCTAAATGATGTTCAACCTTATCTTTTAATGTTTTCATTAAAACAAGCCAAGCTGGTGAAGACATCTCTGTATCATCGAGTTGAGCGAGTATTTTGTCGATTCCATGATGTTCAGCGATTCCATGTCTAGTCATGTCAATGGATTGATCACTCTCGATCAAAGGTGCATAAAAATGGCGCTCTTCTGCAATCGCATGCTTGGTTAACTCATCCTTAAGGTTAACATAGAGTTCTTGCCTAGCTTGTGTGTCTCCCGAAGTTTGGAGTAACGCATCCATCAAAAGTCGTTGCTTTTCATGACTGTCTTTGAGCACATCAAATATATTTTTCATGTCTAATTCCTACTTCATTGGTTTATTTTTATGAGGATTTTGGCATCTCATTGCACTCTAGATGACAGTTCTAGCAATCTTCATCTTTCGCATCTAAATGCTCTTTAATATTTTCACAGCTATCTTCTATTGCGTTTTGAGTATCCTCTACAGCCTCATCTACATTTTCCCCGGCTTGTTCCATCGGACCTTCATCACTACATGCCGCAAGTGCAAATGTAATACCCACAATAGTTAAAAAACGGTAAGCGTTCGATTTGATGTTCATATAAACTCCTAATGTTTGTTTTTATTCAGCAACATAATTACCACTGAAACCAGTAGTGATATTGCAAATATATAAAATATGATCTTTGCTACTGTCGCAGCAGCCCCAGCGATACCACTAAATCCCAATAGGGCGGCAATAATTGCGACAATAAAAAATATTAGCGACCAGCGAATCATCGTTATTCCCCAATTTTTAATAAATTACCAATTGTAGAGAGGTTAAATAATATTTAATTTATCCACCACTCTCTCTACATTCGGGGTATTATTTGCTATAGATAAAGCTAAGTCGTGTTCACTGCTTGATGAAACTGAACCTTTCAAGATAACCACACTGTTTTCGGTTTCAACTTGAATATCGCTACCACTAACATTGGTATTCATTAATAAACGAGTGATTACCAGTGTCTTTATGTGAGCATCAGTCAAAGCTTGTACGGCTGCGGGTGTTTTTTCTTTGTCTTCATCAATCACTGTAAGTTCGTTTTTTACAGACTTAACGTCATCTAGGCTTAGCACTAACTCTTCTGCCAAATCTTTCTCTGTTTCATTTTTAACCGAGCCAGTTAAAGTAACCACTCGATTTTTAACGTAGGTGTTGATGTCAAATGAGTTTAAATTAGTATTCAGTAATAAAGTCGTTTCTGCTTTTCCATCAATCCACGCATCGAAAGTTTCTTTTTCCCACATGCTATTAGCAAAAACAGTTGATGAAGAAGTTGCAATCAAAGTAGCTAATAATATTTTACTTGCAGTATTTCTCATTAATTATCTCCTCTAGTTAACTGACACTTGTACAATTGCAACCAGCATGCCAACTTTTTAACTGACTGAAAATAAAGGATTTACACTTTAATTTTGAAAATTTACCATTGGTAAAATAATCGGAGGTGTATTAATTACACGAGTATTTTGTAAAAATTATCATCAATGGAGATCCTAGAATAATTAATATCAATACTGTTAATTAGCTACTTCTACTATCAGTAATATTGTAACTACATTTAAAAGGTGGCGTATAGTAAATGATAGATTCGTATTTGAAGGACATTATGTTATTATCAAGGTCGTTTTCTGTCGTACAAAAAGAGAGTTAAATCATGTCATTACCGACACTTTTTATAGAGTTAAAAGATGAATTATTGCGGTCTAAAATAAACTCTCTAGATGAATTATCAAGCTTTGAAATAATTCAAAGTACTATGGATGTTCATTGGATTGACAAGCTACAACAACTGCAACCAGATACTGCTATTGTTGAAGTCTCTCGATTTACTAACGATGATTTTAAGTCCTTATCGAGTGCAACAGGGTTGGACGAAATGGACTTGATTATTATCAGTACAGGTACGCCAAACAAAAATTTAGACATGATGATGAACCATGGCGCAATCTTCCATTATAGAAAGCCCGTCGACATGCAAATATTGGAAGATACCCTTGCAGACTTCAGTCAATACTTCCTCCAGAAGCAGGAAGAAGGGCGTAAAGTGTCCACCAGCGATTTAGACCAGTTCGGTATGTTAGTCGGTTCTTCTAAGCCCATGCATAAGCTGTATCGAACTTTAAGAAGAGTCGCGAAGACTGACACCAATGTTTTGATTGTCGGCGAAAGTGGGGCAGGTAAAGAATTAGTCGCACAAACGATTCACCTTGCCAGTGATCGTAAAAACCAACCTTTTATTGCGATCAACTGCGGTGCTATCAGCCCTGAGTTAGTTGATAGTGAATTATTTGGTCATGAAAAAGGCGCTTTTACAGGGGCGAATCGCACACACCAAGGGGTGTTTAGGCAAGCAGAAGGTGGCACATTGTTTCTCGACGAAATCACCGAAATGCCACTTGAACACCAGGTCAAATTACTACGAGTTTTAGAAACAGGTGAATATCGCCCTGTAGGCAGTAATGCAACGAGTATCGCTAATACTCGAGTCATTGCAGCGACAAACCGAGATCCACAAGTCGCTATTGAAGAACAGTTTTTGAGAGAGGATCTCTATTTCAGGTTGGCTCACTTCCCCATACATGTCCCTCCATTGCGTGAAAGAGGCGACGACATCGTCGGCTTAGCAAAACATTTTATTGCTCATCGCAACGCAAATGAAACCACTGCGAAGACCATTTTCACATCAGCGCTTCAAAAAATATCAGCCCATGCATGGCCAGGGAATGTCAGGGAATTAAAACACTGTATTGAAAGAGCTTTTATATTGGCAGATGAGACGATTAAAGATGAACACCTAATTTTTGATACTCCTCCTTTAGAAACAGGGACTACCGTTGAGGATATGGTTCCGGCGGGTGTTTCTCTTGAGAAGATTGAGAAAGCGGCGATTATCAATACGCTCGAAGAAAATGAAGGCAACAAAAAGGAAACAGCACAAGACTTGGGAATCAGCATCAAAACGCTTTATAACAAGCTCGATAAGTATCAAGAGTAGTAATACTCATATCTGATGTTGCTGTGTGATCAAAATAGATACAGGCGATCGTTAATTTGCAGTTGATGTTTTGCTTTTCCATGAAAATTTAACAGTGGAGGGTGAGCCCTCCACTGTTAAATTTTATGCTGCATTCACCGATGTCTCGGTTCTTTTATCTTGGTCAAAGAATTCTTCATGCAACGCGCAAATCGCTTGTTGATACTTGTCATCACTCACAACAAATTGCACATTTACGTTTCTCATAGACGAATGTAATGCAATAGGCGTAACACTATGGTTCATCAAAGCCAATACACCATTAGCGAGCGTTTTATTGGTATCAATTTGAGAACCGATCGCTGAGATTATAGCGACCATTCGACCTGAAATAGATGCCTGAGGGTAACGTTTCTCAGCCTTATAAGACACCTTGTTTAAACTCTCGGTGCTACCACCTAGATAATAGGTAATAGAATTGGCGTTCATCTCTTTACCAATAAGGTTCACTCTAGCATCTGCGATAATCTCCATTAACTCATAACTAACATTGTCCGCCTTACCGACCATTCCCTGGTCAAAAACATGTAACGCATATACCTTCTGTTTTCCGGCAATGATCTCAATGTGATTCGTGTCTGGTCGGTAATCAGAAGAAATCAGTGTTCCCTCATGTTCTGGCTCGAAGGTGTTTTTGATTTGCAGTTCTATGCCACTTTCTCGTAACCCAGCAGCCGCATTAGAGTGAATAGCTTCCATACCAAGGTTAGCCAGTTGATCGGCAACATCATAATTGGTTGCCCCAATCGGTTTAACCGAACCTACACCAACGACTTTTGGGTCAGCCGAACTAAAGTGATACTCCTTATGGATGATCGCCAATGATGCCTCAGTAATAGTAGCGATACGACTAAACGTCATCTCACTGTAACCACGATCATAAGTATGCATCAAACCTTCTTTGCAATACGCATAACCAGTTACTATGGGAAGCTCCTCAGTAACATCAATGTCAGAGAAAGCCTCTCTAATCGTATCGTCCAAACTTTGAGGGGTTTTGTTGTCCCAACCAGAAAGGTCAACAAAGGTCGAATTTATACCAATGTTTTTTAATTTAAGAGCCGTGTTGTATGCACTATGTGACTCTCCAATTGAAGAAAGAAACTCTCTAATCTGTGGTAAATAATGTCTCAGTGAAAACTGTCCGTATTGACACGTTTCAAGAATGTTAGTGATACAGTTTTTAGCTTCTGAAATACGAGACCGGATGAACTTATCAGCTCTCATACGATTCATTGGATCCGCAAAAATATGCTCATTGGTCAATAGCATGCGGCGTTCAATATAAGATAGAGCATCCTTCCACGAATCGTCACGCATCGCTATCAATTGATAGATACCAGGCTTACCTGTTTTTTTACATTCCAACAATGCATCCGTCATACCGCTGTATGCGGACACAACAAAGATTCGGTTATACGGATTTTGAGGGCGGAGAATAATATTGTCGAGCACAGCATCAAATGCTGTCATTGATGTACCGCCGATTTTTTCTACGGTAAATGTCATAAAAGACCTTTTGTTCTTGAAGAGATTAAAGACGAAATAATAGGGAGCGGGGTGAGATATCACCCCTGAAGATATGGGTTAATCAACGAGTGGATAAACGCCGTTTTCATCGTGTACTTCAGCGCCAGTAATTGGTGGGTTAAACACACAAGCCATTGTCATTTCTTTGTTTTTATATGCGCGTAAATAATGCTCATCATTCTTATCTAGGATGTACAACGTACCGGGTTTGATTGGGTAAGTTTTACCACCAACGACTTCAATCTCCCCTTCACCACTCATACAAAACACAGACTCCAAGTGGTTTTGGTAATGGATATGTGTTTCTGTCGCTTCGTAAATTGTTGTGATATGAAAAGAAAATCCCATATTGTCATCTTTCAATAACATGCGAGTGCTTTCCCAGTTATCCGATACAATACGTCTTTCACTATTACGACATTCATCAAGTGTTCTAACAATCATTTTACTCTCCCTATTACGATGCTTTCTTGAAATGCTTGGTTGCTACCACTTCAACTGAGTCTTCGAAAATAGTTAAACCTTGCATCAATTCCGATTCTGAAATGGTTAATGGACAAAAGAACTTCAAGATTTCATCGTTTGGACCTGCGGTCTCAATTACCATGCCCTTGTCAAAACACACTTTTGCAATCTCATCAGCTGTGTTCCCATCTTTACATTCAATGCCAATCATCATTCCGCGTCCCTTGCGTTGAACAAATAGCTCAGGGAAACGCTTGAGATTGCGTTGAATGACATCATCGACCATGCTTGAGCTACGTTGAATATGATTTTCAAAATCATCATTTGACCAATACATTTCTAACGCTTTAGCAGCAGTAATGAACGCATGGTTGTTACCACGGAAGGTGCCGTTGTGTTCTCCCGGCTCCCACTTGTCTAGTTCAGGCTTTAATAAAACCACAGCCATCGGTAAGCCATAACCACTTATCGACTTAGATAGCGTAACGATATCTGGTTTTATACCTGAAGGTTCAAAGCTAAAAAACGTTCCTGTTCGACCACAACCGGCTTGAATATCATCCACAATAAGTAGGATATCGTGGGCTTTACAGATTTTGCTTAACTTCTGTAGCCACTCATTTGAAGCGACATTTAACCCACCTTCACCCTGAACCGTTTCCAATAAAACGGCAGCAGGCTTATCCATACCAGCGGAATTATCGGTTAACATCGTTTCAAATAATTTTAAACCATCGATTCCAGCGTAACCTTCAAATGGCAAACGCGTAACGTTGTTGAGATTTGAGCCCGCACCTTGCCTGTGGTGTTGGTTGCCTGTAGCAGCCAATGCACCCGCCGTACAACCATGAAAACCATTGGTAAATGCAACAATACTGCTTCGACTTTTTACTTTTTTCGCCAACTTAATCGCTGCCTCAACCGCATTTGTTCCTGTCGGGCCGGTAAATTGAACTTTGTAATCTAATGCTCGAGGTTCCAAAATAAAGCGACTAAGAGCTTCTAGGAATTCAGCTTTGGCTTCTGAATGCATATCCAAGCCATGTGTAATTCCATCCATTTCAATATACTCAAGTAAAGCTTGCTTAAGTATTGGATTGTTATGACCGTAATTGAGAGATCCTGCTCCAGCAAGAAAATCGAGGTAACGATCACCTTGTTTTGTTTCAAGCCAGCAGCCTTTTGATTTAGCAAAAGTGACTGGAAAACTATTCGAGTATGAACGTACGTTAGATTCCTGCTTTTTAAAAATATCCATGATAAGGCCGTTATTTGATTCCTATAAGTTAATGATTATTTAAGGGGTATTCGATACAAATACTCAGTATCGTGCAGCCCTTTAAAATGAACATTTTCATCTAAGAAAGTGGTCACTTTTCCAGTGCTACTATTTTTTGCGTCTAGCTTTTTAAAGAGTGCCCAAGACGCTTGATTTGACTTAGTAATGGTTGTTTCAATAGCTTCTATACTCTTCAGCCACTCTCGACGAAGTAAGCTGTTCAACATCTTGTAAGCTAAAGAGTGACCTCTAAATCGAGGGGCAACTGCAACTTGCCAAATAAAGAGAACATTAGGCTCACTCGGTTTTTGATAACTCGAGATAAAGCCCGCAAGCTCACCTTTGTTCTCAACCAAAATACAAGTTTTACTAAAGTGAGTGGATTGCAAAAAATTGCAATATGACGAGTTGGTGTCTAGTGGCGGACATTCTGAAATCAGTCGATAAATGTCGTTGCCATCTGAAGCTTTGGGCTCGCGAAAACTCCATTCTTCACTCGTTTTTTCTATCACTTCTGGACACAACACCCAAGGCGCTGATGTAATCATACTGATAAATTCCCTTTGAACTCTAATTAAATTCCTTTTTATTATGAGCATTTACTCCCTACTAAGATCAACATCTTAACCTTAAAAAACAAAAATTAGTGATCTGCGTCACATTTAATAGCGGTCAGCATGAATTAAATAATACTTTGAGTTCTAATGTATTTGATCGGTAGAGATCTTAAGAAAATGTCTTTAACCGAATAAGCGTCAAAAGAAGGTTAGAGTCATTAGTAAATTATGTGCTAAGATTGCCAATCAAGCGGCATAAATCACCAACACTCTCAGTGTTGAACATTCTATCGAGTAGATAACAACGCTTCGAATGGCAGTGACTCGCTATCCACTATTAAAATATCGGCCTCAAAAACAAAAAAACCTAGCGAGAGCTCGCTAGGTTTCTTATCTAACATATCGATGAATAATGAACTCAGAGGAAACGAGTCCAGAAATATCAGCTTGGAAAAGGTTTACTTCAAGGGATCATTGTCAGGCAATGCTTTATGTATCCATAGCGCCAGACGCTTTTTAATGTTTGCCCCATCAAGCTTACTTTCTGGTAACGGTGTGATCTGATTGACTTCAACAAGGAACAAGTACACCGCTTTAACCTTTATCGGTTGGGATGAATTTGGCAAATCAAAACCTTGTAGCTTAGCCATCTTAAAACCGACTTCAACTGCTTTTTTTACCAGCTTATCTTCATTAATGATCTTCGCGGTTTTCGACATATCATCTCCATCATCTTTATCGAATGAATATTGAGTATATCAAACCGAAAAATTCACAAGATTACTTCGCTCTCAATTTGAGGAGTCACTTTGATAAATAACATAAAACGAATAACAGGCTCTAGGATGACTCTAATTCGCTTGATAGTTACGCCACCAATACCTGTACGCAAACGGTCTCTTAACAGAACACTCAATAAATGAGATCTTAAGTCAAAAAACAAAAATTCGAATAATATTTGACTTAGCATTCCAAAGAATACGGAATATTATGATGTTCATTTTTAAAGTTAAAATTCAATAAAAGATCAATAAACTGCTGTTATTTAACTGGTTTAATACTAATTCGACTTAGATCATATTTACAACCAATTGTAACTAATTGTTATTTACAAAATACTCACTAAGAAAATAGAATAAAACCACTAATTTTATACTGGTGTTGAAAATGCGTTACCTCTGGGCTTCATTCTGTCATAAAAATCCAATTCCGGGTCGAATTGTTCATATCCTTGTTATGTTGATAGCGCTAGCTTCTATCACCATTCCATTGATTTCAAAAGACGCCACAACCATCTTAACTTCACTGTGTGCTGCTCTAGTCTGTTTCGTCGTTTTTGTCTTCTTTGCGCTCGCCGACAAAATGCGCTCAGGCATGCATTAATCAACCAATCAGTTCTCTATCACCAAGCATTCTCTTTTTAAAAATTCATTATAAAATGCTGGTTACCAAATACGGAAAAGCCCAAAGTTATTAGCTTTGGGCTTTTCTTCTATAGCGAATTCTTACATATTCCAAATAGCCTGTAGTTAGAAATTACAGCTATCAATCAGGCATCACCACAATACCCATGCTTTCAAGCAGTTGCTCTTGCTGCCACGCGACAATTTTGATTCCTGTTGTATCTACTTTACGAGGGTCCAACCCTTCTAATTCAGCATGGCATAAATTAGCACCTTGCATACTGAATTGCCCCCATACATCTTCCGAGAACACGCCTCGGCTAAGATCAGACTCTTTTAGTGACGCTCCGCCAAGGTAAGTACCTATCCAGCGGTTTTCAAATAACTCACACTTCTCTAAACAAGCTTGTTCAAAATTAGCGTAAGACAGGTTGCAACCCGTGATGTATGCCGAGCAAAAATACATGCGATTGCTCACCTGATTGGCAAAGTTCGCACGAGTAAAGTTCGCCCCTTTCAAGTCGCATTCACGTAGCTCAATACCATAGCAATTCGCGTTACTAAAATTCGCCATCGCCAACTGGCAATTCTGGAAGCTTGCGTCTCGTAAGTCGGCAATATCAAAGTGGCATCCCTCAATATCGCCTTGTTCGATAAACTTACAGTTAATAAACGTTGCATCACGTAAGTTCGAACGTCTGAAATCACAACGGATAAACGTGCAGGCTGTAAATGTAAGCTCTGATAAGTCTTGCTGAGCAAAACTGTGGTGATGATAAGTGCTGTTATTGGTGTCCATTTAGCCCCCTAAAGAAATTAAGCTAAGACTACCATTGCGATCTCAAGAAAACACTAAATTAAAAACCAATAAAAACAGCAACTTAAAACACCCCAATTTAGCCATTTTAAGGCACCAAATAAGCCCTTTAAGGTTGTTATTTTCGATTTATAGGATGTGCTTATCTTGAAAAAAGTTTTGTCGCTTAGAAGTACCAATAAGAGAAAGAGTTACTTTGACGAAACGAGTCAATTATTGACCGCGTCCTAACGCGCTAGACTGGACGGTTGGTATGTTGCTCGTTACACTATTCCTCATTCTCAGCATAAAGAGTAAGAACAATGAAAGACATGCGACAAGCTATGCTCGATGCAGGGTTTAACCTTATTAATGAACACGGGTTTGCTGGTGTTGGCCTGATGAAAATCATCAACCAAGCGGAAGGCACGAAGGGTTCTTTTTACCACTACTTTAAATCCAAAGAACACTTTGGTGAGATCCTGCTTACTAACTACTTTGATGAGCATCTCGCTAAGCTGGACGACTTTTTAAGTGATGAGTCGCTTTCTCGCCGTGATCGCGTTAAAGCCTATTTCGAGTTTTGGTGTGCATCGAAACTGACTGAAGACTTCAATATCCAATGTCTTGTCGTAAAACTGGCGGGAGAAGTATCTGGGTCTGCTAACCCGTTGCAATCGACCATGGCAGAAGGTGCAGAAAAGATCATCCTGCGTATGGCAAAGCTGTTTGAAGAAGGTAATGCCGATGGTGATTTCACTATCGCAGAGCCAGAATCGCTATCTCGAACGCTTTATGGTTTATGGCTTGGCTCAACGCTCATGGCCGCCATGCAGCGTAACCGTTCGATTCTAAACAATGCCATGGAAGAGACTCTTCTCGCCATGAGCCCAGCCCAAGAATCGGCTGACTAGATACCCGTTACCAAATACCAAATACCAAATACCAAGAGGCTCGCACAATTTAGCGAGCCTTCTATCTAACTTAAATCTTGATTGAATCCATTCACGCCTACTCCATTACCCCAGACGAGACGCAATATTATTGGCTTTGAATAAGTCCTTAATAACAGGGTCGATATGCTTGAAGAAGCTCAGCCAACCTTCACACAAGTAATTTAGCCCTGCTTCGCCGTCACGACTGGTAATGATTCGGTTCTTAGGGCATTCGCCATGGCATGCGAATTTAAACTCACAGGCTTGGCATTGTTTCGGCAGAGACTTCTGTTTGGCGAACCCAAAACTCTGCTGCTTTGGCGAAAAGGCTAAAGTTGAAAGTGCTTGTTCCTGAATATTACCTAACTGAAATTCAGGAAAGACATAATGATCACATGAGTACACATCGCCATTGGGCTCAACCGCTAACCCTTTGCCGCAGATCTCACTCAAGGTACACATGGTGCTTTCTCTGCCCATCCATACGCCGACAAAATTTTCAAAGTACGGCACTAATACCCGACCAAAATCGTGTTCAAACCACTCATCAAAAACGGTAGTGAGGAATTGTCCCCATTGTGCAGAATCGACACTCCAAGCCTCAACCTCACCTGATACGGGAATGATCGCTTGTTGGTTGCTCAACCATTTATTGTTGGTGTGAGCTTCGCACTTATCGACCACAGGTATAAACTGCAATTGCTTCGAACCCACTTCATCGCGTAGAAAGCGATAGACCTCTAATGGATACTTACCTGTCACATCATTCACGCAGCTTAAGGTCGCGAACTCGACGTTATGCTGTTTCAAGTAGCGAATGCCACGCATTGTTTGAGAAAAAGTGCCTTTGCCTGCACGGTTAGTTCGGTAGTGATTATGTAGGTGCTCTGGTCCATCAATACTCACGCCAATGATAAAGTCATTGTTCTTGAAGAACTCGCACCACGCATCATTCAATAACGTGCCGTTGGTTTGAAGGTCATTGCTGATCTTGCTGTAGCTAGGACAATATTTTTTCTGCAGCTCGACGACCTTTTTAAAGTACTCAAGCCCCAACAAGGTCGGCTCTCCACCATGCCAAGAAAAGATGATTTCAGGCGTATTCTGCCCTTCTATATATTGCTTGATATAACGCTCTAACAGGACTTCATCCATCGTATATTGAGAGCCTTTTGGATATTCAAGCAGCTGTTGTTTTTCTAAGTAATAACTGTAGGTGCAACTGATATTACACACCGCCCCAATCGGTTTTGCTAACGCTTGAAGCTTGCTGTGTGCTTTACCATTGAACTGCGGAACTGAACTCAAATTTGATAGCGATAATGTCGTCATGAAGAGTGCCTCGATGTAAAAGTTATTGTATTAGCCAAAACAATTCGTAATTCCTTTACACGGTGTTCATCGGCCAACCAAGCTTGATGGCATTAGGTTGGCCGAGTGGTTTTTCCTCTATTTCACGTTTTCAAACGGGTTCCACGCTTCGTCAACCGGGACGATATTTTGCGCTTTTTCGTATTCTTGATATTCAGCGACCATTTCAAGGAACAGATCTGGCATTTCATTTCTCAAGTCATGTTGCTCAGCTGGATCTTTCTTAGTGTTGTATAAGTGCCACTCACTGTCACCGCCCATTCCCGTAGAAATTCGGATGATCTTATGATCACCTTTAAGCAGAATTCCGCTACCAAACAATTCAAATGGAATCGCATTGTTGGCACTGTGCACGTCTGCCGTTTCCCCTTTGAAGTAAGGCAACAAGCTCACACCACTCATCGGCGCCACTTCTCGACCTTGATATTCGGTTCCTGGATGATCGACCTCTGCAATCTCAAGAATCGTGGCTGCAATGTCCTTCACTTGGGATAAGTCGTCTGTCTGAGTTCCCGGTTGCAACGCATCTTCACCGTCTAAAAGCGCTTTGGCTGGCTTAACGATAAATGGCACACGGATACCGCCCTCTGCTGTGTAAGCTTTGTACCAAGATAGGCCACCGGTTGAAGCGCTTGCCCACTCAGGACCCAATGAAACGCTGGAGTTGGCTTTCCCTAGGTTTTCCGTCGAGTTGTCGAAATGATGAGCAGTCCACGTTCGGATCAAATCACTGATATTTTCACCGGTAATATCCGCCGCTTCTGGGCCGTTATCCGCTAGGTACATGATGTAAGTATTATCGTATTCCCCGATTTCTTTCAGGTAATCGACTATCTGACCGACTTGTTGGTCCTGCATTTCCATCATGCCCATCGCGACAGCCATTTTCTTGCCGTACCACTTTTGTTCTTTTTCAGAGAGCGAGTCCCAAGGGCGGCTTAATGCGTTACGACCTGAAATATCGGCGTCTTTTGGAGTCACGCCCATCTCTTTCATGCGTTGGAAACGATCTTCTCGAACCGAGTCCCAACCATGTTCAACGTAGTAATCGACTTTATCTTGATAAGCAGACTCAGGCGCTTGCAGTGGTAGATGAATACCGGTGAATGGGACGTAAGCGAAGAAAGGCTTACCGTCGTCTTTTTTGCTGTCGATCATCTTGATGATCTCGTTGGTGTAAACTTGGTCTGAGTATTCGCCTTTGTATTTATCCTCAACCACTTCACCGTTGCGGTAAGTTGGCTCAACTTCAACACCTGGAATATCGCCTTTTTGCAGCGCATCCGCTGTCGCAGCGTTTTTGGCTGGGAACATCATATCTCGGTTAAAGTGATTCGAACCGCCCGCTAAGATACCGTAACTCTCACCAAAACCTCGATCATCCGGTAAGAATCCATCTTCATGTCCCAAATGCCATTTACCAGAGAGGTAAGTGTTATAGCCGCTCTCTTCAAGCAGCGTGGCGACCGTGACACCTTTCTTTGTGAGGTAACCTTCATAACCCGGCTTACCAATCGCGCCCGGATAGACGGCATAGTCGAAGGTACCAAGCCCAACCTCGTGGCTGTTTGCTCCGGTTAGCATCATAGAGCGCGTTACCGATGAAGTTGGGGACGCGTGAAAGTTAGTAAACTTAACCCCCTCTTCAGCCAGCGCCATTAGGTTTGGGGTATCCGCTTCTGAGCCATAAGGCTGTGTATCGGCAAAACCCACATCATCGCCAACAATGACAACAATATTCGGTTTTTCTGATTCAGCCGCAAGAGCAGCACTGCTTGCCGCCGCCATTGCCGTGAACACTAAAGATTTCTTGAATGTCTGCATAAGACGTTCTCCAATTTCTGTGATTAATTTTTTTATGATTAACTTTTTCTGTGGTTAACCTTTCTGTGATTAACCTGAGTTAGGATTTGAATTAGTGCGCGGCTTGCGACATCCAATGTAATAAGTCGAGCGCAGGGTCATACTCTTGAGCTGCTGCCGTAGAACCATTCATAATCGTTGATACACACGTTGTATAAGAATATGCCCACAAACATCGACTTCTCAAATGCACTGTAAATCATGGTCGAAGTACGCAGCGATTTGTACTTCGCCGAGAACATCAACAACACACCAATACAGCCAACCATGACTCCCCAGTGTTGATAGGTACCCATAAGATACTCTTTGTTCACCATCATCGTATCGTTATACGAGAACAGCGTTTGCATACTCCAATCAGGCGCAAGGAAAGTAGAGAAAGCGGTTGCGGTTAAGAATCCTGTAACCATCAAATACGCTTTCATCGTTCGTTCAAAAAATCGTTCCAACATAAAAATAACCTCTTAAAATAACGTCGTAAAAATAATTTCTTATAAATAACTTCTTGTAGATAAATTGAGTAGTGACAGAAATGATTTACTTGCCAAGCATGCTCATCACTGCGGTCTTTAATTCGTTGTCTTCTTTTGAAAACAGATGCTTAACTCGATGATCTAAGCCTGTTTCCAAGACAGTTTTGGCATGGGAGAAAGTAAGGAAACCTTCTTTGCCGTGATAGTTGCCCTGACCAGATTCACCAATGCCACCAAACGGCGCGTCATCAACCGCTAAATGGAAAACACAGTCATTAATACACATTCCGCCGGAATGAACTTGGTGTTTAACCTGAGCTTGTAAGCTCAAATCAAAGCTCATTAGATAAAGCGCTAACGGCCTTGGTTTGCTATTGATGACTTGGAACGCCTCTTCGATATTGCGATACGTAATCAAGGGTAATAGTGGGCCGAAAATCTCTTCGTTCATCACCTTGGATGACAGGCTTGGTTCAACAATTAGGTGCGTCACCAAACGATGGTTATCTAAGTCCATCGCTTCGTCATGGCAAGCGACGGTTCGCGTTCCTGCTTGTTGCTCTTCATTCAACAAGCCGACAATACGATCGCATTGACGAGGATTGATTAGGGACGTCAAACTCTCGGAATAGACCCCTTCATCGAACAGCAATTGGTACTGTTTTTTATACTCTTGAATGAAAGATTCAACTTTCCCTTCGGGTAGCAATACATAGTCAGGAGCCACACACACCTGCCCGTTATTGATGCTCTTACCATAAATGATTCGCTCAACCGCGATATCAATTGGCATGTCTTCTGCAACGATAACCGGTGACTTACCACCCAGCTCTAGCGTGACTGGGGTTAGCGTATCAGCCGCTGACTTCATCACTTGGCGACCCACTTGGGTTGACCCTGTAAATAGAAGATGATCAAACGGCAACGCCGAAAATGCGGCTGCGATTTCTACCTCACCTTCAACCAAGCACACCTCATCGGCATGGAAAACTTCCGCCAATAGCGATCTTAATACTTGGTTCGTCGCTGGGGTAAATTCGCTCATCTTGATCATGGTGCGATTTCCCGCAGCCAGCGCCGAAATAAGTGGGCCGACGGATAACATGATCGGGAAATTCCACGGAGCAATAATCCCGACGACGCCTTTGGGTTGATAAACCACTTCAACACGAGAGGTTGAAAGCAATGGGCCGGAATGACGAATCGAAGATGTCGACCAATGAGGTAAACACTCAATGCTGTGATCAATATTTCCGATACAAGGCAATATGTCAGCCATCAAAGTGTCTTGTCGGCTGCGGTGACCATAGTCCTCACTCACGGCTACACACAAACGATCTGTGTAATCGATTAGCGCAGATTTAAGTGCGAGCAGCTGCTCAATTCTCTCCGATATCGCTGGCATCGGTTTCTGTGCAAAAGCTCCCTGCATGCTGTTCAACGTCATGGTCATTTGTGTTGGCGTCAATTCGTGTTTCATACATCACCTCGTGGTTAAGATGAGCACACAACAATACGCAACAGACCGGTCGGTCTGGTGTTTTATTGTCAGAGAATCGTCAATGGAGTTTTGATGACAATCCAATGAGGCGGCTACAAACGGGGCAAAAAGTCAGGGGAATTTAAAATAAGAAGGCGTAACTAACACGCAGGGCAAATAGAGATTTTAAATGGCAGGATCAAAAATGGCCGCTTAGTGCGACCATTTGACAATTATTTAAGTTGTTGTTCTAAATAAACAATTTATAAATAAGGTTAGCTCTTGGCTACGTTTGCAATGCCTTCAAGTTGAAGTACTGGAGCGGCGTCGATGTCTTCTGCGTTCATCATTGATGATACTCGCTGCATTGAAGAAAGCAGTAAGCTTTGCTCCCACGGCTCTAGGTTTTGGAATTTTTTAACGAAGTTATCTTGCAGCGGTGGTGGCGCATTGTTTAGCAACTCTTGACCTTTTTCAGTCAGGTTTGCGTGTACTTTGCGGCGATCTGACGAGCTGCGAACACGTTGTACATAGCCGTTCAGTTCCAAGCGATCGATGATCGTGGTTGTGGTGGCTTGGCTTACATTGGTGTGATTAGACAATTCTTTGATCGTCACATTACCCATTTCTTGGATTGCTCTCATTAAGATTAATTGAGGGCCAGTCAAACCATACTCTTTACTCAGCTTCTTCGAGTGTAAATCGATAGCGCGAATAATTTGGCGAATAGCGACCAGGATTTCGTCATGTTTGTCCAAGATGCAGACCTTTGTACTAATATACTGTGAATGGTTTTACAGCGTCGAAGCGATGAAATGTCTCGAGTGATTACGTCACGCGCGCTCGAATTACACTGTAAATTGATAAATTACTTCATTGATTTTTCCGCATTGTACTGATGTTCATACTATTCTCAATCTTTTCTACACCACTAAACTTGCGTGGTACGGCACTTTTGCTTAATGAAGGGGAAATGAAAGCTTCAATGAAGACAAAAATAATGAACCAGAGAATACAAACTCAAAGAATAATATATTTTAATAATCATAGAGGTAAAGAGACTTAACCCTCTCCACCTAATAAAAAACCAGCCCTAATCGCCAAGCTGGAAAACGAAATTTTACGCGGCTGTATTCATCTGAAAATTACCCGTTAGTGCGTTGTAAAACTCGCTGTTATCCAGAATACCGACCAGTTGATTGTCTTCCACCAGCAAAATCGGGTGGTTACTGATCTGCTTGAGCTTAATCGCATCACGCATGCCAATTTCCGGACTTGCCACGACCACACTCGACGCGCTGATCGCGGTTAGGTCGTCAGACTCGCTCCACTCGACAAGCGCCAAAGCAGATTCACCTTTCACCGATAAAGCACCTTCACTCTGTTCAATCCAGAGATCTTTAGAATCGCAGATCTTCCAGCTTTCATTCTCTTGCGTTAGTGAATCAAGAGGCTGCATCAAAGAGCGACCTTTAAGCACATTCAATGGATTGGTATGAGCAACGAAGTCTTTTACGTATTCTGTTTTTGGCGTCAATACGATCTCTTCAGGCTTACCGTGTTGAATCAGCTTTCCTGACTCCATGATCGCGATGTTGTTACCAATCTTCAGTGCTTCATCTAGGTCGTGACTCACGAACAAAATCGTTTTGTTGAGTTTGCTTTGCAGTGTGATCAGTTCATCTTGCAACTGAGCACGAATCAGTGGATCAAGCGCCGAAAACGGTTCATCCATCAACAGAATGTCGGTGTCCATTGCAAACGCGCGCGCCAAACCAACACGTTGCTGCATGCCGCCAGAAAGCTCATGTGGAAATTTGGTTTCCCATTCCGCCAGGCCGACCATTTCTAATTGCTCACGCGCTTTTGCACGACGAACATCTTTCGCTACACCCTGCATTTCAAGACCAAACGCTACGTTGTCTAATACATTAAGCCATGGCATCAAAGCAAACTTTTGGAAAACCATGGATACACGGTGAGTACGAAGATGACGCAGAGTCGCTTCATCACACTGTGCTAAATCGACTTGTTGGTCACCGTCTTTGATTGTCAGTGAACCACGGCTGATCTCGTTCAAGCCGTTAACTGCGCGAAGCAAAGATGATTTACCAGAACCAGACAAACCCATCAATACACAGATCTCGCCTTCTTCCACCGTCAGCGACACATTGTCTACGCCGACAACTTGACCTGTTTCATCGATGATCTCTTGGCGAGTTTTACCTTGGTCGAGTAGCTCAAGCGCTTGTTTCGATTTATTACCAAACACAACATCGAGATTCTTAATGGTAATCGCGTCCATTGTCTTTTTTCCCTGAGAGTTAGACATGATTAAGCTTCCTTCTGGTTTGGTGTTTTGCACAAGCGATCAAGAATGATAGCGACTAATACAATCGCCAACCCGGCTTCAAAACCTTGTGAGATGTTCACTGTGTTCAATGCACGAACAACAGGTTTACCAAGTCCGTCAGCTCCGACAAGGGCGGCGATAACCACCATCGAAAGCGACAACATAATACATTGAGTTACACCCGCCATGATGCTTGGTAGAGCCGCCGGTAATTCGACCTTCATCAGCAATTTCATGCGGCTTGCACCAAACGCTTTACCCGCTTCAATCAACTCTTCAGGCACTTTGGTTACACCTAAGTAGGTCAAACGAATTGGCGCGGCAATGGCAAATATGATGGTCGAGATTAAGCCAGGAACGATGCCCAAGCCGAATAAAACCAAAGTCGGAATCAGATACACAAACGTTGGAACCGTCTGCATTAAATCAAGAATGGGTCTAAGCACCGTATACAACCAAGGGCGATGCGCGGCCATAATGCCAACTGGTACGCCAATTAATACGGAAATCGTTGTCGCTGCAAACACGAGGACAAAGGTTTCCAGCATTTCTTGCCAGTAGCCAAGGTTTAAAATAGTCAGCAAAGCTGCAACCACGAAAATCACAAGCGAGGGTTTACGGTGTAAATACCATGCAATCGCCGCGGTCATCACGATTGGTAAAGCCGGTGGCATCCACTTAAATACATCGACTAAAAACATAATGACGGTTTCTAGAAAAATCGAAATAGCGTCAAAGAGTCCTGCTGCATTGATTGTTAGCCAATCAACACCCGCTTCCATCCATTGACCAACAGGGATTTTGTTTTCCGTAATAAAATTCACAATATTGCCTTTTATTATGGGTGGGCTACTTCAAACCAATAGACAATTGGCAAGCCCACCTTTTTTATTTATAGAGCTTTGATAAATAGAACGATAGGTAGGTAAAACTAAGCTTTAACTTGTTTTAGGTATTCAGTAACCGCTTGAGTCGCTGATTCACCTTTATGCGTTTTTACGTTGTCTAACCAAGCTTCAACTTGTTGAGGGTTATTGTTCAACCATTGTTGAGCCGCTTTTTCTGGCTTCACTTTTTGGTTAAGAATCTCTTCCATCAACTGGTTTTCCATCTCTAGTGTGAACTCTAGGTTTTGCAGAAGTTGACCGACGTTTGCACATTCAGACAGGTAGTTTGAACGAACATTGGTGTAAACATTCGCGCCGCCGTAGTTAGGGCCGAAGAAGTCGTCACCACCTGATAGGTATTCCATCTCAACATTGCTGTTCATTGGGTGCGGCGCCCAACCTAGATAAACGATCCACTGGCTACGACGAGCAGCGCGAGATACTTGCGACACCATGCCCGCTTCGCTTGATTCCACTAGGCTGAAATCTTTCAAGCCAAACGCGTCTGAATCAATCATTGATTGGATTAAGCGGTTACCGTCGTTACCCGGCTCGATGCCGTAGATGCGGTCTTTAAATTTGTCGGCATGTTTTGCTAAGTCTGCGAAGCTTTTTACGCCAGAGTCGTACACATATTTTGGTACAGCTAGTGTGTATTTTGCGCCTTCAAGGTTGGCACGCACGGTCTCAACCGTGCCCGCTTCACGGTACTTAGCAATATCGCCTTCCATGGTTGGCATCCAGTTACCTAGGAATACATCAATATCGCCGTTCGCCATTGAAGAGTAAGTCACCGGTACTGAAAGTAGGTCGGTTTTGGTTTTGTAACCAAGGCCTTTTAATAGTTCAGAAGTAACGGCGGTTGTTGCGGTAATGTCAGTCCAGCCTACATCAGCGAAGCGAACGTTTTCACATTGCTGCGGTTCAATAGAAGCGTTAGCACCAAATGCAAATGAACTAATGGCTAGTGCTGTTAACGTTTTCGTGGTCATGTTCTGAATATTTAGAGTCGTCATAATGGTTCCTTTTTATCTTTCCTTTTTCTGCTCGATATCAACACCGATAGAGAGCAGTTCTTCTGACTTTTGACTAATTTTTGTTGTTACTTTTTGCTTTTTCTATTTTTGAACTAATAACAGAGGCTTACGCTTCTCTTACTGGTTTATTTATTCTTTGCTTCTCTTGCCACTCAGGTGCAATCCACACTGGAACGTCCTGCGCTTTGAGCATCGGCTTACCTAAAATCAAATCGGAAGCACGCTCAGCAACCATAATGGTCGGGGCGTTCAAATTGCCGTTTGGAATGGTTGGGAAAACCGATGAGTCGACAACACGTAAATTATCGACACCGCGAACGCGACACTCTTCATCAAGCACTGCCATTGGATCATCATCTGAACCCATTTTGCAGCCACATGAAGGGTGATATGCACTTTCAACGTTCTGCTTAACCCATTCATCAATCGCTTCATCAGAAGTAATATTTAGACCCGGCTGAATCTCTTTGCCTCGGTACACATCCATCGCAGGTTGAGACAAAATCTCACGCGTCAGACGAATACAATCGCGCCAATCTTGGCGATCTTGTTTAGTCGAGATGTAGTTGAAAATGATCTCTGGCTTGGCATGCGGATCAGCAGAAGTGATCGCAACCGTACCGCGACTCTCTGGCTTGTTCGGGCCAACGTGTACTTGGAAACCGTGACCATCAAAGGCCGCTTGCCCGTCGTAACGCATCGCTGCTGGCAGGAAGTGATATTGAATGTTTGGCCACTTCAATCCTTTGCGAGAACGAATGAACGCGCACGATTCAAAGTGGTTAGTAGCACCAAGGCCTTTGCGAGTCAGAATCCATTCCGCGCCAATCATGCCCTTGCTGACCATACCAAGCTTGCTGTTGAGCGTGATGGGTTCGTTGCAGTGATATTGGAAGTACACTTCTAAGTGATCTTGAAGGTTTTCACCGACACCGCTCAGTTCGTGTTTCAGCTCAACGCCAGCCTTTTCAAGCACCGCTTTCGGGCCGATACCAGAAAGCTGCAGCAGTTGAACAGAACCGATAGAACCCGCAGAAGAGATCACTTCTTTGTTCGCCACAGCCACCTGGGTATTTCCTGACTTTTCAAACTCGACACCGACGGCTTTCAAGCCCGATTGACCATTTGAGTCTTGTGCTTCAAGTAGGAAACGACGCGCCACGATACCTTTCTTCAAGGTCAGGTTTGAACGCTTCAATGCTCGACGTAAATAAGCGTTAGAGGTTGAGGCTCTAACACCCTTGTCTACCGTCATATGCATAGTGCCGAAGCCTTCTTGCTGGTAGCCGTTGTAATCGTTGGTTTCTGGGTAACCAGCGTCTTTACCTGCATCGATGAATGCTTGGTAAAGCGGGTTAAGCTCCATATCGTTACCATTACAAGTGCCGACAGGGCCATTGTCACCACGGTATTCATCACCGCCTTTGTTCCATGATTCAGCGCGGCGGAAGTAAGGCAAGCATGCTTGATAGTTCCAACCCGCTGCACCCTCTTCTTCCCATTGGTCAAAATCACACGCGTGGCCACGAACATAAACCATGCCGTTGATCGATGAGCTGCCGCCTAACACTTTGCCACGTGGGCAGTGCAGTTCACGTCCATCAAGGCCCGGTTCTTTCTCTGTTTCAAATTGCCAAGCGTACTTTTCAGTATTCATTGGGTAAGAAAGCGCGGTTGGCATTTGGATAAAAATACTCTTATCCGTGCCACCAGCTTCCAGTAATAAAACGCTATGTTCACCGCTTTCCGTTAGCCTATCCGCTAACACACAGCCGGCCGAACCCGCGCCGACGATAATATAATCGTAGCGTTGTTCCATGTTTTGATTTCCCTGAGATGAGTCAGTAGGGCTAGCTCTGTTAAGCTAACCCATAAAATTGAGTGTTACGCGTTAGGCATAAGGGCTGGCGTAGTCGCCAAGTTCAATAAGAATGCTCTTAGTCTGCGTATAGTGAAGTAGAGTTTCTGGTCCATTTTCACGGCCAATACCCGAAAGCTTGTAACCCCCAACTGGCATTTCTGCTGGTGAGTCACCCCACGTATTAACCCAACAAATACCCGCCTGCATTTGGTGAATAACACGGTGCGCACGAGAAAGGTTTTGCGTGAACACACCAGCCGCAAGGCCGTATTTGGTGTCGTTTGCACGGCGAATCACATCGTCTTCGTCCGAAAACTTCAACACTGACATCACAGGGCCGAAGATCTCTTGTTGAACGTGAGGCATGTTGTCTTCGCAATCCACAAATACGGTTGGGATAACAAAGTTACCGTTTTCGAGGCCGTTGTCTGTCACTTGATAGCCGCCCGTCAGCAGAGTTGCGCCCGACTGCTTAGCTAGCTCAATGGCTTCAAGGACTTTTGAAAGGTGTTCTTTAGAAATCAACGCGCCGATCTGAGTATCCATGTCCATTGGATCACCAATGATCAGCTTCTCAGTGCGTGTTTTAAGTTGGTCGATGAATGCGTTGTAGATGTTTTCGTGTACATAAACACGGGTACCGTTAGTACACACTTCGCCTTGGGTGTAGAAGTTAGCCACCATCGAAGCTGAAACTGCATCATCCAATTTCGCATCATCAAACACGATCATTGGTGACTTTCCGCCAAGTTCCATGGTGACTGATTTCAGCGTCTTAGCGCTATCCGACATTACCGCTTTACCGGTACCGGTTTCGCCCGTGAACGACACTTTCGCGATGTCTGGGTGCGCCGTTAGCATCTGACCAACACGGTAATCGCCCTGAACCACGTTAAACACGCCATCAGGAAGACCAGCTTCAGTAAAGATTTCTGCAAGCTTGAGCGCCGTTAGCGGCGTTTCTTCTGAAGGTTTGAAAATCATCGCATTACCCGCGGCCAATGCCGGAGCCGATTTCCACATCGCGATTTGAATTGGGTAGTTCCACGCGCCAATGCCCGCACAAATGCCTAGCGGCTCGCGGCGAGTGTAGAAAAATTGAGATTCACTCAGCGGCTGTTGGTCGCCTTGTAGCGTTGGAGCCAAGCCAGCAAAGTATTCAATAACATCAGCGCCAGACGCCACGTCCACTTCAATTGCTTCTTGCAGCGGCTTGCCCGTATCAACAACCTCAAGGTTTGCAAGGTCATCATTTCGAGCTCTAAGTATTTCCACTGCCTTCAACAGAATGCGGCTGCGTTCCACAGCGGTCATTGCAGACCATACCGCAAACCCGCGTTTCGCAGATTCAATAGCACTGTCGACATCTGCTGAAGATGCTTGGCCTAAGGTCGCGATAGGTTCACCGTTGGCAGGGTTAATGCTATCAAAGGTTTCACCAGAGGTTGCTTTAACCGCTGCGCCATCGATGTATAACGAGTTCATTTCCATTTGAGATTCTGACTTAATTATTGTTATTAGACTCTACTGGTCTAGTTTGAATTTTGGGTGTAAGTATTGGTCGTTCTAGTGCTGTTCTAGTTCTAACACTGCGTTCTATTTGGTACTGCACGAGTAGAACGTCAGTTGTTTATCTAGATAATCATTGATGATGGCACGCGCCTTTTGAGCATCGATACCATCTGGGTTTAGTGTGCCTCTCAGCCACAAACCATCAATCAGAGACGCAATCCCGTGAGCAACGAGATCCGCTTGTTCATGATTCAAAATACCTTTCAACTCAAGACGTAAGTGTGAAATCAAACGTTTTTCATTCACACGTTGCAGTCTTTTCAGCTGCTCGTCATGCATTGAATATGACCAAAATGCCAACCACGCCTTCGCGACCTTATTTTCAGCTTGGTAACCTTCGAAGTTACCATCGATGATCGCGTTAATTCTCTGTTGGTGAGCATCAACAGGAAGTGCTTTTAGTGACGTGGTGATGGTATTGGAAAGTTGACGAAGGATTTCACGCATGGTCTCTTCGAGCAGCCCATGCTTTCCACCAAAATAGTGATTAATAATGCCAGTGGAGACTCCCGCTTCTTTGCTGATCAACGCAATACTCGCGGCATGCAAACCCACTCGATCAATCACCGTCATGGTGGCTTGAACAAGCTGTGGTTTACGTATATCAGGCATCCCAACCTTCGGCATTTCTCAGTCCTTTTATTTTATATTGAACGTTCAGTTAAATATAAAATGACAGAAATTTAGTTAGGGTTCAAATGATTATTTAAAACAAACTCGTAACAATACAGCATTCAAAACAACAAAAATCACTATGGAACAACAGCTTAAATATCATTTAGAGCACTAACGAAAACAATTAAAGATTTGAGGTGTGATAGTTATTGGTCAAGTGTTTTTGCTTAGAAAGTTCAAGAATCAATCAGTGAGAGTCCTTGTAGAAACTTTTTGGGGAGGGAGTGGAAAGGAAGTATCAAGGAATTTTCATACTGAAATTTAAGACAAGGAAATCCACAATCAACACAGGTAACGAATCAAAAAATGAACAAAAAAGGTTGGCGACAACAGCGTCATCACAAACCTTCTCAGTCGTTTCTAATGTTATTGCAAGCCTAAGCTACTCAATGCGTGTTATGAAACCGTATTTATCTGACTCAGCCTTAGTCACCCAGTGTTCGCCAGAAGCCGGAGCAGAATCCAACGTGAAGATATAGAAGTCGATTCCTTTGTCTCCCATTACCTTTTTAAAGTAGGTCGCTTGCTTGCGATGGCTTTCGTTCGTGTATGGGAAGTCTTTGGCTGTTTTATCATCCTCAGCCCAACTGTGCACACCAACCTGCTTATTAAGCTCAATGGCTTTAGTGGTATCTGCTCGTTGCAAAACTCGTGGGTTACCCGCAGCGAAAAGATCCGTGCCGCCAGAGAACACCGACCCCGTAGGCGTTACGATCGTCGTCATGTTGTTACTGTGGATCATGCGACCGGTGTACATATTGATATCATCGTCGGCACTTCCACCAATATGGTTGGTAAACTTCAACGTCATCTCACTGCCTTGATACAATTTCACGATATCAAAAAGCTGAGAATAGGTTGATGCGCCTAGAGTGGAAGTAATGCGATCAACAGCGCCAGTCTCGTTGAGCACATCACGGTAAAAAGCGTTGAAAGCAAACGAGGTGGTTATCGTTACCTTGTTCCCACTTTTAGTGTTACTCAGAATGGTAGACCCAAGGCTAGTCACGTATTGAACCAGTTCATTGTGATACTCAAGCTCGACGGGCTTATGAGTATTCGTCGTCGTGTTAATTAACGTGGTGTCATTCCCGATTGAGCGTTGAGCCGCACCACAATCAAACACGTCCAAACCCTTGCTCTCTGTGTAGATACCGCAGCTATCAAATCCTGCATCAGGGAGGTACAGATCCACACTTTGACCTAAACTATCCGCAAGCCTAACCACTTTTTGCTTATCACTAATATCTTCCGCAAACAGAACGATTTCATACTGCACACCGTTGTAATCAAGTTTTATGGATTCTTGGACCTCTTGTCGCTCTTTATACAACTCACCCAGTTTCGCTGATGAAAATACGTAATCAGCTTGAGGTTTTACTTGCGCTTTGTTGGCAGCTTTACCTGAGTTAGAGCTTGAGTTACAACCCGCTAGCAGAATCAAAGGTAACGCCAGTAATGCATTTCTATAGTCGTTCATACAGTTATTCCCAAAATGTTTGATGAGAAAATTCTATTGTTTAGCGCTGAATTTATCTGTCGTGGAAATGTATGAGAATGTCGAGCCTATTTGAACGATGTTTTTTATTTTCCTATAAATGCCAATTCATCATTGAACTAACTTATAAAGTGTTTAATCATTCGCTTTAGGTATTTGGCGAAGCATCTGAACTTATATGCAATAGCGTATAATCGTAATGGTTCATCACGACGAAGACTCGCTCACCTAATCTCAATAAGTGAAACGCACGACAAGGCTGATAATGGAATGACAAAACCTAAAATGATCATCGTGGAAGACGATTTGAAACTTCAGAAAATGTTGCAGGACTACTTCGTCGCGCAAGATTTTGATGTCACGGTGTTGGACGATGGCAGTGATGCCGCACACACCATCCTCACGGAGCAACCTGACATCGTACTGCTGGATTTGATGCTTCCTGTAACTGATGGACTTACAATCTGCCGACAGACGCGTACGCACTATAAAGGTAAAATCTTGATGCTCACTGCTAGCGATGACGACTTTGACCACGTCGCTGGTTTAGAGACAGGGGCTGATGACTATGTCACCAAGCCAATCAAACCAAGAGTTCTGCTGGCCAGAGTTCGTTCGCTATTACGCCGCCAAGACACCAATACCGCTTCAGTCGATGACTCAGACACCCTTCAGTTCGATCAACTCGTTCTGAAAAACACTTATAAGAAGTGTGAACTTTCAGGTGCGGTTTTATCACTCACTGACAGCGAGTTTGACCTACTTTGGTTATTGGCAAGCAACCCAGACACGCCGTTATCTCGTGACTACTTGACGCAAACATTGCGCGGGATTGAGTACGACGGAATAGACCGGACGATTGACAACAAGGTTGTACGTCTAAGAAAGATTTTGGGCGACGACCACACACCAGCAGAGAAAATTCAGACCATTCGCGGGAAGGGTTACTTATTTGTTTCGACCGCCTGGCGTTAACCTCGCTCAATACGAGCGTAATAAAAGAGAGCGATTATGCGACGTATCTTTTTGGAGTCCTTAATAGGGCTGTTAGTTTGCTTTATGGCCGGCCTTGTCGCCTACGAGATTAGCGTCTATCAGCTCAATACCGACTACGAATACGTACTGGAAGATTACGAAGCGGCTGCCCACCAGCAATTGATCGAGAACATCGCTAAAAATCAAGGCCTTGAAGCGGCTCATCAAGCGATAAACCAGTTTGTAGAAACCACACGAAATAAATTGGTTACATTCAGCCCAGACGATGAAATACCCAGCCCCGTTTCAGAGTTCTTCAGCACGAATCCGAATACCTTTGTTTTTCACGATGATGAACGGGACCTATGGTTTCGCTTAGCAAGCAGTGACAATACCTATCACTACCTCCCCAACAGTGAAGCGTTCGTTAGGCAAAAAATAGAGTTGGAGGATGACCTCATTTGGTTGTTCTTTTTAGCGAGCTTTATCTTATATGGGTTATGTCATCTATTTATTATCTTCCGCCGAGTTAAAAAGCTTGAGGCTGCCACTCTGCGTTTTGCGGAGGGCGATCTCTCGACACGAGCCGAGACTTCAAGTGGTATTGCGATTGGTTCACTGAACAAATCCTTCAACCTAATGGCCGACCGAATTCATCGCTTGGTAGAAAGTAATCGCTCACTCACTAATGCTGTCGCTCATGAACTGCGCACGCCAATATTCCGTATTCAGTGGCAAGCTGAAATGTTGAAAGACACCCAGCTAAACGCAGAGCAAGAAAGCACGATTGAGAGTATTGTCGAAGACACGGAAGAGATGGAAAAGATGGTCGATGAACTATTGTATTACGCCAAACTCGATAGCACTGACCTAGAAAACTTAAAAAAGCCATTAGAGATTCGAGACTTTCTCGACCACGCAATGGCGCGTTGGAACAAAGACACTCAGCTCAACATCGACCTATCGCTACCAGAGCAACCTAGCTCAATAATGGCGGATGAAACGCTATTTAACCGAGCACTAGATAACCTAGTGCGTAACGCAATGAAATTCGCACGCTCACAAGTGTCGATTGCAGCGACCGTGCATCAAGATCAGCTACAGATCGCGGTACATGATGATGGTGATGGCGTGGCTCAAGAACATCAAGCTCGCCTGTTCGAACCCTTTTACGTTGGCGACAAAGCGCGTAACAAAGCCAAGAGCGGCCATGGTTTAGGGCTGTCTATCGTCGAGAAGATCTGTGCTCAACACGGCGCTACCGTGGAGGTAGGTCAGAGCCAAGCCTTAAAGGGTGCGGTATTCACCATTACCATTCAGCTGTGTAATGATTCAGCTGACAAACCCATACAGTAACTACAAAACACCTCTGGAATAATGTTCAACATCGGTCGGGAGATGCTGTCTCCCATGAACTTATTGAATCTTGATAATCACGACACTGCTTTTGTGGCTTGCCATCTCGGTTCCAATCATTCTTAAGGTATTTTTATGAAAAAGTTATTAGTTGTTTTAGGCATTGTTTCTCTAGCAGGTTGTTCAGGTATTAACCACAATGAAGAAGTTTACACAGCGCACGCTGAGAGCTTCAACATTGTAGGCTTCCAAGTTCCGGGCAACACTCAAGATCGTGCAATGGAATTGGTTCCTGAAGGCGCAACCGTCGATACCGTTACATCAACAAATTCTGATACGACCTCTGTTTTGGGTGTTATCAACCGTATTATTGGTATTGAATATGTTCAAGTTGGCGGTAAAAAGCAGTAATTCGCTTTAGTCGCAAACCATAGCTAAGTGTACTAGTTACGTACCTTTAATCAGTAGCCTGCACAAACTAAGTTAATCTAAGCCAGTGACCCGTCGCTGGCTTTTTTCATCCAGCAGATTTTGTGCTCTGTGCCAAATAAAGCCCCATTTGGCTAACTCTCTTGTAACTAACAATTCAGAAAATAATCCCAAAAATCGTCAATTTCTTATCAAAATTGCCTTTAAATTCGCTTAATCGTCTTTCGCTCAAACTGACACTTCCAAATCGTTGATCCTTCTATCAACCCAGAATCCGTTAATTGAGGCACAGATCAATTTACTCGAAAATCTTAATTTCCAAGAGAAATAAACACTTAATAAAAGTGTCACGATTTTATAAATAAACATATAGGTGCGTTCAAAAATAAACAGAAATGATAACTATCTGCAAATACGAGAAATATAAGTTTCATGAATAAAAGAGATCATTGCCATGTTACTAATTAATCAGATCGAATGATGTAAATTCGTTGTGATAATTTTGTTACGTTTTCATGGATTTTACATGGAAAGAGAAAATAACAATGAAAATGAAAAAGCGTTTAGTTGCCGTTGCTATAGCCAGTGCTATGTCTTTATCAGTACATGCAAGTGAATCCGTTCAAATCGATCAACCGATCAACTTTACTAGCTTCTCTGGGTTAAACGCTCAGTTAGGAGTCAGTAACGCCTCTAGCTTCAAGATGGTGAAAGAAGTAAACCTGAAAAAGCGTGGTATCTATAAAGTTAAGATCCAGCAGAACATCTGGGGAACACCGGTATGGGGACATTACCTAAATGCCACCCAAAGTGTCCAAGGTGGCGCACTTAAGTTCGTTCAAGGTCGCTACCTTAAAACAACGACCTTAGAGCGATCTTTTGTTAAGCCATCAATCAACAGCGCTCAAGCGGTTGAACTCGCAAGTAAAGATCTAAAGACTCAAGGCTTAACCAGCAAATCTCTAGACAACGTTCAACATCAGCTATTTATCTATCAAGGCTCTGTGAAGCAAGGCATCGGACAGCAAAGCGTAGATAAAACACGACTAGTGTACGTTGTCTCTTACCTAGTAGAAGGCAGTGAACAGCCGACTCGACCGTTCACCATGCTAGACGCGCACACAGGCGAAGTCATCGACCGCTGGGAAGGTATTGCTCACGCACAGATCGGTACAGGCCCCGGTGGCAACGAAAAAACCGGCATGTACGAATACGGCACCGACTACCACTACCTTGATGTTCAAGAAGTGGGCACAGAGTGTGTAATGGAGTCTGAAAATGTCGTTACCGTTGACCTTAATGGCGCGACCGACGGCGACACCACTTACAGCTATGAATGTCCTCGTAACGAATATAAAGCCGTGAACGGCGCATTCTCACCACTCAACGATGCCCATTACTTTGGCAACATCGTGTTCGATATGTATAAAAACTGGTTCGACACAGCGCCACTCTCCTTCAAGCTCATGATGCGTGTTCACTACGGTGAAAACTACGAGAATGCATTTTGGGACGGCAGAGCCATGACCTTTGGTGATGGGGAGAGCTTCTTTTACCCGCTTGTTAGCCTAGATGTATCAGCCCATGAAGTGAGCCACGGTTTCACTGAGCAAAACTCAGGTTTGATCTACGCAAACCAATCGGGCGGTATGAACGAAGCCTTCTCTGACATGGCCGGTGAAGCCGCAGAATACTATATGAAAGGCACCAACGACTGGATGGTCGGCCGTAATATCTTTAAAGGCGACGGAGCTCTACGTTACATGGACGATCCATCACGAGATGGTTCTTCAATCAATAATGCATCCGAGTACTACGATGGCTTGAATGTGCACTACAGTTCGGGCGTGTTCAACAAGGCCTTCTACCACCTTGCAACCACGCAAGGCTGGGATACTAAAAAAGCGTTCGAGCTTTTCGTGCTATCCAACCAAATCTACTGGTCAGAAAACAGTGACTTCTGGCAGGGTGCTTGTGGCGTGAAAAACTCGGCAACAGACCTTGGCTACAATGCCGATGACGTTGTTTCTGCGTTCGGTCTTGTGGGTGTTACCCCATGTGCAGAGCCACCACTGCCACCAGAACCGGAATATCAACGCCTTGAAAATGGTGTTGAAGCCGCAGTTGCTGGTGAAACAGGTTCGAAAACTTACTTTGATATCGAAGTACCATCAGGCCAAGAGAAACTGACGATTGATCTTGCTGTGTCTACGGGTGACCCAGATATTTATGTCGGCCTAGATTATGCGCCAAGCTCTCAGGAGAATATCTGTAAGAGCGAAACCGTGACCGATGAAGTGTGTGTGATTGAAAACCCAACCGCAGGTCGTTACACGGTTAACGTTCTAGGTTACTCAGATTACGCAGGTGCAAATCTGAAAGCATCGTACGAATCAGGCAATGCTAACGTACCGCCCGTCTCTTCTTTCGAACACACGATTGTCGGTAAAGAAGTAGAGCTGCGTAGCACAAGTTCGGACAGCGATGGCCAGATCGTCTCTTACCAATGGAACCTAGGCGATGGCAACACGCAAACCGGTGAAGTGACTCGCTATACCTACGCTGAAGCTGGCGACTACGTGGTGACTCTAACCGTGACTGACGATGCAGGCGTTGCAACATCAACCAGCAAGTCGATCACGATTGAAGGTGACTCAGCAGAAGGCTTCCCGCTAAAACTGAAGTTTGGTAACAAAAACCCGAACGGCAAGGCGCGCGTTAAGCTGGCATGGGATTACGATACCAACGACTACTTCGTGATTAAGCGTAATGGCAAGAATGTTGGTGCTACAGACTTCAACTCATACGTCGACAAGTTCCGTCACAACGGCACAGTGGATGTGGAGTACCAAGTGTGTACCTCAAGCGATATCTGTTCAGAAACCAAGCATTACCGTTTCATTAAAACTCAATAATCGAAAGTAGATTCAGGGCTCCTTATAGGAGCCCTTTTCGCTATTTGGCAATGAGCTATTTAGCGAATGAAACGTCTACATGAAACATCCACGTATTACACAAAAATCACCCCCATCAACATAACAATACTCACCATAAAAAGGACGACAAATGGCTATTCAAAAAAGCATGCTAGCTTTGGCTGTACTCGGAGGTTCTTTAGCCTTAATCAACAGTACTTCGGCTTACGCATCCCTAGGCATCACACCACCAGCGAACGAAGAAGTTTGGATCACCACCGATGCTGACGCACAGCATATAATGACTCAGCATGGCGCAACGGTTTATCCAAGCGTGACCGGAAACAAGCATTCCATCGTCGCGAAAATCAACCAGAAAGAGCTGGCGAAACTATCTAGCCACATGCACGAAGAAACCCACCGTTGTGGTGGCTACATGGTGCACGAAGACAAAGCAAGCGCACTCAAAGCGGCAGCTATGCCACTGACCATGAGCAACTTCGAAAAGCCAGTTATCAGCCATCAAGATACGGTGAACGACCTACTCGCTCAGGTCGAGCCGAACAACATGGTCACGACCATCGAAAATCTAACCAACTTCACCAACCGTTTTTATACTACTTCTACTGGTGTCGCTGCTTCAGATTGGCTTTTAGAACGTTGGGAGACGGAAATTAAAGATGTGCCGTATGCGTCTGCACGCCAGATCACGCATGCCGAATATCCGCAAAAATCCGTTGAAGTGACACTGCTTGGCGCTAAATATCCTGAAGAGATCGTCGTTGTTGGTGGGCACCTTGATTCAACGGTTGGTTCTTGGACAAGCGAAGGCACCATCTCACCCGGAGCCGATGATGATGCGTCAGGCATTGCAACGGTAACAGAGTCGCTTCGCCTGATGATCGCCAGTGGTATTCAACCAGACAAAACCATTAAGTTCTATGGTTATGCTGCTGAAGAAGTAGGGCTACGTGGCTCACAAGATGTCGCCAACGCTTTAAGAGATGAGCAAGCCAACGTTGTATCGGTATTGCAATTAGACATGACCAACTACAACGGTTCAGCGCACGATATCACCTTCATCACAGACTACACCGACAGCAACCTCACCGCCTATTTAAGCGAGCTGATCGACACTTACGCGAGCGACATCAGTTACGGTTTCGATGATTGTGGCTATGCCTGTTCTGACCACGCCTCTTGGCACAATGTTGGCTACCCAGCTGCCATGCCATTCGAAAGCATGTTCAATGATTACAACCCAAGTATTCACACTGAGCACGACACGCTTGAGAACTCCGATCCTACGGCGACACACGCGACCAAGTTCGCCAAACTAGCCATTGCTTACCTTGTCGAAACCAGCCTTGATTCACCCGTTGCAGGCCCTAAAGAGCTGCAAAATGGCGTGCCTGTTAAAGGACTTACTGCAGGATATGGTGAAGAGCAGTTCTTCACATTTACGACTCAAAGTGCAGGTCAGTTAACAGTAACGTTAACCGGCCCTCGAAGTGGCGATGCCGACCTTTACGTGAAACACAACGGCAACGTATCGAAAGCGAGCTACGATTGCCGTCCATACCAGAACAGCAGCAACGAACAGTGTGTATTAGACATGCCTGCGGGGGAATTCAACATCATGGTGCGCGGCTACCGTAACTTTAACGATGTCACCATCGTCGCTAACTTTGTGCCGGATTGGCTGTAAGGTTGGTTATTTACTAACAATTAATCCGAGCAAACACGGCAAAACTAAAAATCCGCGAGTTCGATCCTAAATAGAATTGAGCGCGCGGATTTTTTATTATCTTAGGAGAAATATTCGATCAATGATCTTCCGTTATCATCAAGCCGTATTTTTCATTACCTTGCCACAGATGTACTCACCAATCGGCATTGCAGAGGTCGCAGCCGGTGATGGCGCGTTACATACATGTAAGCTTCTTGGGCTTTCGGCAAACAGGAAATCATGGACCAAGGTGCCATCCTTCAGTACCGCTTGAGCACGAATCCCAGCAGGATAAGGCTTAAAATCATCAACCGTAATACTCGGGCAGTATTTGTTCACTAGCTTTAGATATCCCGGTTTCCACCACGAGTTCTTAAACTCGACCAAACCCGTTTTCAAGTGATTCGCAGTCACTTTCCAAAAACCCGCAAAGCTCAGCATCTGCCAAGTGTCCTTGAAGCTAAAGTTAAGCTTGCCATAACCTTCTCGCTTCCAGCCTTGAACTGCATTTGGCCCTACTGTTACGGAGCCATCAATCATGCGTGTTAAATGCACGCCCAAGAAAGGCAGTTCTGGGTCAGGGATCGGATAGATAAGATGATTCACCACTTGGTTGTGCTTAGCGTCTAACTGATAATACTCACCTCGATAAGGCACGATTTGGAAGTCGGTTTCGATGTCTAACATCTTGGTCATTCTATCGGCCATCAAGCCAGAACACGTGATCAAGAATCGACTGTTCAGTTGAAGAGTCTGACCATCTACTTTGCACGTTAACTGCACTTCATCTTCTTGCTCATCGGCCATGATCACTTCCGTACCAAGGCTAAGCTTACCACCCGCCTCAACAAACTCTTGAGCCATAACTTCGGTGACTTTTTTGTAGTCGACGATACTGGTGGTTTTGACATAAATCGCACCCAAACCCGTGATATTTGGCTCGGCAAGTTTGAGCTGAGCTTGATCCAACAAATCAACATCAATATCGTTATCGTGGCAACGCTGATAGAGCGCATTCATTCGCTCCACTTCTTGCTCATTGGTCGCGACCAACAACTTACCGCAGTTTTCGACGGGGATATCGTGTTGGCTACAAAAGGCGATGGTGCGCTCTACGCCGCGTTTACAAAAATCCGCCTTTAAACTGCCCGGAGCGTAGTAAACACCAGCATGAATCACCCCGCTATTATGGCCAGTTTGGTGCTGCGCGAAACCACGTTCCTTCTCGACTAAAAGGATACTTTTATCAGGGTGAGCTTGCTGTAATTGCCAAGCCGTCGACACGCCAACAATGCCGCCACCAACGATAATATAGTCGTATATTGAGTTCATAATATTCCTACATTCAATCCTTTTAATTATAGGGAAGACGCGACAGTGTTAGACCCGGTTTGAGGTAACTTTTTTTCCTCACTTTCTGATTCCATTTTCACTTGATTAGCATCGTATTTACGACCGCTGTAGATAAAGATGCCAACAAAAATGGCAACACATACCAAACGGATCACGACTGAAACATCAGGCCATACTAGAGCTATACCTACCGCAACCAACGCTACTCGAGTAATAATATTAACTTCGCTCTCTAGATAACCTTCAATCGCCGCGATAAACGCGTAAGTACCAATAACAGCAAAGCCACCCGTGACTAACACGGAGATCACATCCCAACTTACCAAGTTAGTGTAGGCAATCAACAATGGTACTAAATACAAGCCTTTGGCTATCTTCCATGCCATTAATCCCGTTCTCATCGGGGGTGTTTTAGCAATGGTTGCAGCCGCAAATGCAGTTAAACAAACAGGCGGTGTTACGTTACTGTCTTGCGACAACCAGAAAATAATTAAGTGAGCCGAAAGCAGTGCAAGACTGATCGCTTCTAACCCCAAGCTTTGCTCAAGCAGAGTTTCCACAAAATCAGCAGGGACTAACGCAATCATCTCTTTGGCTGTTTCGAGTGTCATCGGTGCATTCAACAAATCAAGCTTATCTGGTGCAGCCAACATGAAGATGGCTTTAGCTTGCTCAGGAAGCTGACCTGACACCAACAAGTCGAGCAGCTGACTTTCAGCAATCAATTTATACAAGGCAGGAGCTGACAGAGTGCCCAACACAATATAAGCCGCCGTTACCGGTAAACCCATACCGAGAATCAAAGACGCCAACGCGATCAACGCGATCATCACTAGCAACTCGCCATTCGCCCAGCTGTTGATCATTAAAGAAAAGGTGTTACCAATTCCCGTGGTACTGATGACATTGACGACTAAACCAATGCCCACCAACAACACCGCCGTGGTCGCCATGTTTTTAGCGCCTTGAGAAAGCGCTTCAATGATCGCCTTTGGACCCATTTTGTGATTTTTAGAAAACCATGATGCCACCACCACAGAAAGAATCGAGATACCCGCAGCGTAAGTCGGCGTAAAGCCCTTCACCAACAAAGTCACTAACACGGCCAGTGGGATCAGGTTGTGCCAACCCGACAGCAATACCTTTAACAAAGGTTCACAGCCAGAAGTCACCTTTTGTACTCCACTGCGCTTCGCTTCAATACGCACGAAAAAGGCCACCGACAAAAAGTAGATAAGCGCAGGAACGAAGGAAACCGCAATAATATCGACATAAGGAATTTGCGTGTAAGACGCCATGATAAACGCGCCCGCACCCATCACAGGTGGCATCAGCTGCCCGCCAGTAGACGCAGCCGCTTCAACACCCGCTGCGAAACGCGAAGGGAAGCCCGCCTTTTGCATCAAAGGAATACTGATTACGCCCGTCGATACGGTATTTGCTACACTCGAGCCGGAGACCGAGCCCATCAAGCCAGAGCCAATCACGGCAATGAAACCGGGGCCGCCAATCACTTTGCCTGCCGCTGCGCGAGACACATCAATGATGTAATCACCGACACCCGAACGCACTAAGAATGCGCCAAACAGGATGAACATGAACACGAAGGTCCAACTGATTCTTGAGATCGAACCAAACATCCCTTCTGATGAATAAAAGCTTCGATAAAGTAACGTCTCAAGGCTTAAACCCGGAAAATGAAAAATACCGCTGGTCCATTGTCCCCAAAGCACTACATAACTTAAACACACTAAGATAAGCACTGGAATGAACCAGCCCATAGTGCGTCTAATCAGCTCAATGACGATGGCAATCGCCAAGATAGAGAAAAACCAATCACTGGCGATAAATTTTACGCCTCGGTCATACAACGCATCTTCTGCAAAGGGGATGTAGATAAGACAAGCCAGAGCCGCCAAGGCAATTCCGATATCGACCGCCAGAGCTATCTTGCTCTTTTTCAGTGAGATATGAGCGGGATACCAAAGCGCGCAAATGATTGCGAAACCAGCGAAATGCGTCGCCGAAATCCAAAGCTCTGGCAAGGTAGATAAGGTATTAAACCAAATATGTAGGAGGGAGAGTATCACTCCCATTGTCGTTATTGCTTTGCCTACCCAAGGGAAATCTGTTCGGGTAGGCAATTCGAATTTTTTCAGTTCCTGCTGCAGCGAATCGCTCATAGAAAACTCCTGCTCTCCGCAGCAAACACGAAGAGAAAATCCATAAAGTAAGGTGGTGCGTTTTCACTTCAAATAATCGAACGAGCCGGAGACGGTCAAATCAAACAAAGTAGCCGAAACAGATGAAAACGCACCAAGCAATTAATTAACGCGAATATTCAGTTCACGCCAAATAGCGAGTTAAAGATAAATGGCTAATCGAAGACAAAGGGTTAGTCGACGATCAACTCAGAAGGGATTTCTATACCCACTTCTTTATAGTAACGAGCAGCACCTGGGTGAAGCGGAACAGGAAGGCCTGCGATCCCTTTCTCAAGTGCCATTGCTTTGGTTGCTTTGTGGATACCTTGTAGGAAAGGTAGGTTTTCATAGATAGCTTTGGTCAGTTGATACACATCTTCTTCAGAAATGTCTTCACGAACCGCTAGGAAGTTAGGTTGGGCAATCGTAGTAATTGGTTTATCGACACCTGGATAAGTGTTTGCTGGGATCTCATACTTGGTCCAAATATTGTAATCACCATTCGCTTGTTTGATTTGTGCATCGGTAAACGACAAGATTTGAATATCTTCACCCAAGGCAGCAAAGGCTTGTGTTACCGCACCAACAGGCACACCAGCAGGCGTATTCATGCCATCAATTGTGCCATTTTGTAATGCGCTCGCACTGCCACCATAACCCATAAAGGCGAGTTTAAATTGTTCTGGGTCCACGGATAAGCCTTGCATGATTTGACGACCTGAGTTTTCAGTCCCAGAGTTCTTCTTACCGATAGAGAATTTCTTACCGTTTAGGTTCTCTAGATCGCTTACCGTACCTGTTTTTGCTAGATCTGAACGCACAATAAAGTGTTCTACGTTTTGCCATAACATGGAAACTGAACGCAGTTGAGTTTGTCTGCCAGATTTCTCATATGGCCCTAAACCCTGCCAAGCCCAAGCACCATACAAACCTTGTAGAATAGCGAACTGAGCTTCGTTCTCGTTCAACAACTTTACGTTCTCACCCGAGCCCGCAGAGCTGATAGCCGCTAAAGAAAAGTGCTGCTTAGGCGCAAGCTTAACTTTACTCAATGTCGCTAAGGCCACACCTACCGGATAGTAAGTACCACCCGTTGAGGCCGTCGCTAAAATATAGCTGCGATCTTCTTCAGCTGACGCATGACTGATAAGGCCAAGAGAAGCCATTGCTATCGCTAAAGTTTTAACTAGCTTGTTGTATTTCATTGTTACTCTCCATGTAGGGTTATTCACGTTATATTTTTGTTAACAACAATCACTAGATAGCAAGCACAATGCCAGTTTTTAACCATTTGTTTTAATTTACTTTTATTTTAAAACCTATTTAAAATAAGCCGTTTTTTGCTTATTCCCCTGTTATTAAGTAAGCCATTTTTTGCTTATCGGCTACCGGAATTAACACCTGTAGATCGGGAAGCAAGTCACACTATGTTGCAGTTGTGTGATCAATGTATGTAAATTGATAAATATGCAATGAGCCATTTATTGCTCATTAAAAATCAACAAGCACTGCGATGAAGCCGCTCTCTAAGGGTAAACATAGTCACTTCGATTTAACCCATAACGCACCATCTTTTGGTTCAATGTTCGACGAGGTAAATCCAAGTCTTGCATAACATCATTGATGCGTCCCTGATAACGAACTAGCGCATCATGAATCACTTTCCGTTCAAAGCTCTGCACTTGAACCGCCAACGGGATGCCTGCCGTTGTGGACTCTGTGACAGAATTGGGACGACACGCCAAAATATCACCAACGGTCAGGCTTTCATCCAGCGCAAAACGAATCGCAACATTACGCAGTTCACGCACATTGCCCGGCCACCCATACGAGAGCAGTGCATAGCGATCAGCCTCACTGGCTATACGTGTTTCGGAATTGGCTTCTTGGGTGAAGTGTTCAAACAAAAGTAAGGCATCTTCTTCACGCTCACTGAGTGGAGGCAAATGCAGCTGGGCAACATTCAAACGATAGAATAGATCTTGGCGAAAGTCGGGGTGATTCAGTAGATCGCTTTTCGAGGCAGAGACCACTCGTAGATCAACATGTTGTTGCTGATTCCCCCCCACGCGTTCGACGACATTATCTTGCAAGGTGCGCAGCACTTTTACCTGCATCGACAGCGGCATACTCTCTATTTCATCAAGGAACACTGTGCCTTTGTCGGCAAATTCCAGCTTACCAATGCGTCGTTTGGCCGCACCAGTAAACGCTCCGGCTTCGTGTCCAAACAGCTCGCTTTCAAAGAGATTTTCTGGGATTGCGCCACAGTTGAGCGGAACAAACGGATGGGTTTTACGTTGGCTGAATTCATGTAAGCAAGAGGCGACCAGCTCTTTACCACAACCCGTTTCACCATAGATGATCACGTTGGTGTCTATGGAAGCGACTTTCTGGATTTGCTCGCGCAGTTCACACATCACTTTACTGCGACCGATCAGCACCTGTTCAATGCCCTTAAGGTTATCCAGATAGTTCTGACGACTGTTTCTGTCTTGGCCACTTTGATGTTTATCTACCGCTTCCGATACCGTTTGAGACAGACGCTCTGGGTCGAATGGCTTCTCAATGAAGTCATAGGCACCTTGCTGTAAGGCTTTCACCGCCATATCGACATCACCATGCCCAGTAATCAAAATAACAGGCACATCTGGCACAAGACCTTTGAAACGCCCTAGCAGATCAACACCATCAATATCAGGTAAACGAACATCGGTGATAATGGTTTGAAAATCACCCTGCTCTACGGCGTTTAACGCATCTTGTCCTACTTCAAATGCGGTGACATCGAAGCCCGCCAGCTGCAACCATTGGCTGGTTGCTTGACGCACAATCGCGTCATCTTCAATTAAAGCAATACGCTGCATAGTTTGGTTCCGCCACTCTACATCTGATTAATATCGTCCACGGTATGTAAAAAAACCTCAGACGAAAAGGAGCTAGCTCCCACTTTGAATAACACTCCTTTAACAGTTTAATAATGTTTGTTAGCTTCGATTTGTCTCACTCTCCATTCGCTTAAAAAGCAAACATAAAACCTTGTCAAACCACTAGCTCAAAGAGGCAAGCCACTAATTTTAAAGGGATTTGATCAGAAATGATGAATAACAATCGATATTGGTTATTCCTGTGTACCTGTTTATTGATTGGTTTGGTGCAGGTCACCACCAAGAATGGCATCAGCCAGTGGAAGCTTGAACAAGCCCAACGCTATGCCGAACAGCGCTTCCTTGGCTACATTGCCGAAGCAAGGCGAACCCTTAAGCGTTTCTATTATCTGCCCTACCTAGTAACCAATGATGAAACCAGTGTGCGCTTCATTGATGGTGAAGCCCGCCTAGAAAAACGCATTAAGAAGCAGCTGATTCAATTGGATAAAGCCGCCAACACCAAGGGCTGGTATCTGCTTTCTGGCGAAGGGGACTTGTTGGTATCGAGTGTTGAAAGAAGCAAACTGAGCAATAAGAACGCCAGTACAATTGTTTCGAAGATCCACCAACAAGGTGGTGCGATTTCAGTGGTGACAAAAAACAAAGGCGTGACACCCGATTACTTCATAGCGGCACCCGTATATCGAGCCTCTGATGTGGTTGGCATTGTCGCGGTGCAAATCGATTTGTCATTGTTAACCGATCAATGGTTTGCCGATGGTGAGGCGATACTGTTTCAGAACCCTCGCGATCAGTTCTTTCTCTCCAGTGACAACAGGTTGAGTGCCGATTGGTTCAATGACACCTTCAATTCTCAGCCCACAGCGACAAAACGTGAGCTGTATGACCAAACCCATATTCGCGTGTGGCGATTGCAAGATAAAGATTACCTAATTCAGTCCATCAAGTTAGACGATCTGAATTGGCGTTTAACCTACCTAACGCCATTAACCAGCCTCAACCAGACCACGAACTGGATCAGCTGGAGTGTGGCGGTTGGCTGTCTTTTCATTCTGTTACTGTTGGTTATTCTTTACCAAAGACGCCAGAAAAAGCTCAGCAATCTGAGAATCCAAAAGCTTATCGAAGAGTCTGAGAAACGACTGTCTGGGATGATCAATAAAACCCATGTTGGGTTAATACTGATCGATAAACACGGACGCATTCACGATATCAACCTGATGGCGAAGAACTACTTTTCACTATCTGATTCAATGATCAATAACATCAAGGCGTGGCAGTTATTTGAGGCAGGTAACCCGAATTCAACCACCTTGCAACTGCTCAAAAACTTAGAGCAGCATCAAGAGCTGGCCGAGATAACTAGCGTCGAAACCATGGCAAGACGCAGCGATGGCAGCTACTTCCCTGTTTTATTCTCTATTAGCGCCTTTCCTTGGCATGCGACGACTTACTACCTGTGTACCGTAATCGATATCAGCAAACGTAAGAAAGCCGAAATTGCGGTGCAAAACGCCAATAAAACGCTACAACTGCGGGTCGAAGAGCGAACTCAAGATCTAAAAGATGCGCAGCAAGAACTTGTCGAATCTAGCAAACTGGCTGCACTAGGGCGGATGTCGAGTGCGATTACTCATGAACTCAATCAGCCGCTTACTGGCCTAAAAACCCTACTTTCGAGTAACCAGTTGCTGATGGAAAGAGGCGAGACTAAGATGCTGAAAGCGAACATGGATCTGGTGATGAGCCTAATCGACCGAATGGCTAACATGACTAGCCAGCTGAAGTCATTCGCCTTTCAAAGGCTTGAGAAACCTTATCCTGTTTCCCTAACAGACGCACTGCAAGAAACCTTGCGAATTCATCAAGCCGAACTGGAAAACGTCGATATTCGCGTGCGTGTCGCTTCCAATATTTCGATGGTAATGGGAGAAGAGGCGCGACTTCGTCAAGTGCTTGGTAACCTGCTTAGAAACGCTGTCGATGCCACGCAGAATCAGAAACCAGCAACCATTGTGATCAGCGCTCATACCGAGCAACAACGCGTGATCATCAAGGTTCAAGATAACGGTTGTGGTGTGTCTGAAGATCAACTCGAAACCATTTTCGAACCATTTCATACCAACAAAAAGATGGGCGAAGGCTTGGGGCTCGGGTTGGCTATCACAGCGAACAACGTGCGCGATATGCAAGGCACATTAATAGCGAAGAACAATTCAGACCAAGGCATGACATTTACGTTAACACTAAACAATAGCGATAGTGAGTAGTTACTTACACAGACCTTGAACTCCACATTCTATTGAAGCGCTAGAACTAAAAAACCGCCCACAGAGGGCGATTTTGATTCACTTATTGGCGTGTGACTTATTCACTAATCCGTTAACGACTTACTCAGCTAACTGCTTCAACAACAGTTCTGTTGGGCGCACAATCGCGATGATCGATTCATCGTAGATTTTCGCTGAATCAGACAGTATCGCTTGGTAGGCATTCACGTCAGCTTCTCTTACCTTCTCGCCAGCTTGCGCTTTAGCAATCAAAGTTAATGCTAAATCTGCAACTTCAACGGTTTTCTCTGCAACCACCACAGTCTCTACCGAAGACACGTTACCAGCGAAGACAGTTTCCGCCGCTAGTGCAGCTGATTTTGCTTGCTGATAATGCTCTGCAAGTTGCTCTAGCGCCTGCTGATTGCCTGTCGCCACTTCATTGACCAAGTCTTGCATCTCATACACCGCGTAGCTTTCTACTGGCAAAGCATCCACGAAGCGATTTAGGCGCTCGTATTGGCTGTACAAGGTGCCCTTAGGTTCAGTGGAGTTCCACTTTTCCCAGTTGCGAGCATAGTATTGAGCCGGCTCGGTGTATTTCGCTAGCACGCGCAGGTCGTGAATATCTTGGCCTTTGGCAATGCGCTTCAACAACATATCAGCATCTGCGTGATGACGTAGCCCTACCGATACTTCCGACCATGTATCCATTGCTTTCATGCGCTTATACATACTGCGTTCGTCTGTCAGTTCTGCATCCGACCAGAAACGTTCTGCAATTGCATAACTGCGAGGCCATAGGTAGTTTTCGACCGTGAGGCTGTCTTTGTTTTCTAGCCACATGGTGATCTCGCCGCCTAAAATCAGCTCTTTTTCTTTGTCGGTTAGCTCCGCGGGGTAGCCTCCGTTTGGCTCAGGGATCACGCTGCCTTCTACATCGCTGCTCGCAATCACTTCGCCTGTGGTTGGCCAGCGCACGTTACCAATTAACTGATAGCTGCCTTCCGCAAACCCATTTGGATTCAAGTTCAGGTTGAATTCGGTATACGACATGAAGTTATCGAAGTGGCCGACAAAGGTTTTACCCGGCACATAATCAAGGATGTAGATCTCTTCACGAGACTTACCGTTGTAATCACTGAACGCGCGGAAAGTACCGTCTTGCGCTTCAATGATAGTCAGGGTTCCCTTACGTGGGCTGCCTTTAGAGCGAGGCTTTTGCCATTGGTAAGTCACAAACTTCTCACCACTGTGCAGCTTATCGTCAACCGTGATGCCACTTGGCATTGGATCATTGCGATAGTGGTAACTGGTTGGCTGAGGTTGGTCTAGGTAGTAACCCGTAGACAGAATACCTGGGTAGCCCTCTTTCGCCGCACGACCGATACTGTCGTGTCCTTGCCAGCTTTGAATCACGATAGAAGTTGGCAGATCTTTATGCCAAATCTCATCCCAACCCGTCATCTTCTTGCCACGCTCTTCGAGCATCTTTTCAACTTTTACGTTGAGGTAAGACTGTAAGCCGCGCTCACCATCGATATTATTCTCTTCAATGAACTCTTGGTGCTTTTCGCTGTTTTTCCATTGCGCATAGTTCGGCTCATCGCCACCAATGTGGAAGTACTCGTCTGGGAACAGTTCTGTCACTTCATCAAACACGTCGCCCAGCATTTCATAGAGCTCTGGGTTAAGTGGGTCCATCAATGGCTCAAATACACCCCAGCCACGTTCTTGTTCGTAGCTTTGACCTTCACCACCCGACATCAAGCGTGGGTAAGCGTGCGCCACAGCAGAAGAGTGACCCGGAAGAGACACCTCTGCAATAACACGAATACCAAGATTACGAGCGTATTCCACTAAGTAACGGACTTGGTCTTTGGTGTAGTAGTTACCATCAGCGGTTTCAGACCACAAACGTGGCCAAGATTCCGTTTGAATGCGGATACCTTGATCGTCCCAGAAGTGCCAATGGAACACGTTCATTTTCGCAGAAGCCATCGCATCTAGCTGACGAATCAACACATCAAATTCAATGAAGTGACGCGAGGTATCGTAAGAGACTCCACGCCAACGAAAGCGGGGCTCATCAACAATGGTTACGGCAGGAATATGGTAGCCAGTTGCTGTGGTTTCAACGAGCTGTAAAAGGGTTTCGATGCCGTGAATAGCGCCATATGGGCTTGGTGCGCTCAGCGTGATTTGCTCACCCTGAGTCGTAATTTTGTAAGACTCTACAGAGTCGATGTTCTGTACTTCAGACTTTGGCGCCGCGTCGATATCAATGATCAGGTTCGCTTCGTCTGCGCTATCAACCTGCCAGTTTAGAATCGGCACGCCAGTTTGGCGCTCTAGGCGATCGATAAAGCGTTTCGCGGTGTATTCAACGCGATCAGAGTTAAAGCCTTTGATGTAAACCTTGAAGTTACCGTCGACCTTAACTTGCCCAGCTTGCAGCTCGACTGTTTGTGGATACGGCATTAAATTTAGATCGGTATTCGGAGCCATTGCTAACGCCATTGGGGACACTACTGAACTTGAAATCAATAGAGACAATATAGTTTTTTTCATTATTAGTTTTCCTATATAACGGGCGTTCTGTTTTGTTTATCGGAGGCAATTCACAAAACAGAACCATCAACCACTGCTGTTGTTTATCTTTATTTAAAACACTTATCTTTATTCCAAACGCTTCTCGTTAGTTCACAAGAGCGACCGCTTCTCGGACTAACTCCGCGATCTCGTCCCACTGTTCGTTCTCGATCATCTTCGGAGATACCATCCAAGTACCGCCACAGCACACCACGCGATCCACAGCTAGATAGTCATTAACGTTGTGTTTGCCGATACCACCAGTAGGCATTAGCGACACATCAACGTAAGGTGCGAGTAAAGATTTCACCATGTTGATGCCGCCAGACGCTTCTGCAGGGAAGAACTTCAAGAAGTTAAGACCAAGCTCTAGCGCTTGCTCTACTTGGCTTGGGTTGTTTACGCCCGGAACGATTGGCATGCCGATCTCTTGGCAGCGTTTTACGGTGTTTGGATTCAGGCCCGGTGCTACGATGAATTCGCTGCCCGCCTCTTTCGCAAGGTCGATCTGCGCTGGCGTTAATACTGTACCAGCACCGATACACATCTCTGGGTAGGCATCACGCATCGCACGAATCGAATCCGCTGCCGCTTCGGTACGGAACGTCACTTCTGCGACTGGCAGGCCGTTTTCTACTAACACTTTTGCTAGTGGAATCGCATGTTCCACCTTGTTGATTTGAATAACAGGGATAACTTTGAACTGCTTAAGTGTGTTGATCATTTCTTGAGACATAATAAATTCGCTTTGTTTTTCTATTTTTTAATTAAGTGATTCATAGCGCTTACCGGGATGATCGCGCCTGAGTATTGAATAACGGTAGAAGCCAGTTGGTGACCCAGTTCAGCTGCATCATTGGTGCTCTCACCTGTAAGACGCGCCGCCAGATAACCCGCAGCGAAGGAGTCACCTGCTGCGCAGGTGTCGACCACGTTAGAAACACGAGTCGCGGATACATAACTCTCAACAACATCGCCTTGTTCAACTTGAACAATCTTGCATGGCTCACAGCCACGTTTGATGACGATCTCTTGGCAGCCTAAGCGAAGGCAGCGTTGTTGAACGCTCTCGCCATTGCCCCAAACCAGCAGGTCGTCGTCTTCGGTAATCAGTGCAATGTCGACCAATGGTAGTAACTTGGCGTACCAATGCTGAGCTTGTTCAGTCGTCCAAAGTTGCGGGCGATAGTTGTTATCAAAAATCAGCTTTCCGCCTTGATTTGAGAACACACCAATGGCTTTCAACAGACGTTCACGTGAGGCGTCATCTAAAATCGCGATACTGATACCGCTGATGTAAACCGCATCGACTTGTTTCTCGGTCAGGGCGATTTCAAGCTTATTCAGATCACTAGCTTGAAAGTAAGATTTGACTGCCGCGTCGTTGCGCCAGTAATGAAAGTGTCGCTCGCCTGTCTCGTCGGTTTCAACCATGTAGAGTCCAGGAAGCTTGTTCGCAATGCGTTCGACGAAATTGGTTTGAATGCCTTCTAGTTGCCAGCTATCAATCATATTTTGAGACAGCTCATCACTGCCAAGCCCTGTCGCATAGTGCACAGAGAGGTTTTGATGTTGAGTTAAGCGAGAAAGGTAAAGTGCGGTATTAAGTGTGTCACCGCCAAACTTTTTGGTTAATGGAGAGCCGCTGATTTCGACCATACATTCGCCGAAGAAAGCAATATTGAACAGAGAAGATGCCGACATAGCCGCTCCTAAAAATAGAGATAATTGACTTTAGAAAAGGCCCTACCGTTAAGCAGGGCCTGAATTAAGCAAACCAGTTGTGGAGACTAGGTTTAGCTTGTTTGATTTGCAGGACGTTGAGGTGCCGCTTCTTCTTCAAGTACGCCAGTCTCAGACATTTCCATCTCCATCAGAGCACGCTCGTCATCAAGAATCGCTTTTGCCATTTCAGGTGTTACTTGGTTAGCCGGAGTCACTAGGCTCACAACCACACCTGCCGTTAGAGCAAACAGACATGATGGGATAACTGGGTTGCCCCAGAAGGCTGTGTAGTCAGCGTTTAACATTACTACGAATGAAGCTACAGAAGCACCCGCTAGTGTTGCAAGCGCACCTTGCCAGTTGTAGCGTTTCCAGAATTTACCCAACATACCGCACACAAACATGCCCGACATAACCGTTGAAATCATCTTAGTGATGTAGCCAATGATGTCGTTTGACGTCAGTGCGAACAGTAGTGCGAAGCCAATCACCACAACCAAAGCTAGACGAGAGTAGTTCAACATTGATTCTTTGTTTGGTACGCGGCCTGTGAACATCACGTACACGTCACGCAGTAGGATAGATACACCGGCAATCGCATCTGAGCTTGCACTCGACATGGTTGCAGATAGACCTGCGATAAGAACAATCATGCCTACGCCAACTGGAAGAACCGTTGCAGCTACGTATGGGAACGAGTAGTTCGGGTTATCCAATGATGGGTCGATTGCGTGCGCAGCCATACCAATGATTGCTGGAATAATAGAGAAGAAAAGGTACAACACACCAGAAGCGACAAATGAGCGACGGATAGTTGAAACATCTTTACCAGAGTAGATACGCTGACGGAATGAAGGTGTTGCAAGTACGCCCACACCGATAACCACAGCCAGAGAAACAGCAGGCAGAATGCCCAGTTTATCGATTGCTAAAAAGCTTGTAGCAGCAGGGTCCATCGCAGCGTAAAGGTTATCCATGCCACCAATGTGATCAACAGACATTACCGCCATTAGGATGAAGCCAGCAAAAAGGATGATTGCTTGAATCGTATCGGTCCATACAACTGCTGTGTAACCACCGATAACAACGTAGATAGTGAAAGCTGCAGCAATAATAATTTTCGCAAGGTTAAGGTCGATGTCTGCAATCCACGCTAGGTACATGCCGCCACCTAGAATGTGCGCACCTAACCAACCGATTGACGCGATAAAGATAAGTAGGCCAACCACGTTTTTTACGATTCGGTTAGCGCCAACGTAATAAGCCAGCTCTTCACTCATGGTCATGAAGTTCAGTTTACGAACCGGAGCAAACCAAAGTGCAAGCAATAGGATGCCCACAGCACCGCCAATTCCGTACAGAGCACCTGCCCAGCCATTTGCGTAGCCGAAGCCAACCGCGCCCATACTTGAACCCGTGCCGACCATAGTCGCAACCGTTGTACCAAGTACTAAGAATAATGGCAGGCCACGGCCGCCTAATAAGAAATCTTCGCCAGATTTTTGATTACGCGAGACAAACCAGCCTAACCAAATTAGAAAACATACGTACACGCCGAAGCCTGTAAGAAAAAGTGTGCTGTTCATTTGACACCTCTCAGTGAAATATTGAGTTCATTCTTGAACTTTATTTATGATTCATTCATTTTTATATTTCATATAATTACTTTATTGATTTTATCTATTTTAATTAAAGTAATTTTTATAAATGTAGGGTGAGAGTATTAAAGGATAATAACAGGGATGACTAACCCCTAATACTCTCTAAGTAGGTAATTGTGATTAGGTTATTACTAAACGCGATCCGCGCGGTAGCAAGTCACATCTACTTCAACCTTCACGTCTACCACTAGGTCACAGACCATGCAGATACGAGCCGGTGGGTTAGCACCGAAGAACTCTTTGAATACCTTATTAAAAGATTGGAAGTAACGAGAATCCGTTAGCACAACCTTTACGTGCATTACGTCTTCTAGGCCGTAGCCCGCTTCAGTCATGATATCGACACAGTTTTGGATCGCTAGGCGAGACTGGTCAACAATGCCACCCTCTACCACTTCACCATCTGTCATCGGTGTCTGGCCAGAAACGTATAGGAAACCACCCGCTTCAGTTGCGCGTGCAAATGGTAAATGTTGTCCGCCTGTACCTGTACCGCCTTCAACACCGTAACGTTTAATAGTCATTTTTTAACTCCACTTCTTTATAGATAATATTGGTTCTGTTCCAATATATTTAAATTAATTCGTCGTTTTCTTATTACTGTATATTTAATAAAATAATTAAATTCTAATTACGGTAAATAAAAACGCCTGAACGATTATTTTTTACTTTTCCTTTTTGGTAAGTTAACTCACCATTTACAAATACACTTTCGATTCCCTCAGCAACTGAAATAGGGTTTTCAAATGTTGCTGTGTCTTTAATATTCTTTGGATCAAATAAAACTAAATCGGCAAATGCGTCTTGGCGAATCTCACCTCTTCCCGCGAGGTTGTAGCGCTTCGCAGACATTCCGGTCATTTTGTGAATCGCTTCTGGCAGCGCAAACAGTTTTTCATCTCGGCAGTAGTGGCCTAAGACTTTCGGGAAAGTGCCCCACAATCTTGGATGTGGATGCGGGTCATTTGGTAAACCATCAGAACCAACCATGGTCAGCTTGTATTTCAATACGCGCTTTACGTCGTTCTCATCCATGCAGTGGTAAACCGCACCGGCTGGTTGAAGCGCTTTTGCTGCGTCCATCAGTGGTAGGTTCATCTCATCAGCAATCTGCTTAAGCGTTTTGCCTGCATGTTCAGGCTTTGCTTTAGACCAAGTGATGAAGATGTCGAAATCGTCTGTCACCTGTTTCAGATCTAATGTCGAAGAGCTCGCTGAGTATGGATAGCAGTCGCAAGACACATCTTGGTGCTCTGAAACCTTGTCCATCAAATCAAGCACTTCAACAGTTCTGCCCCAGTTGCCTGCACCTGCACATTTAAGGTGAGAGATAACAACGGGTACTTTCGCGTATTGCCCGGTCTCAAACGCTTCTTCCATCGCGCTTAAGATCTCTTCGAATTCAGTACGCATATGCGTGGTATAGATACCGCCATGACTAGACAGCACTTTCGCTAACTGCATCACCTCATTCGCATTGGCTTGCTTCGCACTTGCGTAAGCCAAACCAGAACTCAAGCCTAATGCGCCCTGCTCCATTGCTAAATCAAGGTTGCTTTGCATTGCTGCAATTTCTTCTTCGCTTGCGGTGCGTTGTAGGTCGTCCATCACTTGGTTACGCAGTGTGGTGTGGCCAACTAACGCTGCTACGTTCACCGCTGGTTGCGCTTGCTCTACCGCTTGTGCATACGCCGCAAAAGTTGGGTATTTAAAATCAGCCTTCGCACCTAAAAGATTCATTGGGTCAGGTGGATCGCCAGCCAAAACCGTTGGCGATGCGCTGATGCCACAGTTGCCAACAATCACGGTTGTCACACCTTGGCTGACCTTAGGTAGGCAGTCTGGGTAACGAATTACGTTGGTATCGTCATGTGTATGTACATCGATAAATCCAGGAGCCAATGCTAAGCCTGCTCCCTCAACCAACTGGCCACAATCTTCGTGATCGATTTGACCAATTTCGGCGATTTTTCCATCAAGGATTGCTACATCGGCACAAAACGATTGTTCGCCGGTGCCGTCAAACACCTCTACATTTTTGATTATCGTATCGAACAACATTTTTCACTCTCTCAATCCACTGTGTTGATGGAGCTATATTAGAAATCCAGCCGATTATTTTCAGTGACAAAACACACATAATATTTTAATTTGTGTGATAGTTTCTATCACAAAACACATTATAGATATATTTAAACATTAAATAACAACCACTTAAATCATGTTAGGAATCAGCAATGAAACATAACCCTGCACAAAAAGATGTTATAAAGTATCAAAAAGATAGTTTCATCTTGACTGAAAAAGGCCAAAAAGGGAGAGCAGTATCACAATCTGAGAACGGTGTTTATCGACTGGTTGATGAAGACATTTCGCTTCCGGTAGCAATTATCAAACAATCAGCGTTGACCAATAACCTGAATTGGATGCAATCATTCGCCGATCATCATCAGGTTAAATTGTCGCCACATGGCAAAACATCGATGACGCCTGATTTCTTCCGTCAACAGCTAGAAAATGGCGCTTGGGGAATTACCGTTGCGACACCTGCACAAGCAGAAATTGCAGCAATGGCAGGCGCAAAAAGAATCATCATGGCTAACCAATTGGTAGGTAAAACCAACATGGCGATCATCGAACAGCTTATTAGTGAGTTCGACGTTGATTTCTATTGCTGTGTGGATTCATCGGTAAACGTGCAGCAACTCAACCAATACTTCGCCAACAAAAAGCAGACGCTAAAAGCTCTAATCGAGTTTGGTGTTCCGGGTGGCCGTTGTGGTTGTCGTTCACCTCAAGAAGTTTTAGAACTGGCTCAAACCATTCAAGATACGCCTGCACTTTCGCTAGCGGGTATTGAGGTGTATGAGGGCGTGATTCATGGCGACAATGCCGAGCAAGACATTCGTACCTTCTTAAACCAAGCGCTGACCTCGGTCGAAAGCCTCGCATCAGATGGCCTAATTGCAGGGCAACCTATCATCACTGGTGCAGGTTCGGCTTGGTATGACGTGGTTGCAGAATGTTTAGCGAACCTAACCGATTACTTGGCGATCATCCGCCCGGGCTGTTACGCGATTCACGACACAGGTATCTACCTAGACGCTCAAAGCAAGGTGTTGCAGCGTGCTCAAGTAAACCAAGGTTACGCGTGCGAATTGGGTGGAGATCTCGAATCGGCACTTGAGGTATGGGCGTATGTAATCTCTCGCCCAGAGCCGACCAAACTAGTTGTTGGGCTAGGCAAGCGTGATGTGGCCTTTGATGCGGGGTTACCTATTGCCGAACGCGGCTATCGCAATGGCGAAGCTATCTCTGTGAAAGGGCTGACTGCGACCGCCGTGATGGATCAGCATACCTTTGTTGAAACGGACGGCTCTTCTGAAATTGAAGTGGGCGACATGATTGCATTCTCAACCTCACACCCGTGTTTAACCTTCGATAAGTGGCGCTACATTGCCATCAGCGATGACGACCATCAGGTAACAAACTGGGTGGAAACCTGCTTCTAGTTCGATTTTTCAATAAGCTAGAATCAGCGAAGCAATAAGATATACTAACGGGGCTAAGGCTTAGTTTTTAATGGATTAGTGCTCATAAAAAGCTAAAGAGCTTGCTTCTTACGAGCTAGATTCTTAATAACTAGGTAATAACGATTAGCCCCATCAACAAAGGATCAGGATTCTTGAGTTTAGAAGTAGATATCATTTCACAGATAACGGAGCGTTTTCCCGCTCTTCGTGATGCAGAGAAAAAAGTCGCTAAGCTGATCATGGACGACATTGATTTTGCTGCCAATGCCAGCATCACAGAGCTTGCTGAAAGCGCTCAAGTGAGTGAAGCCACCATTACACGTTTTGCTAAAGCGATCGGTTGCAGCAACGTACGTGATATGAAGATTAAGTTGGCTCAGACGCTAACCGTTGGCCAGCGCTTTATCCTCGAACCGGTTGACCAAACGGGTTATCAAGGTATCTACGAATCGATCAAGCAAAGCCTAGACATCAACCGCACCTTGTTCAAAGAGCAAGACGTTGAAACCGCAGTCAGCTGGCTGCATAACGCCAGACAGATCATTGCTATTGGTATGGGTGGTGGTTCAACCATTGCTTCTCAAGAGCTGCAACATCGACTGTTTCGTTTAGGCTACCCAGTGGTGTCGTACAACGATGGCTTGATGTCACGTATGGTTGCTGCCACGGCAGATGCTAATGACGTAATGGTGATGATCTCTGCGACTGGCTTTACACCAGTGATCACAGAAACGGCAGAGCTGGCTAAGCAGTACGGACTTAAGATCATTGCGATTACCCCACAAGATACACCGCTAGCAAAAATTGCCGATATCTTGTTACCCATCAAGCATATGGAAACCGACTTCATCTACAAGCCGTCGGCTTCTCGCTACGCTATGTTGGCGTTAGTGGATGTGCTTTCTATGGGAATCGCAGTCAATCACAAGAACCGCTCGCGCGACAAACTGCGTCGCTTGAAAGTTGCGCTCGATTCTTACCGAGGCGGTGGCGATAGACAGCCTCTCGGTGATTAACGAATCAAGGATAGAATGAGCTTAAATTCACGCGCGCGGCAGTCTTTCACAAGCTCGTATAAGCTCATTTCTAATCCTGTGATTTGGATACCAGCATCCATTAGTCGACGGATTGCCAGATCTTTGTTGAGTGCCGTTCGTGAGCTAACACAGTCGCCAACTACCTGAACCTTGTACCCAAGTTCCAACAACCCCATTGCGGTTTGATAAACACAAATATGAGCCTCAATACCACACACTAACCAAGTCTCTACATCCTTGGCTTGAACCGCCTCAACAAACTTGGGCTCATCACACGCGTTAAACGTGAATTTAGGTATTGGTTTAACATCACTCAAAAGCTCATTGAGTTCATCAACCGTCGCACCTAGCTTCTCTGGATTCTGCTCCAAACGAATAATTGGCAGACCCAAAACCTGTGCGCCCTTAATCAACTTTCCACAGTTAGAAATAAGTGTCTCATTCTCATCAACAAGGCGTGCAAGCTTGCCTTGTACGTCCACAACCACCAAACCTGTGTTTTGTTTCGTTAGCATGTTTATTCCTTGTTTTAAACAGCCTGACTCACTAAGCAACCTGATGTGTATTTTTTCTACTATGTAACGATTCAGCTTACAAAGCCATACAGTAATACATACAAGACTACGGAATAATACTCACCAACGGTCGAAAGGTCGCAAAATAAAAATTATTGATACTGGCATGACATTTAAGAGTGAGTAACAAAGATGAACAAGATAACGAAATCAGCATTAGCACTGGGTTTAATCAGCGCAGTTTCTCTTCCAGCTTTAGCAGCAGGTACTGACGGCGGTGCGTACATTGGTGGCGGACTTAGTGTCTACCAAGATTCTGACACAGACGGTCACGGTAGCTTAGATTCAGATGGCATGGGCTACAACCTATACGGCGGCTACCAATTCAACCGTATCGTAGGTGTTGAACTTGGCTACACAGATTACGCAAACTACAAAAATAGCGCTGAAAAGCTGTCTCCGACGTCTGTTTCTTTGTCAGCAAATCTTGGTTACACATTCGACAACACAATCCGCCCATTCGTATTGGCTGGTTTAAGCTCTGTTGACCTAAACGCAAATAAGAGTGCTGGTTACGCTGATGACAGCGGTACGGGTTTCCACTTTGGTGTAGGTGTTGAATACACGCCAATCGAACACCTAACGCTACGCTTAATCTCGCAAGCGGATGCAGTGAGCGTAGACGACACAGTCCAATTTGGTAACTCTCAAATATCAGCTGGTGACCACACGCTTGCCTTCAAAAGCATTAGCTTCGGTGGTTCATACAACTTCTAATGTGATTGAACCACATAGAATAAGCTGAACATACTAATTCACTTTGCTGTTCCACCTTGTCATGAAGGTCACTCAGTAAAGTAAATTTTTTGTATCTACACACCTTAGCGTCATTTCACTTTAGCCAGTTTATCGCTCACCATCACTGATTGAGCTTTATGCGTTGATATTAGAGCTTTCTTGGTAGCGAGACTAAAATAAAGGGATAAGTGACACAGGAAGACAAGACCTATGAATCTACCACGCTTAAACATGTCGATAAACAAACTCCCTTTCGTTTTGGCAGTGTATTACCTGCTTGTCATTAACTTGCCTATCTCACGCGAACTGTTCAATATTCTTAGTGCCTCACAAGCCGAAAGCATTGGGTTTATCATCTCGATCCCATTTTTCTTTCTCGCCGCATTCAACTTTATCTTTCAAGTATTCAACTGGCCGATATTCGCCAAAGCTTTTTTTATCTTGTTACTACTTACTTCCTCTTTAGTCAGCTACAGCATGTTCAACTACGGCATTTTCGTAGACTATGGAATGATAGAAAACGTCTTCGAAACCAACAGCGGAGAAGCCGCTAGCTACCTAAGCAGCTATTCTATTTTATGGTTTGTTCTGATGGGAGGAGTCCCGTCACTGCTGCTTTTATTTACGGATCTTGAAAGAGAATCTTGGAGAGATTTTGCGATTTGGAAGTCGATAGGGCTGCTGTCTTCGTTGATCGTCATTGCCATCATTGCCGGGTTGTTTTACAAAGATTATGTGTCGATTGGTCGTAATAACTCTCATCTTAAAAAGATGATCATTCCGACCGAATACGTAGCTTCAACAGTCAAATACATCAATAACACCTACATCAAACAGCCCATCCCCTATCAAGAATTGGGATTAGATGCTCAACTCAAGCCACAAGCAAAAGCGGCAACCAAACCGACCTTATTGGTGTTTGTTCTTGGTGAAACAGCACGTGTATATAACTACCAATATTATGGCTATGAGAAAGAAACCAATGCTCATACCAAACCCTATAATCCGATCTTTTTCTCTGATGTTCAGTCATGCGGAACAGCCACTGCGGTTTCTGTGCCGTGTATGTTTTCTAACATGAACCGAAGCAACTACGATCGCGACAAAGCCTACAACCAAGATAACGTAGTCGACATTATGAACCGCGCGGGCATTCACTCTATCTGGCGAGAGCACGATGGTGGAGACAAGGCGGTCGCACATCGAATCAAAGAGATGACTCTCGTCGCCAAAGACAGCGACCCGCTGTGTAATAAAGATGTGTGCTATGACACAGCCATGCTAGAGAACTTCGAACAAGATACTCAAGTTCTTAAACAAGATAGCATCATTTTCTATCATATCTCCGGATCTCACGGCCCAACTTACTTTGAGCGATACCCAGAAGATCATAAGAAGTTTGTGCCAGACTGCCCACGTTCTGATATCGAAAACTGCACCAAAGAGCAAGTGGTCAACACCTACGACAACACCATCTTGTACACAGATTTCTTTCTATCACAGGCTATTCAGAAGCTAGAGAAACTCACCGATAAGTACAATGTTGCGCTGATGTACATTTCCGATCACGGAGAATCATTGGGAGAAAATGGCGTCTACTTACACGGCATGCCTTATTCATTGGCACCGAAAGAGCAAACCCATGTGCCTATGATAATGTGGATGTCTGATGGTTTCGCCGAGCAGAAAGGGATAAACCAAACCTGCTTAAGAAAGGCGGGGAAAGAGCAGAGCTTTTCTCACGATAACCTGTTCGACTCCTTGCTTGGCCTAATGGACGTGCAAACCAAAGAATACCGAGAGAACCAAGACATTTTTGCTTCTTGTCGCTAGTGCTTTTGCTTATGTAAACCATCGGAAAACTCGAGTTGCCTGAGCAAGCTCTCCGCAACCTCCCCTAAAAAGAAAAGACCTCGGTCTTTTCTTTTTTTCGTCGCTAACATGGAGCCAGAGTGCTAATTTATAACGACGAAACAATGAGCTACATTTAATAGAGACAATAATGGAAGAGTCCGTCGTACTCCAAAGACCAACATGTCTTATTAGACTTCATCTCACTCACATCGCTCATTGAACTTACCACGATTAAGCTCAGTTCAATACCGCGCCTGAATGGCGCATAATATCAATGTTTACGTCATATCATTAAGGACAAATGAATGGACGCTTTCATAATTTCAAGCTGGCAATTTTCTGAGGGGGTGGCACATGAACACACCACCAGCCCAGCCTCATTCGAGCAATCAACTTGGTATCACTGCCAAAGAGATGCTGACGGTTTGAGAGAATGGCTCCACAGTAATACGGTTCCAAATGCCATCATCGATTCATTACTCACCGATGACACCCGCCCTCGGTTCGAACAATTTGGCCACGACTGTTTTTTGATGATTCTGCGAGGCATTAATCTAAACGAAGGTGCTAACCCTGACGACATGCTTAGCCTACGCATCTTATGGTACAAAGGCACTTTAATATCGACACGTAAAGTTCCTTCAAAAGCGGTCAGTAATCTGATATCTGATCTCAAACAAAACCAAGGCCCTACATCATTACCTGATGTGTTGTTGGGCATGATCCGTGGAATCAACCACAGCATTTCAACCTTCCTAGCACCCGTCGAACTATTAATTGACGAGTTAGAATCTACATCCAATATCGACATAAGATCCATTAACGCTCTACATTCAAGGCTACTCAGACTAAGGCGTTATTTGAAGCCACAGAAATACGTTTTTGAAGATTTAATGAGTGACCTACCTGCGCCATTGAGTAAGCACAACAGTCATATAAAGAACAGCCTTGATACCATCCTGAGAATTAACGAGTCTGTTGAGTTTTACATCGAACAAATTAATGTATTTTTAGCGAGCCTAAGTCAGCAACAAGCTGAAAAAATGAATAGAAATACGTACCTATTTTCTATCATTGCAGGTATTTTCCTCCCTGCTGGGTTTTTCACCGGTTTACTGGGTGTCAATATCGCTGGGATACCCGGAACAGATAACCCGATAGCATTTCCACTATTTTGCGTTGGGCTGCTCGTGGTCATAGCGGCAGAGGTCGTTATTTTGAAAAAATTGAGGTTTATTTAATGGTTGAGTTTTTGCAATCCAATATGTGGCTTAGACAAGTAGTTTTAGGTTTACTTCTTATCACTGTGTATTGGGTGATCAAACGCTTAGGTAAGAACTGGATAGAAACATTAGCGGAAAATAAGCGTGTCGAATTGAAGCGAAAGCAGTTCGTGATTAAGTGTTTCAATATTGTTCTGTTTCTACTCTTCATCGCTGTGTTTACGATTGTTCTTAACTTGGGTTTTGGTGATATTTCTCTGTTCTTGTCTTCGATATTTGCGGTGCTGGGTGTCGCTTTATTCGCGCAATGGTCGATTCTAAGTAACCTCACAGCCAGCGTACTAATATTTTTCGTCTTCCCTTATCGCATTGGCGACAGAGTAAGAGTCGCGGAGAAAGACGAAGACATCAGCGGTGTGATCATCGATATCACCATGTTCCATGTTATTCTTCGACACAGTTCGGGCAACATTATCACCTACCCTAATAACCTGATCCTACAAAAAGGCGTAATCAAAGTTTTGGTTGAACCGGAAGCAAAAAGTGAAGCAGGTGATACTGAGCTAACCAAAACTGAAAATTCAGAATCATAAGATCTACTGGTGCCTTAGATATCGGCAAGTCAAACAGATAGACACAGCGAACTGATTCGTAAGATATTAAAAGAGCTTAGTTCGACATGGATTGCAAAACTTGGCGATAAAGGACATTAGAGAGAAGCTTCAATAAGGTAAAAAGTCTAACACCCAATACTTACGCCAAACAAGGCGGATTAACCATAGATGTGTATGGTGGAGTGAGATCTGACTAACCCACCTTTTCTCTATGACGAACGCACTGTTTATAACGTACACCTCTGTCTTTTGTGCCCCATTCACAGCAAGTTTTGTTGAGTTTAGAATTGCGACTCCATATACTGAAAACACCATCAGACGGAGGACAAAAATGAATAATAAAAACAAACATATAGTTTTAATTCATGGTCTATATATGCCTGCGTTGATCATGCAGTATCTGGATAGAAACTTCAAAAAACGCGGCTTTACAACGCACAAGTTTGCCTACAACTCGCTGCGTTTCCCTTCTGCAGCCAAACGCCTCAATCGCTTCGTAAATGCTCGCTTTAATGAGTACGATGAGGTCTATTTTTTTGGTCACTCACTCGGTGGCTTACTCATTCGTCACTACTTTAAGTTTTATCAGCCCAATTTTGCCGACACCTGCATTATTACCGCAGGGACGCCGCACAATGGGGCAACTATCGCCAAAACACTGTCGAATCATGGGCTTGGTTTTATATTTGGTTCGAGCAAAATGATCTTAAGCGATGGCCTGGGTGACTACGATATTGATGTGCCGATTGGCGTGATTACAGGTACCTACGACGCCGGAGTCGGACGTATTGTTCTGGGAAGAAACCCGGGCGATGGCACAGTCACACTCGAAGACGCCAACCTGAGAGGAGCAACGGATACTTACGCCCTCAAACTCAACCACACGGCGCTCGTCTACTCCAAAGAAGTCGTAACACTGTCGGCTCAGTTCATCGAACACAGAGCTTTTAAGGACGCTTCATAGCTTATTTCCATTAGCTTTTGCGCGTTGACTCCTGTATCGAGCTCTGTTCTCTTATATGTGAAAGACAAAAACAAAAATACCACTCTGCGATAAGAGTGGTATTCAAAGATTCATTACTGAAAGTGAGTGCTTGTTACAGACGATTTACTCGCGTTGGTAAAAACACCTCACCCAACATGCATCGCACCGAACCACCGCCAATGTCTTCAATCGTTTTCACGTTAAATGGCAGCAGTTTTCCATGCGTCGAAAGCTGAGCTAACTGGGCTGGAGAAAACGCATCGTAAGCCGATTGAGACATCGCGATCACCTTGTCGCCATTCACGGTTTCAAGCTGCAGGATGTTGCCACAGAAACGGTTCATCTGATCAATTGAGATAGAGATAACCTGCTTATCTTTAGCAAGCGACTTCACCACAAAGCGGCGTTCAAACTCAGGAATCACTTCATCACAGATCACGCAGAAGTTATCGCCAATCGCCATCATCACATTGGTATGGTAAATCGGTTGGCCAGACGGTAATGCCGTTTGGAACGAGACCACGCGAGAATAACCAATGCGCTTCGCATAATCTTCTAACACTTCGCGGTCACAACGCTGAGAAAGCGCAGCGTAGATGGTCTTGTTGATATGGTCGATAACCATCACGCCCGTGCTCTCTAGATAAGAACCTTGCGCGATGTAAGACTCTAGAGACTCGCTATGGTTAACAATGCGACCCGACGCTTCTAACGCTTCAATAAGAGCATTTGGCTTAACTTCATTCTGACGGTTTTCACACGCCATAGGGAACGTGAATAAGCTTCCATCACTACAGGTACTGAACCAGTTGTTTGGGAAAACAGCATCCGGAGTTTCAACGCCCAATTCTGGGTAATCAAACTCTACAACTTGCACACCTTCTTTACGCAACGAAGCGACCATAGCTTTAAATTCGGCCATCGTTTCTACTTTCACCTCAGCTTCGGTCAGATTAACTCTGTGCTGAAATTCGTTATCACGTGCTGTTTCTTCGTTAAATTTAAACTCTTTTGGTGGCACCATAACAACGCAATTGGCGTTTTGAACATTAGTGATATGAAGTGATTTTTTGTGTAGGTTTAACATTTCAACCGTCCCTATCTTTTATTTACTTCAGAATTGTAAACAACTTGTTACGACAAGATTCACTGAAAAGAATATTTATTTGAATATTTATCCCAAACAATTCCTGCAAAAGTCAGTTTATTCGGTAATTTTTACTGCAAGATAACAGCACATCAGAAAGAACCAACTGTATGCATATTCGTTAAGTCACTTTATGGATAAATATTCTGATTCCATTTTCTCGCCCATCACGAGTTTTGATTACAATTCAATCCATTTAACGTTAGGATTATCACCGTTGCATAACAATCAATTACGTTTGAAATAAGCTTAACTTTTCCTGTCTAATTCAATCTAAAATAAGCGTCATGAAAGACACTCTTTGGACCTTTCCTGTATCGCTTAGACAAAGTTTTAGTGTTTTAAAGCCAAGTGCCTAAATAGGCGCTAGAACAAAATCCATCGAATGACTTAATACTGATAAGAACCCATGGGCGCTTATATAATTTCAAACTAAGACAGTTAAATTTCGAATCAAGACCATAAAAACAAAGCTGCACCAACGATGCAGTCGCTTATAGATGCACTAGTTTATAAAGGGAAATCTATGTACAAGAAATTTGAAGGCTTTACTGAAGCCTTTCCAAAGGGAGAGCCGATACAACCTCCTACTGGCATACTGGCATTCTGCCGCCATTACACTCGAGGTTTCGAAAAACCATTGATTTTGCTCGGGTTGATGAGCATGACCATCGCGATCATCGAAGTCGCGCTGTTCGGTTACATGGGGCAATTGGTCGACTGGCTATCAACAAGCAACCCAGACACTTTCTTAGCAGACAACGAATCGACATTGATGGGGCTCGGTATTCTGCTGTTGGTTGTGATGCCAATCTTGATCAGTGTTTACTCGCTATTGCTTCACCAAACTTTGCTGGGCAACTACCCAATGTCGATTCGTTGGTTAGCACACCGCTACCTTTTGAAGCAAAGCCTGTCCTTCTATCAAGATGACTTCGCCGGACGTGTCGCGACCAAAGTGATGCAAACCTCGCTTGCAGTGCGCGAAACTGTGACCAAGATGGTCGATGTGTTTGTCTACGTGACGGTTTACTTCACGGCGATGCTGTTCATGCTTGCTGAATCAGATTGGCGCTTGATGGCTCCGATGCTGATTTGGCTATTCGTTTACATCGGTATTCAACTGCACTTCGTGCCAAAGCTAAAAGACGTGTCTTCAGAGCAAGCGGATGCTCGTTCACTGATGACAGGTCGTATTGTTGATAGCTACACCAACATCGCGACGGTGAAATTGTTCTCACACAGTAAAAGAGAAACCAAATACGCCGAAGAAGGCATGGAAGGCTTCCTAGATACTGTGCACCGCCAAATGCGCTTGGTAACCGGCTTCAACATCTGCGTGGAATTCGCTAACTATCTATTGGTGTTCAGCATTGCGGGTATCTCTATCTACCTATGGCTAGATAGCGCAATCACCGTGGGTGCAATCGCGATTGCGGTCAGCTTGGCTCTGCGTATTAACGGCATGTCGAAATGGATCATGTGGGAAATTGGTGGTCTGTTTGAGAACCTTGGTACCGTGATTGACGGCATTAAAACTCTGTCTAAGCCTATTGCTATTGAAGACAAGAAAGACGCGAAGCCTCTGGAGGTTCCACAAGGCGGTATCAACTTCGACAATGTAAGCTTTAACTACGGTGAGAATAAGGGGGTGATCAACAACCTAAACCTCAACATCAAACCGGGTGAAAAAGTGGGTTTGGTTGGCCGTTCAGGTGCAGGTAAATCGACCCTAGTTAACTTACTACTGCGTTTCCACGATGTAGAAAGTGGTCGCATCCTGATTGATGACCAAGAGATCTCGAGCGTTACTCAAGATTCTCTGCGTAGCAACATAGGTATGGTGACCCAAGATACCTCACTGCTGCACCGTTCGATCAAAGACAACATTCTTTACGGTCGACCAGAGGCATCAGACGAAGAAGTATACGCGGCAACTAAACAAGCACACGCGCATGAGTTTATCGAAACGCTAACCGACCCGTTTGGCAACATTGGTTACGATGCTCAAGTAGGTGAACGTGGCGTTAAGCTTTCTGGTGGTCAGCGTCAACGTGTGGCTATCTCACGTGTTCTTCTAAAGAATGCTCCATTACTTGTTCTCGATGAAGCAACTTCTGCACTCGATTCTGAGGTAGAGGCAGCGATTCAAGAGAGCTTGATTGAGCTAATGGAAGGCAAAACGGTTATTGCGATTGCACACCGCCTGTCGACCATCGCAGCGATGGATCGCCTGATCGTGCTTGATGCCGGCAATATCGTAGAAGAAGGCACGCACCAAGAGCTGATTAACCAGAATGGTATTTATGCGCAGCTATGGAATCACCAAACCGGTGGCTTCATTGCCGATGACCTTGAGCAAGCTACAAACGCTTAATTTTTGTGCTATTTTAAAAGTGCGATGTGATTCACAGCAATTTGTTTATTAGCGGTAAATTACACATGGCAGAATGTTATGTCGTAATTATATAATGACATTAACACCAAAGACGCCTCGCTTGCGCGTTCTGGAATAAGGCTAGACTTCGGGGGGAGGCTAGCCTTTTTTATGCCTGCTATTTGGCGCTCTTTGCTACCTGTCCAATAAACTTCATCGATCCTTTTGTTTTTTTTTTGGCGTTTTTTTCTTAAAATGCGCGCAATATTCTTTCTAGAGATCAACCATGAACAAAAGTGTCTTAACTAACGTTATCGCGTTAGCGCTGCTTGCTGGCGGCTATGCGACAGCAAACCAATACTTGCTTTATGCAGGCCTATTCGCCTTTTCTGGTGCCATCACCAACTGGCTTGCGATTCACATGTTGTTCGAGAAAGTACCCGGCCTATACGGTTCTGGAGTGATTCCAGCGCGCTTTGAAGAGTTCAAGGCAGCCATCAAGCAACTGATGATGGAGCAATTCTTTACAGAAAGTAACATCGACCGCTTCCTAAGCAGCGAGATGACAGGAAAGTCGCTCAATCTAGAGCCTGTGATTCAGAAGATCGACTTTAACCCTGCATTCGACTCACTGGTGCATGTTATCGAGAACTCTCAGTTTGGCGGTATGTTGGCAATGTTTGGTGGCACAGAAGCACTAGAGCCAATGAAAGCGCCGTTTGTTGAGAAGATGCAAGAATCTGTGATTGAAATCAGCAAGAGTGATTCTGTAAAAAATGCCATCAAAGACGAGCTAGAATCGCCTGCGATGATGGATGAAATCAAAGAAAACATTGAGGCGATCATCGATCAGCGCTTGAATGAACTAACACCTAAGCTGGTTAAAGAGATGGTTCAGACCATGATCAAGAAACACCTTGGCTGGCTTGTGGTTTGGGGCGGTGTATTCGGTGGTGTGATTGGCTTAATCTCTGCGGCCATTACGCTTTAAGGCGAACAAGTTTATCGGATTGCTCTTTATCTGACGCTCAACAAAAAATGGAAGCTTATTGCTTCCATTTTTTATATCTAAATCACGTTGGTAAGCGAAATTAGGCCACTATTTTAGAGTTGCCAACAACTCAGGGTTCACGCCGAAGCCCTTTTTATGCTCTTCAATCACCACTTCACTACGTGTCTGAATCACACCAGGCAAGGTGCCCAGCTTGGTGGCCATAAACGCTTGGTACGCCTTCATGTCTTTCACTCGAACCTTGATCATGGTGTCAAAGTCACCCGACAGTGAGTAGCACTCTTCCACCTCAGGCATCATTTCCACGGCTTGGGCAAATTTGTCGAAGATCGAAAAGCTAGTCTGATCGAGACGGATATGGATAAAGACTTGAACATCGAGTCCCAGCTTTTCTGAACAAAGCTCAGCATGATAGCCCGTGATGTAGCCCTCTTTCTCCAATCGCTTGAGTCTATCAGAGCAAGGTGACGTCGTAAGGTTGACCTGTTTTGCCAGTTCAACAACAGGTAAACGCCCTTTCATATGCAGAATTCTTAGTATCTCTTTATCGATACGATCGAGCTGATGCTGAGACATAACATTCCTTAAACATTCTAAATTCCGCTCAGTATATTCCATACCAAGTGCAATCGAAGAAAACCTCGCTCACACATTTAAAAACTAAATGCACGGATGATATTCACGCCAGATATAAACACATACAAATAGATAAGAACCCTTATAAATCAAACTCTGGTTATTAACAAATTATTATAGAAATGACCCGATTAACAAATAAGTTGAGCCGGAAACGAAAGAAAGGATATAGGCCAAAGTGAATAATATAATTATCAAAGAGAAAGGATGACTCTATTATGAAAACGCAAGAACTCGCATATAAACCTTACGGTATTGGTTCATGGACACACGTAACGGTATCAAAAGATGTTGCTCAGGCACTAGCAAATGAATACTCAAACTATGGTTGGGATGTGAAGATTGATGGCGACGCCATTGTTGCCGAGCTAGCACTCAAAGCCGCATAGAAACGCAAAAACCTCCTAAAACGGAGGTTTTTTGATCTAAGTTAGTGAGCGCTTACTGTAAGTTAAGCTAAACCAATTTGGGGTACAGTACTTCCTGTTTCGCAACGACAATTGCACGTGCGGCAGAAGTGCTGAGTTTCCATATCGTAGTACAGGTTTCCACTAAATAGTTTTGACGTCCATTGCATCATACGGCCAGAAGCTGTCTCGGGCTCTGATTCACAACGTTTCATTATAGACTTATGTAGTGTTGTTTTTTTACATCCTTTGCAATAGAGATCAGGCATACCTTTGTCCTATAGGTCTTTAGTGGTTACTGACAATTGACACATCATGTCCAATTCGGTTCCACAATTCACCGAGCTAATGACAAAAGTGAGCGCCAAGTTCAAAAAATAGCCATTTTTCTGTTTTATTTTTTGACATCACACGCCATTGAGTAAGTTGATCTTTCCCTTCTCACGCAAGATCCTACCGCTTCGATTTACATTGTAAACCCCCATTTCAATATCAGAAAACCTCGAATAAACTTAATTTGAAATAAGACAAAGGTCGTACTCACATAAAAAAATAGAGCCACCGAAGTGACTCTATTGTTCATGTCTTTTGCTAATTCATTGGTATTTTTACAATGTAAATTAGTCTAGCTCAACAAGGTTCTTCTCGAACTCAGCGTGTTGCTTCTTTACTTCGTCTTCAGGCTCGCCAGTAATTAGGCTCACGATAACGATAGAAAGCGTCGATAGGATGATTCCCGGTACGATTTCGTACACATCGAACCAACCGCCCGTGAACTGTTTCCAAAGTACAATCGTCACACCACCAACCACGATACCCGCTAGAGCGCCGTTACGGTTCATACGAGACCAGTACAGGCTCAATACAATAGCTGGGCCGAATGCAGCACCAAAACCAGCCCATGCATAAGATACAAGGCCAAGAACTGAACTGTCTGGCGTCATCGCTAGCACAAGTGCAATTAGAGAGATTAGGATTACCGCGAAGCGGCCTACACGAACGATCTCTTCAGACGTCGCATCTTTCTTAAGTACTTGCTTGTATAGATCTTCTGCCATCGCAGATGAAGAAACAAGAAGTTGTGAATCCGCAGTACTCATGATTGCCGCTAGGATTGCAGCAAGTAAGATACCTGCGATTACTGGGTGGAACATCGCGTTCACAAGAAGCATGAAGATCTTCTCGCCATCGTCTAGCTTAGGCGCGCCAGAGTTAGTCACGTAGATTAGACCAACAAGACCTACTAGCATTGCACCAACCATAGACAGAGCAGACCATACCACCGCGATACGACGCGCTGTTGTTAGGTCTTTGTTGCTACGTGTTGCTTTGAAACGAGCAAGGATGTGTGGCTGACCGAAGTAACCTAGACCCCATGCCGCTAGCGAGATGATCGCGATAGCAGAAAGTGGCTCACCTTTCACATCATTCCATAGCGTGAGAAGCTCTGGGTTGATGTTGTGAAGATCAGTCGATAGCTGACCAAGACCACCGTTCATCGCTGCGATTGGTACAATCAATAGCGCAGCAGACATCAGCAGACCTTGAACCAAATCCGTCCAAGATACCGCAAGGAAACCACCAAATAGCGTGTAAGAAACCACACATACTGTACCGATGATTACCGCTGTTGTGTAATCTAGGCCGAATACTGTTTCAAACAATTTACCACCTGCTACCAAGCCAGAACTTGTGTAGAAAAGGAAGAATAAAAGGATAAAGAAAGCAGAAATTGTTTGGATCAGCTTAGAATTATCATTGAAACGACGAGATAGGAACTCAGGTAGCGTCAGTGACTCTGTTGTAATGCTGTAAGTACGCAGACGCTTAGCACTGATTAACCAGTTCGCCCAAGTACCAACTAGCAGGCCACCAGCAAGCCAGAATGCTTCAAAACCAGCAGCATAAGCGTAACCCGGTAGACCAAGTAGTAGCCAACCACTCATGTCTGATGCACCAGCAGAAAGTGCAGCAGGCCATGGGCCTAGCGAACGACCACCTAGGAAGTAGTCTGTCGAGCTAGAAGTACGTTTGTAAGCAATAACACCGATTGCCAGCATCATAATTAGATACGCAATGAACGTCGTCGTTATTGCAAAACTGTTTTCTATCATTTGATAGTCCTCATTTGTAAAAAGCCTTCCATACCTAATTCAATGCAAGACACTCACCGTAAAGGCAAGCGAGTGCATTGAGTTAGGTATTGAGGCTCCAAGGCACTATGAGTTAAATCCAAAGATGGTGAAACCAACAATGGAGAAAACAAAAGTGCTTAGAGCCAATGTTACTGAAGGTTAGTGAGCTTCGCTTCCAAGTTCGAGCAAGGTCGCGTTACCGCCCACGGCTGTTATATTTATAGTTCGCGTACGCTCGGTAATGAAGCGCAGCGATAGGTGTGGATCATTAGCAACATTCATTGCCGTTAGATCCGTTTCAGCTACTAAACCGACGATTGCACCGTCACGCTTAGCAAGTTGTAAATTGATAGCTTGAGCCGTTTGTGAATTACCCACGTAACCCGCACTTCGTACATCGCAAGACAGCAGCTGTTGAGCAGCGTCGTACGAGGCAACCTGCACCAAGTTCGTCGGTAAATTCGCTTGTTTCGCTGCATCAGCGATCAAGGTGTTGAATTGCACGTCATCACTGCACAATTGCACGCTGTTACCCGCTAATAGTGCTGCGGTAATCATCGCGGTTGCTGTTTGCAGTGCTGGCTCTTTGTCTTGGCAATCATCAACAATCACCAAAGCCACACCACGTCCTGCAGCATACAGCTCGTTTGTTTCACCAGTCGGGCCAGCCATTAGGTGCTGCTCAGAAAGCAGCGCAGAGGCTTGCTCTAGGTGATAAGTTGCCACTGCCGCCAAAGACGTAGATTGGCTTTCGATCTCTGATTTGAATGCAAGTACCTGAGCACTCTTATGATCAAAGTCGGTAAGATTCCATTGTTCCCACGCTAACAAAGCATCAGAAAAACCTGTCACTTGATGAACCATGATACTGCTCCTTATGCCTTGTCTTGTGATTGAGAAAAATGAACATCAGTAAAGCGGTATAGGTAGTGAGGACCACCCGCTTTAGGGCCAGTACCCGACAAACCTTGACCGCCGAATGGTTGAACACCAACAACAGCGCCCACTTGGTCACGGTTGATGTAGCAGTTACCCACACGAATGTGTTTCTCGATCCAACGGTAAGTTGTTTCGTTACGGCTGTGGATACCCATAGTTAGACCAAAACCGGTTTGGTTAATTTGGTCTACTACTTGTGTCAACTCACTCGCTTTGAAGCGAACGATGTGAAGCACAGGGCCAAACTGTTCTTCTGTCAAGCAGCTGATGTCATCGATTTCAAACGCACTTGGTGGAACAAAGTCACCATGTTCACAATCCGTACCTAAAGAAAGTTGAGCCACCTTCTTCTGGGTATTGGTCATGTTTTCTAAGTGCGCCATTAGCTTCTGTTTTGCGTTTTGGTCGATAACAGGGCCAACATCGGTTTTATGAAGGTGTGGAATACCAACACTCAACTCGTCCATTGCACCGTGAATCAATCCAACCACGCGGTCTGCAATGTCTTCTTGGATGTAAAGCACACGCAGTGCAGAACAACGTTGACCTGCTGAAGCGAATGCAGAACGAATAACATCACGAACTACCTGTTCAGGCAGTGCGGTACTGTCGACGATCATCGCATTCTGACCACCGGTTTCCGCGATAAACGGAACAGGCTTAGCGTTACGACTTGCCAATGACACGTTGATACGTTGTGCTGTTGGTGTTGAACCCGTAAAGGCAACGCCCGCAATGGCATCATGGCTGGTAAGTGCACTGCCGATCTCAGCGCCACGCCCCGGTAGTAACTGAATAGTGCCAGCAGGGAAACCCGCTTCATTCATCAGTTCAACGGCGCGAGCTGCAATTAAGCTTGTTTGCTCGGCAGGCTTAGCCACAACCGTGTTACCCGCAACCAAAGCTGCTGTAATTTGGCCAAGGAAGATAGCGAGAGGGAAGTTCCAAGGGCTAATACAAACGAACACGCCACGACCTTGTCGAGAAGCAATTCGTGTTTGGCCATCAAAACCTTTTAGTTCGAAACCTTGTAGGTTATCCGCTTGTTTTGCGTAGTAACGACAGAAGTCGACCGCTTCACGCACTTCATCAATGCTGTCGTGAATTGTCTTACCCGCTTCTTGATGACAAATTGCCACCAGCTCAGCCAGGTTTTCTTCCATCAGATCCGCCAACTTCTCAAGCGCAGCGGCTTTGGTTTCAACCGATGTCGCATTCCAATCAGCAAATGCGGCGTCTGCACCAGTGATCGCTGCGGAAACATGATCAAGGTTTGCAAAAGCCACCTGACCCACGCTAATACGACGATCGTAAGGTGCTGTTACTTGTTCAACATTCTGATCAGCCTTGATCATGCTTTCGGCAAGAGATTCGCCGTTGATCACAGGTCCAGCAGTCCATTGATTGTTCAAAAAGCCTTTTACTTGCTCTTCAAACTGATGCGCTTCGCTCTCGATATCAATGTTCACACCGTATGAGTTCTTACGCTCAGGGAATACCGCTGGCGGCAGAGGAATCTTAGTGTTGTTCAACGTATCGAATGCCAAAAGCATGTCGACTGGATGCTGTGTTAGCTCTGCTACAGGGCAACGAGCATCAACCAAACGGTGTACAAACGAGCTGTTTGCACCATTCTCTAACAGACGACGTACTAGGTATGGCAGTAGATCTTTATGGCTACCAACTGGCGCGTAAATACGTACCGACTGTTGGTAAGCTTCCATTGCATGGTTGTAAAGTGAATCACCCATGCCGTGTAAGCGTTGGAATTCAAAGTCTTTATGGTCTGTCATCACTGCAATAGCGGAAACCGTATGAGCATTGTGGCTAGCAAACTGCGGGAAGATATTGCCACGAACACTTGGGCTCAATAGATAACGCGCACACGCTAGGTAGGCTACATCAGTCGCTTCTTTGCGAGTGTAAACAGGGTAGTTATCGAAACCAGCTTGTTGTGACCATTTGATCTCACTATCCCAGTAAGCACCTTTAACTAGGCGAAGTGGGATTAAGTCACCCTGCTCTTTTGCTAGGCGGTTTAGCCAAACTAGAACCGGTAACGCACGCTTTGAATACGCTTGAATAACCAGACCAAACTTGCCCCAGCCTTTCACTAGCTCGCTGCGATACAGTTTTTCGAATAACTTAAGCGAAAGCTCTAGGCGATCCGCTTCTTCTGCATCAATCGTGATCGCAACATCAAGCTCAATCGCACGGCGCAGTAACTGCTCTAGCGTGTCGCATAGCTCAGTCAGTACGCGGTCTTCGTTCGCCACTTCGTAACGAGGATGAAGTGCAGAAAGCTTGATAGACACAGATGGCGCTGGGCTAGATTTTGAAGAGACATAAGTGTCTCGACCTACGGCTTCAATCGCCATTAGGTAATCTTTAAAGTACTTATTTGCGTCAGCTGTGGTCAGTGCTGCTTCACCTAGCATGTCGTATGAGTAGGTAAAGCCTTTGTCGCGCATCGACTTACCGTTCTTTTGCGCTTCAGCAATGCTGCGGCCAAGAACAAATTGGTGACCCATCACTTTCATCGCTTGGTGCATCGCTTTACGAATTACCGGCTCAGAAAGCTTGTTCACTAAACGGTTAACCGCTTGTCCAGCACTCTGCTCGTTCGATGAAAGTCCAACCACCTTGCCTGTTAGCATTAAGCCCCAAGTTGAAGCGTTAACAAAAACCGAATCAGAATTCTTTAGGTGAGACTTCCAATCCGCAACGCTTAGCTTGTCGCGAATCAGTGCATCAGCCGTTGCTGAATCAGGAATACGCATCAAGGCTTCCGCCAGACACATCAGCAAGATGCCCTCTTGAGTATCTAAGCTGTATTCAAGCAACAGTGCATCGATCATCTGGATAGAAGTCTTATCCGCACGGATAGCTTCGATCAAAGAAGTCGTTTTGTCTGTGATTTGCTGCTTTTCAGACTCAGAAGGGGTAGCTAGTGGCAGAAGTTGCTCTAGCCATTGGGTTTCATCCACCATATATAATGGTGAGATAAGCGTCCAAAGATCAGCAAGCGACTGCTCATTGAATTCTGGCTTTAACACATCAGTAGCTGTAAACATGCGTTTTCCTTAATCTCACACCCGAAAAGAGTTCGGGATCTCTACAATGGCTGCAGTGTATTTAGAGTATATAAGGATTACTTGTCAAAAACTCCGAGTTTTTTGCTAAAAACTCGCTTTATTAACAAAACAAACACAAGGTCACATATGAAACTTTAAAATAATATGCCGTTTTGTTTCACTATTTAACAGAAATTTTCTTTTTGTATTGGGATGGTGACATGCCTTGAAGGCGTGAAAAGGTGTGAGTAAAGGAAGATTGACCGGAGAAACCAGCCAGTTCAGCGACCTGACCAAGGCTTAGATTACCTTGTTCAATTAAACGACGAGAACGGTCGATGCGCTTGCCAAGAACGTACTGGTGAGGGGTAATGCCCATTTGCTCTTTGAATAACATATGGAACTGGCTTTCACCCAAGAACACACTACCCGCAAGCTGCGCGACGGAGATCTTGTTTGCTAAATGCTGTTCTATGTAGCGATCCAACGCTTCAAGATCAAAGCGTGAATCTTTGATTGAGGTTTCAAATGCCGAGATGTGCCTTTGCATCAATGCAATCACCGTATCATTGCACGCACGGCTTAATAACAGATCATCAGGACTGGCCTGCATCTCTTGCACCAACATATGGATAAGCTTTTGAATTTGCGCATCTAATTGGAAGTAGACGTTCGATGATTCTAACTGGTTAATCTTCTCTAGCATCAGAGGGTCATCATCGGTTGGCATAGGCATGTTGAGCACGAGAATATCCGACTGACCAACCACTCCGCCGAAAGCATGATCAGAGCTCGCTGTCACCACACAACCTTGTCCTGGGCCAACAAGATTCCCCTTACCACTCACTTCAAATTCCGCCTGACCTTTTAAACCAATCACCACCTGAGAATAATGGTGATCGTGGCAATCCATATGCGATGGCAAAGTGATGATCTCAGCAGGACGAGGGCCAGTAAGGCCTAGCGGAGAAAGGTCTAGGTTAGGAAAGGGTAAAGGTTTAGACATGACAGAAAAATACTCGGGTCAACATAGTAAGAATAATACTCTTAAATGCGCATAAGATGAATTTGTAAATGCTCATGAGAGTTATTTGCTCGCGAGAATGAAAAGATCATTATCGCGATCATCTTGATCATGCCTCCGGAAAGATGATCAAGAGTGTACAAACTACGGGCATTGTAAAACCAATCGTTCCGGCGAGTTTAGGGACTTCACAAGCAATCACACGAACACGAAAAACATTTTACAGGCTTCTACGACATGGTGGGTAATGTATGGGAATGGACAACCGTTCAGAAAGGCCTCGCGAAGGGTGGCGCGTGGAGCTTCTCTCCTGAAGAGGCAAAGGTGTTTAACGAACTGTACGTACCGCCTTCAACGGCAGCAAACTATCTAGGATTCCGAGTAGTACGAGAGCTCTAGGCTCCCTGTCACAGGCTCAAAATCCCAAATATTTACTCTAGGTTCTCAATTATCACATTGAGCAGCATTTATAGGGGAATTCCCCCCTTATGCATAAGCACTCCTAGGAGTAGATTCGTCGATAGAGTAGTAAGTCACTCTGGGTATCAAATTGATGCCTCAGTTTAATTTACCTGACCCTCGTAAATTAGACTGAAAATCTTCTACATGTCGACAAGGCATATCTTGTCTTTAGCCAGCCCCTCTTCAGGCTGGCTTTTTTTTGGTTCATCGCGGATTAGCGGGAACTAAAAACAAAAACGGTAGTAAGTGATATGG